>NZ_CP184360.1:1298400-1623000 GCF_048595755.1 Luteococcus struthionis
CACGGCCTGGTCGAACCTGGCGAGTCTGTACTCCTGGCCCAATGACCACCACGAGCCGGTGGCCGACGGCAGCGTCGAGGGGTGGCACTGGGCCTACGCCTCACCCTTCCGCAAGGCCGCGACGCACACCCCGGAGCGCACCGGCTGTGAGGTGGTCGACGGTCAGCTCAGCGTCAACAACGGCTACTGGGACACCTTCCGTACCTGCTGGCCGCTGTACTCGCTGCTGACACCGGAACTGGCCCCCGAGCTGCTGTCGGGAATCCTGCAGCAGTACCGCGACGGCGGGTGGATGGCCCGCTGGTCGGCGCCGGGATATGTGGACTGCATGCCGGGCACCAGCTCGGATGCGATCTTCGCCGACGCCTCGCTGCAGCGCACCCTGCGGGCCGTCGACGAGCTGGACGCCTACGACTCAGCGCTGCGCAATGCCACGGGCCCCTCCGGCGACGAGCTCACCGGGCGCAAGGGCATCGGCAGGGCACGTTTCGTCGGCTGGGTGGACACCGACACGGAGGAGGGCCTGGCCTGGACCATGGACAATGCCTCCTGCGACGCGGCGATCTCGCTGTGGTCGGGCCGGCTTGCGGCCCGTGCGCGTGCCGGTGAGCCGGGGCTGGCCGAGCGGGCGGAGGAATTCGAGGCCAACGAGGCCTGGTTCGCCAACCGCGGGCTGGTGCACTCCCAGATGTTCGATCCGCGGGTCGGTTTCTACCAGGGGCGCCGCCCCGACGGCAGCTTCCGGTGCGATCCGGGCCAGTTCGACCCCCGGGTGTGGGGCCACGACTACACCGAGACGAATGCGTGGGGGCAGGCCTTCCACGCGCCGCACGACGGCGCTGGGTTGGCTCGCCTGCTCGGTGGTGAACACGCCCTGACCGCCAAGCTCGACGAGATGCTGGCCACCCCGGCGGTGACCCGGCCGTCGATGTGGGGCAGCTACACCTACAACACGCAGGAGATGAACGAGGCGCAGGCCGATGGCATCGGGCAGCTGGCCATCAGCAACCAGCCGGCGCACCACATTCCGTTCATGTACCTGTTCGCCGGGCAGCCGCACAAGACGCAGTGGCTGACCCGCGAGCTGCTGGACAAGAAGTTCGTCGGCTCCGAGATCGGCCAAGGCTACCCGGGCGACGAGGACAACGGCGAGATGAGCGGCTACTGGCTGCTGCTGGCGATGGGCCTCTATCCGCTGTTCGTCGGTGGGGGAGAGCTGGCGATCACGGCGCCGCTGTTCGCGAAGCTGGCCTGGAACCGCACCGACGGCACCCGGCTGGAGATCCGTGCGACGGGCATCGAGCATCGCTACATCCAGGCGCTGCGCGTCAACGGGGAGCCGTGGAATGCCGTCACCATTCCCGCGGAGATGGTGCGCGGTGACGCGCTGCTGGAGTTCGAGCTGGGCCCCGAACCGTCCAGCTGGGGTGCCGGAACACGCCCGTGGAGTGCGTCGACGGCCACCGGACAGGCCCGCCGCTGGCAGCCGGACCGCACCCCGGCGGCCAGCTACGACGGCCCCGAGTGCCTGGTTGACGACCGGGGCGAGAAGCATGCCGAGTTGTCTGCCGGTGACGTGGTCAGCTTCACCTGGGAGCAGTCCTTCACCCCGCTGTACCTGACCCTGACCAGCCCCGATTCCGCCGCACCCGGCTTGTGCATCGAGGTCCGTCGCGACGGTGGCTGGGCGGATGCCGGGGTGGTCACCCGCTCCACCCCCCACCCGGACCAGACGGCCGCCTACCTGGTGGGTTCGGAGCCCATCGACGGGCTGCGCCTGGTGGCCACCGCCCCCTGCCGGCTCAGCCAGGTGGAGGTCTACTGACCGATCCTTGGTGACCAGGGTCACGGCCGCCCAGACCACCCACGGTGGCCGAGCCCGTCGAGGCCCATGGCCTGGGGTGGGAGGAGGCCGGAACCCTGGGGTGATGCGCCGGGCTGGCCGCTCGGCCTAGCGTCGAGGGCATGCAGAGATCCGGGTGGACCCGTGTGGTCATCGTCAGTGTCGTGGTGGCGTGGGCGTCGCTGGCGAGCAACATCACCACCGACGCGCAGATGTCGGGGCAGGCCAATGTCCTCAAGGCTGCGCGGATGAGTGTGAGCATGCTGTTGAACTCGGGGACCATCTGGGCGGGGCTGCCGATCCTCGCCGGGTGGCTGGTGCGTCGCCCCTTGCCCGCGGCGCTGGCCGGGGTGCTCTCGGCGGAGCTGGCACTGGTGGTGCACTACGCGACGGGCCAGCTGGTCGGTGTCTTCGAGCCCAGCATCTGGCGGGAGAACGGATCCTGGTTCGTGATGGGCCTGGTCTGCGCACTGCTGGGTCCGATTGGTGCCCTGGCGCATCGAGCCGGTCGGGTTGGCCTGGTGGCCCGGTTGGTGGTGCCGGCGGGGGCCCTCGCAGAGCCCTTCGTGCTGGGCATGTTCACTCGTCCGCACATTCTGCCGTGGCCCGATCGCCTGGCCAGCGCAGTCTGCGGGGTTGCGCTGGTGGCTGCCGGCATCCTGGGCGTGCTGCGGGCTGGGATGATTCGAGGCACCCGAGGTACCCGTAATGTCTGCTAGGGTACCCGCATGGCCATCAACATCAAGAATGAGCAGGTGCTCGAGCTTGTTCGCGAAGCCTCACGGCTGACGGGCTACTCCCAGACCGGCGCCATCGAGACAGCCCTGCGGGAGCTGATCGCGCACCGCAATGCGGTCCCGCGCAGCACCCGGCTGGATCTGGTGTGGCGGACGCTGGATCTGGTCGACGGGTCAGTGGATGATGCCCAGCGCCTGAGGATGCAGCGCACCATGGATGAGATGTACGACGAGTCAGGTCTCCCCGCATGATTCTCGACACGTCGGCCGTCGTGGCCGTGCTGAGTGGGGAGCCGGAGCGGGCCCAGTTCGTCGAGTTGATGGCCTCGGCGGCCAGGGTGTGCATTGCCGCCCCCACCTTGCTGGAGCTGGGGATGGTCATTGACGGTGCCGCCAATCCCGTCCTGTCCAGAGCCCTGGACAGCCTGATGCAGCAGCTCGACGTGGAGGTCCTGCCCTTCGATGCGGCCCAGGCGAAGCTGGCGCGCGATGCCTTCCGGGACTTCGGGCGGGGTTCGGGGCACCCGGCCCGGCTCAACTTCGGGGACTGCATCACCTATGCGGCCGCCAAGGCCTGTGGTGAGCCCCTGTTGTACAAAGGTCAGGACTTCTGTCACACGGACATTCGCGGGGTCTGATCTCGTAGTACCGCTGGTAGCTTGTGGACATGCCTGACGTGAAGATCTCCACCTGGTCGAACAGCACCCCTCTTGACGAGACAGGCATCATCGACCTCTACAACAGTGTCGGCTGGACCGCCTACACGGATCATCTCGACTCACTGTTCGAGGGTCTTCGGAAATCTCTCAGGGTTGTCCTCGCACACCGGGATGGTCAGCTCGTGGGTTTGGCCCGCATCATTGGTGACGGCGCCACGATCTGCTACCTGCAAGACGTCCTGGTCCACCCAGATGCGCGCAGGCAAGGGCTCGGTCAAGCACTGGTCCACATGGCCTTCGCCCCCTACGAGGGTGTTCGTCAGCATGTGCTGATCACTGATGAGGAACCCGGCCAGAAGGCCTTCTATGAGGCCATCGGATTCACCCAGCTGGGAGCGGCCACGCCCGGTCGCGCATTCGTCCGCTTCAATCCTTGACCTCCGGGTGAGGCGAGTCAGCCGATCTTCTCTTCGTCCAGCCGGTCGAGGATCCAGGAAGGCACCAGCGTGGATGTGGGCAGGTGGCGCGCTTGGGCGACTGCTTCGATCCGGGCCTGCTCCTCGGCGCTGAGGCGCCGAGGAGACCTTGGCCCGGTTGGGGCGAGCCACCTTTGCGTCACTCGGGTAGTCAAGGTCTTGTGTCTGCTCGGACTCGGCGCGCAGGCGCGCCGTCCCGTTGTCCCATGTGAGCTCTTCACCCATGCGCGAGGTGTACTACGCCGTACTTCGCAGGCGGTAGGTTGCGAGCGGCCATCCCCAGCACTTTCGAGGCCCCCACCTGGTCCGCTGCTGCTCCGCGGTCTGCGAGGCGAGGGCCCCAAACGCGGTTCGGCCCCGGAAAACACACGGTTTCCCGGGCCGAACCGATGCCCAGGCGTTGTTGCTGATCAGGCGATGGTGACCGGGATGCTCACCACGGTGCCGGACGGGGCGGCCTTCAGCGTGAGCATGGCGGCTCCCTTGGCGACGCTGTCGGGCACGGTCACCGTGATGGTGGCCTTGCCGTCGGCAACGGTCGCCGTGCCCACCTGCACGTCACCGATGCTGGCCACCAGCTGGGTGTTGGCCACGGCATCGGCCGACTTCATGTCCAGCGTGTCCAGCTGCAAGGCACCCTGCGGGGCGCCGACGGTGAAGGTGGTGGCCTGGCCGGCGGTCAGCGTGCTCGGGGTCTCCTTGACGCTGACGGCGCCGCGGGCGAAGCTCGGCGAGATGTTCTGCTGGGTCTGCAGCCAGTCCACCCAGGCGGCCAGGTCGCTGGCGCCGGTGTCGCGGGTGTTCTGCCCGTCGGCGAGCACGTGGAAGTTGTCGCCACCGGTGATCAGGAAGTTGCCCGAGCCGATGGTGTACAGCGCGGCGGGATCGATCGGCTGGCCGTTGACCGCGATCGAGGTGATGCGATCACCGGCGGGACGCGACTCGTCGTAGGTGTAGGTGACGTTCTTGCTCAGCCCCAGCTGCAGGTAAGGGCGGCTCGGGGTGGAGCCGTCGGCATTGCTCTGCCACTGCTGCTCGAGCATGGTCTTCACCTGGGCGCCGGTCAGTTGCGTGGTCATCAGCGTGTTGGCGAAGGGCAGGATGGCGGCGGCAGCGGCGTAGCTGATGTCACCGGCAGGCAGGTCGGCGCGGGTGCCACCCGGGTTCTGCACGCCGATGAAGTTCTCGTCGCCATTGCTCAGGGTGTCGTAGAACATCTGGGCCACCATGTTGCTCATGGTGCTCTCGACGGCGCGGTTGTCGGGGCTGCCGTCGGCCTTCAGGCCACGGGTGACGGCGCCGCTGCTGTTGGCGATGACGCGGCTGCCGATGATCTCGGCCTGCTCCAGCGCCTCGGCGGTGAGCTTCTGCACCTCGGCGACGCGGGGGTACTGGGCCACCAGGGCGGGAACCTCGTCGCTGCCCTTGACCGGCAGGTTCTGGGCGGTGGCCTCGCAGACCGTGCCGCGCAGCTGCGCGCCGGGATCCTTGACGGCACCCTTGCCGCGGCCCTTGTTGTTGCCGGGGCGGAAGGGCTGGGTGTTGTCCACGGTCAGCTGCACCTGGCCGACGGCAGCTCCGTAGCTGCCCGACTGGATCACGGGGCGGGTGCGGTCGGTGCCGGGCACCGGTGCCTGCCAGGCGTAGCTCTGGTGGGTGTGCGAGGTGAACAGTGCGGCCACCTCGGGCGAGGTGCCGGTGACGATGTCATTGAAGGCCTTGTTCTCCAGGGCCTCGTCCAGGCTGGCGGGATCGCTGACGGGCGCGCCCTCGTGGTAGCTGGCCAGCACCACGTCCACCTCGCCATTGGCCTCGTCGCCGTCGGTCAGTTCGGTGGCGTAGCGGTTCACGGCCTGCACCGGATCACCCAGATCGACATTGGTGAAGACCTCGGTGCCCACCAGGCTCTTCAGGTCTCCGGTCACGGCGCCGACGATGCCGATGCGCAGGCCGTCGCGCTCGATGACCTCATAGGGCTGCACGGCCGACTCCTGGGTGCCCGGCTTGTACAGGTTGGCGGCCAGGTAGGGGAAGTCGGCGCGCTCCTGGATGCGGCCGGCAAAGTCGTCCCAGCCACGATCCAGCTCGTGGTTGCCCACGGCGGCGGCATCGATGTCCATCGCATTGATGATGTCGAGGGTCGGGTTGTCGTCCTGCACGGCCGACGGGAAGAGCGAGGCCCCCACATTGTCTCCGCTGGAGATGACGACGGAGTTCTGCTCGCCGGCGGCCTGCCGGGCGGCCTCGACGGTGCCGAAGAAGGCGACCGTGTCGGGGCTCTTGGTGGCCAGGCGGCCGTGGAAGTCGTTGAAGGCCAGCAGGTTCAGCGAGGTGGTCTCCTGCTCACAGGCCGCCACCTTGCCGGGCTTGGGCTGCGGCGACGGCTTGCCGGCATTGGCGGGGCCAGTGGTGGTGGCGAGCAGGGCGAGGGCGGCGACGCCCGTCGCGGCAGCTCGGGCCAGTCCGTGCTTGGGCATGTTCTACTCCTAGGTGGAACCAGTGTGGGGTCGTCACCGTGCGGTGACATGACGCGCTGGGGTGCGGACGTGGTCCGTGGGAGGCGCTGCAAAGGCCAGCTTCGTGAATCCACCCGCAGGGCGCAAGCGGTGTGCCGGGCAGTTCAATAACTGTTCATACGCTGTGGCGGTGCCCGCTGGGCGTCCTGGATGGACCGGGGGCGGCTCTATGCTCCGGGAATGCACGTCACTGTTGAGGATGTGGACGATGTTCGCTTCGCCCTGACCCGAGGGCCGGGGTACAGCCCCCTTGAGGTGGACGAACTGCTCGACCAGGTGCGCCTGGCCCTGGAGGAGGGGCACACGGCCGACGGCTTCACCGCCCGCGACCTGGTGCTGCACGCCACCCTGCCGGTGGTGCGGCGTCGGGGATATGACTCCGCCCAGGTGGATGACTTCCTGGAGCGGATCAGTGGGGAACCTCGCATCGGGATCACCCCGGGGTCGTCGAACATGCAGCCACTGCCGGAGGAAGCCGGTCTGTTCGCGCGCCTGTTCGGCCGTCGTTGACCATTCGTCGCGTGGCCGGCAGCGGCTTGGCGTGGTCGGCCGGTCCTAGTCTTGGGGATCATGGAGAACCAGCCCCCGCACAGCGACGCCTCACCCATAGACGGGCACCTGGACCACGACATCCCCTGGGCGATGCAGTTTGCCGTTCGCTACGACAAGAAGGCACCCGCCAGCCACGTCGACACCTGTGAAGCGGTGGCCAGGGCCTGCGTGGCGCTGATCGCCTCCCCCGAGGCGCGCGAGGGCCAGTGGCGTGAGGCCGTGGACCACTGGCGCGACGGGCGGATCCGCAAGTTGGTGCGTCGGGCCCGCGGCGAGACCCGATGGGCAGAGGTGCAGCAGGTGCCCGGAGTCACCGTCGAACAGGCCGGCGCCGACGAGGACGGCCTGGCCGGTGCCCGCGCCTTCGTCCCCGGACCGGTGCGCCCGCTCCACCCGATCCTCAAGAAATTGCAGGTGGAGGGGACCGAACTGCCCGATCATCACCCCAGCCGCACCACCGACGCGCTGGTGACGGTGGGCGTCAACCCCCACATCACGATGACCACCGGCAAGGCGGCGGCCCAGTGCGCCCATGCCGCCCAGCTGGCCTGGGAGGCGATGGACCAGGACACGCGTGAGCGCTGGCAGCGCGACGACTTCAGGCTGCGCGTCGAGGTGGTCGAGCCGACGCGCTGGGCCGCGGACGCGGGCCGGGTGGAGGTGGTCGACGCCGGTTTCACGGAGCTGGACGGCCCCACCCCGACCACCCGTGCCTGGTGGTGAGTGGCCGCGGGTGAGCGACTGGGGGTGAGTGGGCCTCAGTCCAGCCGATTCGCGCGGCCGCCCAGCAGCTGCAGCTGCCCGTCGGCCTGCAGGGTGACGCCGCCGGCCTCCGGATCGAGGTAGCTGCGCATCGTGAAGGAGAGCGCTCCGTCGTCCAGGAAGAGCTCGGTGACCGATCGGTCGTGGGCCAGCCGCAGCCGTGGTCGGGGGGTGCTGGGCAGGCTCACCACGCGACGGTCACCGTGCGGATAGCGCGTGGCGGAGCGGTCGACGGTCAGCTGACAGCCGTGGAAGTCCAGGCGCACCTGGCTGGAGGGCGAGCCGATCACCAGGCTCCAGCCAGTGGCGGCGCTGGTGTCAAGTTCGAGGTCCAGCAGGAAGCTGCGCGAGCCCTCCAATGGTGCCAGCGGGTGCGGATCCCCACCGACGACCTGCGGCGCGAGCTCGGTCCCTGCCTCGAAGGGCAGGTGCGGGCGTTGCACCAGTCGGCCATCGCGCAGCGCCAGGTCTCGGGCGCAGGACAACAGGTGCACCCACTCATGCTCCAACGATGGCTGCTGGTCCTCGCCGGCATTGCCCACCCAAGCCAGCAGCGTGGCCGGGCCCGGCTCGTCGCGTGCCACCACCTGCGGCGCGTAGAACTCGAAGCCACGGTCGAGTTCGTGGAAGTCGCCGGTCCGGCGCAACTGGGTTCCCTCCAGCCGGCCCACCAGGTAGCCACAGGCGAAGACGTTCTGGAATCCCTCGCCGGGGGCGGCGATGCCCTGCGGGCAGAAGATGAACACGTCGTGCAGCTCGCCGGTGGTCTCGTCGGGCACCCGCACCAGGTTGGGGCACTCCCACATGTAGCCGAACTGGTCGAAGCGGCCGTCGGCGTCGGGGAAGCCCAGCTCACCGTCGAAGCGCCAGGTGAGCAGGTCGGGCGAGCTGAGCAACAGGGCGCAGCCGGTCTCGTCGCTGCGCTGCGCTCCCAGCAACATCCGGTAGATGCCCTCGCTGGTGCGCCAGACCTGCGGGTCGCGCACGTGGGCGGTGTACCCGTCGGGCAGCGGATCGACGACCGGGTTCTTGGGGTGCTTGCGGAAGTCGGTCAGGTTGCTGGTGGTGGCCATGCACTGGTGGGCGCTGCGGCCACCCTGTTCGTCGCGCACATTGCCGGTGTAGAACAGGGCGATCTCCTCGCCGGTGTGCACCGCGCTGCCGGAGTAGACGCCATGGCTGTCGTACCAGCGGTCGGGGGCCAGTGCGGGGCCGTGGTCGCTCCAGTGCAGCAGGTCGCTTGTGCTGGCATGGCCCCAGTAGACGAGTTTGCGGGGGTGGAGCGGGCTGAACTGGTAGAAGGCGTGGAAGCGTCCTTCGTGCAGCAGCAGGCCGTTGGGGTCGTTGAGGCGTCCCACCGGGGGTGCCAGGTGCACCAGGGGACGGTCGGGGTCTTGGGCCGCGCGCGAAGCCTCGATGCGTGCTGCGGCGGCCTCCATCAGGTCTTCAGCCACGGCTTCAGGCTAGCCCATATGTCCAACCTTTGACACAAAGGTGTCAAAGGTTTGTCATATTGGGTCTCCGGGCGTAGTGTGATCAACGATTGACACACCGGTGTGGCGAAGGAGCGGACCGGTGCAGGAGACCACTCTCGAAGGAATGACATGGAGCACTCCGAAGTAGCATCCAGAGTCCTCGCGGCCGTCGGTGGCAAGGACAACATCCAGGCGGCGGCGCACTGCGCCACCCGACTGCGGCTCGTGCTGGTGGACCAGGGGCAGGTGGACCAGGCGGCCCTGGACAATGACCCCGACGTGAAGGGCACCTTCCTCGCCGGCGGCATGTACCAGATCATCATCGGCCCCGGTGACGTCGACGTCGTCTTCGAGCACCTGGTCAAGGACGGGGGCGTCGTCGAGGTCTCCAAGGATGACGCCAAGCAGGTGGCCGCCCAGCAGGACAACCCATTGGTGCGGCTCATCAAGACGATCGCGGACATCTTCGTCCCCATCCTGCCCGCCCTGATCGCCGGCGGCCTGATGATGGCCATCAACAATGTGCTCACCGCCGAGGGGCTGTTCGGTGAGAAGTCCGTGGTCGGGATGTTCCCGGCGGTGGCCGACTACGCCGCGATGATCAACATGATCTCCTCGGCCGCCTTCTCCTTCCTGCCCGTGTTGGTGGGCTACTCCGCGGCCAAGCGCTTCGGGGCGAATGTCTACCTGGGTGCGGCCATGGGCGCCGCCATGGTCAGCCCGGAGCTCACCAATGCGTGGAATGCCGTCGCGACGCAGCAGGCGGGCGAGCTGGAGTACTGGAATGTCTTCGGTTTGCAGGTGGCCCAGGTGGGCTACCAGGCGCAGGTGATCCCCGTGCTGGTGGTCACCTGGCTGCTCTCGGTGATCGAGAAGCGCTGCCACAAGATCTTCAAGGGCACCGCCGACTTCCTGCTCAGCCCGCTGATCACCATGCTGCTCACCGGATTCCTGGCCTTCGTCATCGTCGGCCCCATCACCCGCATCGGCGCCGACGGCATCACCGATGGCCTGCAGTGGCTCTACACCCACGCCGGCGTCTTCGGTGGCATGGTCTTCGGCCTGCTCTACTCGCCGATCGTGGTCACCGGCCTGCACCAGTCCTTCCCGGCCGTCGAGCTGCCGCTGATCGCCGACGGCGTCGGCTCCTTCATCTTCCCGATCGCCTCCATGGCCAATGTCGCCCAGGGCGCAGCCTGCCTGGCCGTCTTCCTCAAGGCCCGCGACGCCAAGCTCAAGGGCATCTCCGGCGCCTCGGCCGCCTCGGCGCTGTTCGGCATCACCGAACCGGCCATCTTCGGCGTCAACCTGCGGCTGCGCTGGCCCTTCTTCATCGGCCTGGGCTGCGCGGGCATCGGCGGTGCGCTGATCGCCCTGTTCAAGGTGCGCGCCGTGGCCCTGGGTGCGGCCGGCCTGATCGGTTTCGTGTCCATCCGCACCAGCGACATCGTGCTCTACCTCACGGCGATGGCCATCACCTTCGCCCTCTCGCTGGCGGCCAACATGGCCTATGCCAGCACCCGCGGCAAGGCCTCCCTGGCACTGGCCAAGGCCGATGCCACCACCGAGCAGCAGGAGGCGGCACTGGTCGCCCTCACCGAGGACGCTCCCGTCGGATCCGCCGCAGCCACGGCCGCCGCCCCGGCCCTCGCGACGCCCGTCGCGCTGCCCGACTCGGCCGCCGAGGACCGTACCGTCACCGCTCCCGTCGCCGGTCAGGCCATCGCCCTGGACCAGGTGGACGACGCCACCTTCGCCTCGGGCATGCTCGGCAAGGGAATGGCCATCGTGCCCAGCCAGGGGCCGGTCGTCTCGCCCGTCGACGGCACCGTGATGGTGGCCTTCCCCACGGCCCACGCCTACGCCCTGCGGGCCGCCAGCGGGGTCGAGGTGCTGATCCACATCGGCATGGACACCGTCCAGTTGCAGGGCCAGCACTTCACGCCCCGCGTGGTGAAGGGACAGCAGGTGCGTCGCGGTGACGTGCTGGCCGAGGTGGACTGGGCTGCCGTGGCCGCCGCGGGCTACGACCTGACCACCCCGGTGGTCATCAGCAACACCAAGAAGATGGCCTCGGTGGAGACCGTCGAGCCGGGCCAGGTGGCCGTGGGAGATCAGCTGGTCACCGCCGTCGCGAAGCCTCCGAAGCAGCCCACCGCCTGAGTCGCCCGTCCCGGTCAGAGTTGTGTTGCACCGTTGCCACACAACTCTGACCGGGACGCTTGTCCATGGCTGTTCAGGTGGTGCTGCCCTCCACCAGTTCCACCGGGAACTCGATGGCTTCGCGGGCTTCCTGGGGTGGAAGGTTCCCCTGTTCCCGCTGTTCGATCTGGCGCAGTAGCTCGTCGACGGCGGTGCGGCAGATCTGCTCGATCGGCTGCCGCAGCGTGGTCAGGCCGGGCAGGGCGCGGTGCACCGCCATGGTGCCGTCGAAGCCGATCACCTTGAGCTCATCGGGCACGCTGCGCCCGGTCCGTCGGGCCCAGTCCAGCACGCTGCCGGCCAGCAGGTCGTCGGTGGCGAAGACCGCATCGAAGCCTTCCCCGAGCTGGTTGAGCTGAGCCTCCATGGTCTGGGTGCGTTCGGGTTCCGGCAGGTGGAAGTCGACGGTCACGAGCAGCGGTTCGATGCCGCGGCGGCCCAGCACCTCGCGAAAACCCCGTTCCCGCAGGTTTCGGGAATGGGAGCGTGAGGTCACCAAGGCCGGGCGGGTCGAGCCGCGCTCCAGCAGCAGCTCGGCCGCCATCCGTCCGCCCTGCTCATTGCCGCTTCGCACGTTGGGGATGTGGGCGGCCAGTTCGCGGTCGATGGTGACCACCGGTTGCCGCAGGTTCGAGTAGGCCTCCACCGGGTCGTTGTGGGCGCCGGAGATGATCCCGTCCACGCGGTTGGAGACCAGCAGGTCGAGCAGTTCGCGTTCCCGATCTGCGCGCCCGAAGCTGTTGCACAACAGCACCTGGTAGCCGTGCTCGGCCAGTGCCTCGTCGACCTTCACCGCCACCTCGCCGAAGAAGGGCAGTGCGGTGCTGGGCAGCACCAGCCCGACGGTGTGGCTGCGGTGCCCCAGCAGTGAGCGTGCCAGCTGGTTGGGGCGGTAGTTCAGTTCCTCGATGGCGCGGGCGACGTTGTCGCGGGTCTTCTGGCTCAGGTAGCCACGGTTGTTGAGGACACGCGAGACGGTGGTCACCGAGACGCCGGCGCGCTCGGCGACCTCGGCCAGGCGTGGTTCTCGTTGCGGATTCATGATGCCCCCTTCCCGGAACATCCTGCCCCAGTCACCGGCATGAGTGCGTCAAGGCAGCAGCGGCGCGCTCGGGTGTGGCGTGGAACTTCCTTGTCCACAAGACTTCCTGCCGGGGAAGGGGAATTTTGCGCCATCCAGGGTGCGTTGTACGGTCTGAGGCGCACAATGCAGCTGCGCGTGTGCGCCTGTGATCCAAAGCGCACCGAGGACGGAAGGAACCGCCGTGGGCACCCAGCGTGACACCATGACCACCCGGCACGCCGCTGTTGGCATGCCGATGGACATGTGCCATCCGCTGTGCCGCTGCCCCGAGCGCTGCGCCTGTCACTGACCCGCTGGTCCTCGTCACCCTCGTCGACGCGTCGCGAGGGTTGATGCGCCGCGGCCTGCCCTGACTCCTCCGGCCCTGACTCCTCCGGCCCTGAGCCAATCGGCCCTGAGTTAATCGGCACTGAGTTAATCGGCACTGAGCCCATCGGCACGGCCCCGCCCTCATCCGGGCACCACCTACCTCCCACGCCCCGATCATCGAGGCGTCGAGCCACGTCCCCAGCACCGTGCGGGGCGTTCGTCACCCCCTTCAGAAGGATCATCATGATCATCACCGGACTACTCCTTGGCGTCATCTTCGGCTTCGTGCTGCAGCGTGGCCGCTTCTGCGTCACCGGCGCCTTCCGCGACGTGTGGATCGCCCACAAGACGCGCTGGATGGTCGCCTTCCTCGTCACCATCGCCGTGCAGGCAGTCGGCGTCGCCGCGCTGCAGAGCGCCGGCATCATCACCCTCAGCTTCGACAACCTGCCGTGGCTGGCCGTCATCGTCGGATCCCTGATCTTCGGCGTCTCCATCGTCGCCGCGGGTGGTTGCGCCACCGGCACCTGGTACCGCGCCGGTGAGGGACTGGTCGGTTCCTGGATCGCGCTGGTCGGTTACGCCGCCGGTGCCGCCATCATGAAGTACGGCGCCCTCAAGCCCGTCAACGAGGCGGTGCGCAGCGTCACCGTCCCCGTCACCACGATCCACGACGCCCTGGGCATCTCCAGCTGGGTGCTGGTGGGCCTGCTGGTGGCGGGCACCGCCTACCTGGTGCGACGCGAACTGCAGCGTTCCACCACCCCGATGGCCACCCTGCCGCCCGAGAAGACCGGCCTGGCCCACGTCCTGTTCGAGAAGCGCTGGCACCCCTTCGTCACCGGCGCCATCATCGGCCTGATCGCCATTGCCGCCTACCCGCTGAGCTTCGCCTCCGGCCGCGAATCCGGCCTGGGCATCACCACCCCGTCGGCCAATCTCACCAGCTTCCTGGTGACCGGCAATGCCGAGCGCATCGACTGGGGCGTGCTGCTGGTGCTGGGCATCCTGGTGGGCTCCTTCATCGCCGCCAAGGCCTCGGGTGAGTTCAAGGTGCGCGTGCCTGACGCCACCATCGTGCTGCGTTCCGTCTTCGGCGGACTGGGCATGGGCGTCGGCGCTGCGTGGGCCGGCGGCTGCACCATCGGCAACTCGATGGTGGAGAGCTCGCAGTTCACCTTCCAGGGCTGGCTGGCCTTCGGCTTCACCCTGCTGGGCGTCGGCATCGGGGCCAAGCTCTTCCTGCCCGCCAAGCGCACCCCGTCCACCACGAGCCGCCCGAGCTCGGTGCCGGTGCCGGCCTGAGCCACCCGTCCCTGATCCGCGCAACAAGCGTGATCCGTTCAACAAGAACCCTGAGCAACCAACACAACCTGAGCAACCAACACAAGGAGAAATGACATGGCCAAGCATGTTCTGGAAACCGTCGGAGAGGTCTGCCCCTTCCCGCTGATCGAGGCCAAGAAGGCCATCGCCGAGCTGCCCGTCGGCGACGAGCTGGTGATCAACTTCGACTGCACCCAGGCCACCGAGTCCATCCCCGAATGGGCCGCCGAGTCCGGCTACCCGGTGACCGAGTTCAAGAAGGCCCCCGACTTCGGCTGGGTCATCACGGTGCAGAAGGCCCACTGACCTTCCCGCACACGCGACGGCGGCCGCTCCCAGATTTGCTGGGGGCGGCCGCCGTCGCATGCGTGCCAGGGGCACTCGGGCTCAGGACGGGCCCGTCCACCAGAGCCGCTCGGGTTCTCGTGATCCGCTCGTGTTGCAACCCACGCGGATCGCAGGAACCCGAGCGGCCTGCGGATCCCCCGGTCAGATCCCGGTGAAGGCGAAGCGGAAGACGAGCTCCTGCCCCGACGGAAGGCAGAACTCCGGGTGCGTCCGCGAGCCCCACGAGTCGTCGCCGCCCACGCCGCGCCGCATCAGCGCGGGCCGCAACACCGTCTTGGTGACGGGTGGCAGCTCGTGCGGATGGGCAGCGGCCTCGATCTCCTGCGGAGTCCACGGCAAGGCGCTGAAGTCCATCCCACCAGCGCATTCGACGCGCAGGCCGTGGCCTGCGTCATCGGTGACCTCGGCCCAGCGCACACCGGTGTGGTTTCCGGACTCCTGTGGCTTCAGGTAGGGCGTCAATTGGTCGGCGACCTGGGCCTCCCAGCGGCCCAGTCGGGCGGATCCCCGTCGGTCGACGTAGCACTCGTGCGGGCCCTCCCCGTACCAGGCCAGCCGTCCGAACTGGGGTGGCAGCACCAGCTGCATCCCGAACTCCGGCATGTCCGCCAACCCCTCGCCGGGTTTCGCGGTGCAGGTCACCTCGACCCGCCCCGCGCCGTCCACCTCGTAGGCCACCGTGCAGTGGCTGACGGGGGCGGTGGGCAGCGTGTAGCGGTAGCTGACGCGCACCGCGTTCTCCAGCTGCTCCACCTGCGGGTCCCGATCGCCTTCGGCAAGGTGTGCGTACAGGCTTGCCAGCAACCACTGCCCGTCGAGGGCGCCCATGTTCCAGCCGCGCTCGTTGGAGGTGGGGGCATGCCAGAAGTTGGGCTTGGGCACCTGCTGCAGCAGCTCACGGCCGTCGCGACGGTAGGAAACCAGCCCGCCGTGGATTCGGGAGAAGAGCAGTTCGAAGCCCGGTCCGTTGACGCCGTAGTTGTGAATGCCGCGGACGAGTTCCGGTGCCGGAGCTGGCGTCGGCGCGGGCACCTCACCCACCGTGAAGACGCCCTGCTCACTGGCCACCTCGTGCCCGGCCTGCGCCCAGCTGGTCTTCTCGCGGAGTCGGAAGCTGACGTCGACGCTGTACTCGCCCGGCTCGGTGGGCAGGGCGAAGGGCAGCTCGACGCGACCCCGTTCACCGGCCGCGACGTCGGTGGACACCGTTTCCTGGTGGATCTCCATGCCATCGCGGCCCAGGGTCACCACGCAGTCGTAGGCCGACGAAGGCGTGGTCAGATGCCGGTTGTGCACCTCGAAGCCGGTCTGGTCCACGGCCAGTGCCAGCGGTCGGTAGAGGTACTTGGCCTCGGCCAGTTTCGGGGTGGGGGTGTGGTCGGCGAAGAGCAGGCCGTTGCCGCAGAAGTCCCCGTCGTGCGGGCGTTCCCCGC
Source organism: Luteococcus struthionis (assembly GCF_048595755.1). Classification (GTDB taxonomy): domain Bacteria; phylum Actinomycetota; class Actinomycetes; order Propionibacteriales; family Propionibacteriaceae; genus Luteococcus. The sequence continues at coordinate 1,314,123 of NZ_CP184360.1, forward strand.
AGTCACCGCCATAGGCCCACCACCGGGTGCCGTCGTCGGCGGTCTGGGCGATCGCCTGGTCTGCGAAGTCCCAGATGAAGCCGCCCTGGAAGAGCTCGTCGCGGTGGGCCAACTCGACGTACTTCTCCACAGCACCGAAGGAGTTGCCCATCGCATGCGCGTACTCGCACAGGATGAAGGGCTTGTCGCGGTGTGCCTTGAGGTGCTCCTCGACGGTGGCGGCGGGGGTGTACATCTGGCTGGTGACGTCGGTGGTCTGGGGCAAGCGCGGGTCCCAGTGGACGCCTTCGTAGTGCACGGGTCGGCTGTCGAGGGCGCGGAAGCGGTTGGCGACCGCCAGCAGGTTGGAGCCGCCGAAGGACTCGTTGCCACAGGACCACATCACGATGCTGGGGTGGTTCTTGTCGCGCTGCAGCATGTTGTCGGCGCGGTCGATCAGTACCGGAAGCCACGTCGGGTCGTCGCCGGGCACGGCCCCTTCCACGGTGCGGTCGCCGTGGATGATCTCGTCCCACAGGCCGTGGGTCTCCAGGTTCATCTCGTCGATCACCATCAAGCCGTAGCGGTCGCACAGCTCGTAGAACCACGAGTTGTTGGGGTAGTGGCTCGTGCGTACGGCATTGACATTGTTCTGCTTGAGCAGCACCAGGTCGGCTTCGGTCTCCTCGCGGCTCACCACGCGGCCATTGGGGCCGAACTCGTGCCGGTTGACGCCATTGAAGACCACGCGCTTGCCGTTCAGCTTGAAGACGCCGTCCTCGAGGGCGAAGCGTCGGATGCCCACCTCCTGGCGGATCACCTCGGTCAGCTCACCGGCTCCGTCCAGTACCTCGATCACCAGCGGGTACAGGTACGGGTCCTCGGGGCTCCACAGGCGTGGGTCGTCCAGCTCCACGGTCAGGTCTCCGTCGACCTCCCGGAGCGGGCGGCCATCCAGCTGGGCGTTGATCCTCCCCTCACCGCTCAGCGAGGTCGTCAGTCGGACCGTGGCATGCATCAGGTCTGGGGACAGTTCGACACCCACCCGTAGGTCCTCCACGTGGGCGCGCGGGCGGCGTCGCAGCTCGACGTCACGGAAGAGCCCGCTGAATCGGTAGAAGTCCTGGTCTTCCAGCCACGAACCGCTGGTCCACGTGAAGACCTGGGCCACGAGCAGGTTCTCACCGTCGGCCACGACACCGGTCAGGTCGAATTCCGAGGGGGTGAAGGAGTCGGCCGCATAACCGATCCACTGGCCATTGCACCACAGCGCGACGGCCGATTCGGCCCCGTGGAAGACCACCGACAACCGCTCACCCTCGGCCAGCGGCTTCTCCAATGTGAAGCGACGCCGGTAGGTGGCCACCGGGTTGTGACGGGTGGGGATCTGCCCGGGCGCGATCTGTTCGTGCCCATCCCACGGGTGCTGGTGGTTCACGTACTGCGGTTGACCGTAGCCCTGCAGTTGGATGTGCCCGGGCACGGTGATGTCATTCCAGCCCTGGTCATCCAGTTGCGGCTCTTCGAAGCCAACCGGCAGTAGGGAATGGTTGACGGCATGGTGGAACTTCCATGTGCCGTTCAGGCTGTGCACGAAGCTGCTGGTTCCCGTGGCCAGCTCAGCATGACTGGCGAACCAACGGTGGTCCGAATGGGCGGGCAGACGCTTGTCCGCGAAGTACTTGGGGTCCGCCAAATGTGTGGGGTCGAGATTCATGGCACGTCTCCTGTGTGGTTCTGGCGGGCCGATGACAGAGGTCATTCCCGCGGTGTCATGTAGGCCCTGATCGCCATGGCGGCTGATCCGCGGGCCCATTCGTCAAAGCCCAAGGACTCGATTCCGAGGCGATCGTGGGGCAGGCGTGCGTAGCGTGCGATGCCTTCGTGCAGGGCCCGCTCGTGGTTCTCCAGAAGTACCGCCCCTTCTCCGGAGATGAGGACCCGTTCGGGGGCCGTGAAGAGGCAGACCTGCCCCACCAACTGGCCGATGGCCCGCGCGACGTCGTCCAGGATCACCTGGATGCGTGGCTCATGGACCAACTCAGGCAGGTCGCAGACGCTGAGGTCACGACCCAGCGCGTGCGAGGCGCGCTGTTCGATGGTCTCGGTGACGGCCACGTCGCGCAGCCGTCGCCCGTCGTCCAGGGTGACGTCGCCCACACGCCCTGCGGCACCGCCGAGCCCGGTCACCAGCTCGTCCCCGCAGACCAGGCCCACGCCGACGCCGGCTCCCAGAGTGGCAACTGCGAAGTCGGTGACGCCGCGCCCGAAGCCGAACCAGTGCTCGGCAAGGGTGAAGGCGTGCACGTCGTTGGCGACGACGGTGTCCAGCCCGGTGGTCTGCTCGAGGATCTCGCCGAAGGGGGTCGACGGCCAGCCCAGGAAGGAGACGCGGTTGATGGTGCCGTCGCTGCCGACATTCGCGCCCAGGCTGACGCCCAGACCCGCCGGGTGCCAGTCCTGCTGCCAGCCCTGGGCCAGTTCGGCGAGGGCATCCGCGGCCTCCTGCGGGGTGGGGAAGGGGCGTTGCACGACCGCGCTGTCCACCACCGATCCCTTCAGGTCGGTGACCACGGCATAGAGGGCATCCGCCACGAACTTGGCGCCGATGACGTGCGTGCTGGCCGCATTCACCTCCAGCGGCACCGACGGGCGGCCACTGACCTGCTGGGCGACCGGCTCGCACTCCACCAGCAGTCCACGCGAGACCAAGGGCTTGGTGAGCCGCGTCAGGCTGGGGGCGGAGAGTCCCAGCAACTGACGCAGCTCTGCCCTCGACACGGGGCCGTGGCGCAGCACCGCCAGGGCCACGCGCTGCGTGGTGGAGTCGAGCCCTGCGAAGTCGTTCACCCGGCAGACCCTACTTCGCCGTGATCTCGAACAACTTGTTCAGCTGGTCGTTCAGGTCGGTCAGGTCGGAGGCCTTGCGGGACCCGATGTACTGCGCATCGAATTCCGGCACGGTCAGTGCGGTGAGGTCGGCGGCATTCTGCACCACGGGCTGCAGCTGCGTGGTGCCGTCGGCGATGTGCTGGGTGAACGGTGTCACGTCCAGCCCTGCCTTGCGACGCACCTCGATCGACTTCTTCGTGCCGCTCGCGCGAGCGGGGAAGACCACCCCCGCCTCACCGATCATGTTCTGGCACTCCTCGCCGGCCATGTAGGCAACCCACTTGGCGGCACCTTCCGGGTTGTCGCTGAAGCGGGTGACCGAGTCGGCCAGCCCATTGAGCGGGGTGGATCGTTTGCCATTGGGGCCGACGGGGGTCGGTGCCAGGGCCAGGTCCACGTTCTCCAGGCTCTTGAAGCTGGAGATCATCCACGACCCATTCATCGCCAGGGCTGCGCGCCCGGCGGCGAACTGGGCCTGGCTACCGGAGTTCTTCCCGAAGGTCGAGTACTTGGGCATGTAGCCCTTCTCGGCCAGGCCGTAATACCACGCGACGGTCTTCTGGTAGGTCGGGTCGTCGAAGCGGAAGTGGGTGCCCCACGGGTTCTTGTCGGTGGGCTCCCAGTCATGGGTGCCGGCATAGGGGGCCCACTGGGTCTGGCCGAAGTTGCCGCCGCCCGAGCCGTCGCTGGCCAGGCCGAAGATCTTCACCCGGTTCTTGTCGAAACCGGGTTCGTCGCCACGCCGTCCCTTCTCGTCGACGGTGAGGTGGGCGATCACCTTCTCGAAACTGCCCCCGTCCTCGGGATTCCAGGTCATGCTGGCGAGCTGCTCGTCGGTGATTCCCGCCTTGCGGGTCAGGTTGCGGTCGTAGAAGTACGCGATGGTGTCCCAGTCCTTGGGGGCGCCGTAGCGCTTGCCGTCCTGGCCGATCCACAGATCGCCCAGACCGGCCTGGTAGTCCTTCGACTCGATGCCCTTGGTGGGCTCGAGCTCGTCGAGTGGCAGCAGCACCCCCAGATCGACGAACTGTGCGTACTTGCCCAGGTGGTTGGTGAACACATCGGGTGCCTGGTCGGCGATGAAGCCGGCAGTCAGCTTGCTCCAGTAGTCGTCCCAGCCCAGTTGGGTGATCTTCACCTTCAGCTCGGGATTCTCCTTCTGGAAGGCGTCGGCGCACTGCTGGTAACCGGGTTGCTGGGCGGAGTCCCAGAGCCAGTAGTCGATCACATTCGACGCACTGCTGCCCTGGTCGTCCTGCGGTTTGCTGCACGCCGACAGGGAAAGGCCCATTGCAGTGGCGGCCGCGAGCACGGCCGTGGTGATTCGGGTGGAGAGTGGCTTGGTCATCGTGGCAACCTCACTTGATTCCGCTGAAGCCGATGGAGTTGACGATGCGCTTGGCGAAGACCGTGAACAGCAGCAGCATCGGGAGGGCGGCCACCAGGGTGGCGGCCATCAACCCGGCCCAGTCGGGGCCGGTCTGGGGAGTCTGGGAACGGAAGATGCCCAGACCGACGGTGAGCACGCGTGAGCGATCGGTGTAGCTGACCATCAACGGCCAGAAGTAGTCATTCCAGGCGGCGATGTAGGTCAGGATGGACAGCGTCGCGATCGGGGCCGCGCTCATGGGCAGGATGAGCGTGAAGAAGTTGCGGATCTTGCTGGAACCATCCAGCAGGGCCGCCTCCTCCAGCTCGGTGGGGATGTTCATGAAGAACTGACGCAGGAAGAAGACCGCGAAGGGCGTCATGAACAGCCCGGGCAGGGCGATGCCCAGCAGGGTGTCGATCAGCCCCAGCTGCTTGATGAGCACGAAGTTGGGCAGGAAGGTGAAGATGGTCGGCACCATGAGCCCCGCCAGGAAGAGGCCGTAGAAGAAGTTGCGGCCCTTCCACTGCAGACGGCTGAAGGCGTAGGCGGCCATGGCGGAGAACATCACCTGGCAGACGGTGACGAGCGTCGCGACGATCACCGAGTTCTTGAGGTAGCTCCAGAACCTGATGTCCTGCCCGGAGCCACCGGCCGCGATCGCGGCCTCCCCGGTCTGGGTGCCGAAGACGCGACGGAAGCCGTCGAGGCTCGCGTCCGGCGGGGTGAGCTGCGTCGGGTTGGCGATCAGCGACGGGTTGGTGCTCAGGGCGGTGCGCAGGATCCAGTAGAAGGGGAAGAGCGAGACCAGGATGATGACGCCCATCGCCAGCCAGGCCAGGGCGCGCCCGGCGCTGAGGCGACGAGGCTTGGCCTCGGCCAGGTGCTCGAGGTCGGCGGGCATCGTGTCGTCGACGGGTGCAGTGACTGTGGACATGACGCGACTCCTCTCAGTTCAGGTCGGTCTCGCCGGCGCGGGTGAGCCGGTACTGGATGACGGTGATGACCAGCAGGATCACCAACAGCGCGACTGACAGCGCCGAGGCATAGCCGAACTGGAAGCGGCCGAAGGCCATGTCGTAGATGTAGAGCTGCAGGACTCGCGACGAGTTCACCGGGCCGCCATTGGTGGTGACCGCGACGGTGTCGAAGACCTGGAAGGAACCGATCACGGTCATGATCAGCACCAGGGCCAGGATCGGGCGCAGCAGCGGCAGGGTGATGCGCCAGAACATCTGGGGTTCGGTGGCCCCGTCCACGCGGGCGGCCTCGTAGTTGCTCGGCGGGATGGTCTGCAGTCCGGCGAAGATCAGCAGGGCCGTGTAGCCCATGTGGCGCCACACGTTGATCAGGGCGATGGTGGGGATCACCCACTTCTCGTCGGTGAGGAAGGGGATGCGATCGGCCCCCACCCAGCTCAGGAATTCGTTGAAGATGCCCAGCTGGCCGTCGAGGATCCACAGGAAGACCATGGCGGCGACGACATTGGAGACCAGGTAGGGCGTGAGCACGATGCCACGCACGAAGGTGGACTTGGTGAGCCGATCCATCAGCACTGCGATGAGCAGGGCGACGATGGTCTGTACTCCGATGTTGATGACCACGTACTGCAACGTGACGCTGGCGGCATTCCAGAAGATCGGATCCTGGATCATGCGCTCGTAGTTGTCGAGTCCGACGAACTCGGGCGGGGTGAGCAGATTGAACTTGGTGAAGCTGAGGTAGATGCCTCGCAGGGTGGGCCACAGCAGGAAGACCGCGAAACCGATCAGCGCTGGCGTGATGAAGGCCAGTGCCAGGGGCGTGTCGTCCCGGTGCGGGGACCCTTTCTTCGTGGTCTGGGGGACGGGCTGTGCCGTTTCCATCCGTCGACTCCTTCGTCAACACGGGGCCGTCGGCTGTGACGGCGTGATTGATTTTGCCGCGAAAATAACTGCAGGTCAAGAAGCTTCCCTGAGTTCGTGCGGGGGCGGTTTTGGGTCCACCCCCGCAGCGGGCTCAGAGACGTTCGGCGGTGATGATGCGCGTGCGCTCCGGGAGGATTGCCGGCGCGCGCAGGCCCACGGTGGCCAGCTGCCGCCCCGTGAGCTCCAGGGGCGTGGGCTCCTCCCGGTCGCCCACGGTCAGGCCGAGATGCTCGACGCGGTAGCGCGCGTCGGGCTCGAGGCCGGGCAGCTGGATGTTGCCGATGTTCCAGGTGCCCGGCATCTCCAGCAGCGTGAAGGCGAAGACGGCACGCTCCGGGGTGGTGACCCCGTGCAGGAAGGCGCTCGGCTGCTGCGGCAGGTCCACGCGCACCAGACGGCCACCGTTGAGCAGTGCCCGGTTCTGCTTGTACCAGGCGATCCACGCCTTGAGCTGGGTGATCTCCTCGTCGCTGGCCTTCGCCAGATCCCACTCCACGCCCAGGTGGCCGAAGACCGCCGTCGCGGCGCGGTAGGAGATGTCATGGTGGCGACCCGTCGTGTGCGAGGCGCCCGAGGCGATGTGGGAGCCGAGCATCTCGGGGGGCAGCAACTGGGTGGTCCAGCGCATCATCTGCTGGCGGTCGGTGGGGTCGATGTTGTCGCTCACCCAGACGCGGTCGCAGTGCTGCATGACCTCCAGGTCGATGCGGGCACCGCCCGAGCTGCACGACTCGATCTCGAGGCCGGGATGTGCGGCCTTCAGCTCGTCCACGAGGCGGTAGAAGGCCTCGGTCTGCGCGTGCACACCGGGGCGGCCACCGGGATGGGTGCCCGGATCGAGCAGGTCTCGGTTGTGGTCCCACTTGATGTAGCTGATCCGGTACTCGTCGAGGATCGCCATCATCTGGTCGCGGACGTGGGCATAGGCCTCCGGGATGCCGATGTTGAGCACCCATTGGTGGCGGGCGGTCAGCGGCATCCGTCCGGGCACCTGGAAGACCCACTCGGGGTGCTCGCGCGCCAGGTCGGAATCGGGATTGACCATCTCGGGCTCGAACCACAGGCCGAACTGCATGCCCAGCCCGGTGACCTCGTCGACCAGCGGGTGCAGGCCGTCGGGCCACACGTCGGTGCTCACCACCCAGTCGCCCAGGCCGGAATGGTCGTCGCGGCGGGAGCCGAACCAGCCGTCGTCGAGCACGAAGCGCTCGATGCCGACGTCGTGGGCCAGGTGGGCCAGGTTGCGCAGTCGGTCGGCATCGTGGTCGAAGTAGACGGCCTCCCAGACATTGAGGGTGACGGGTCGCTGGGCATCAACCGGGTGGGTGGCGCGCAGGAAGTCGTGGTGGGCGTGGGCGATCTGGTCCAGGCCGGTGCCGTGGGCGAGCACGATCCACGGGCTGGTGTAGGCCTCGCCATGGTCGAGGACCATCTCACCGGGCAGCAGCAGCTCGCCGCCGCCGATCACCTGGTCACCGGTGAGGGTCTTCTCGGCGTAGTGGACGTGGTTGCCGCTCCACGCCGTGTGGATGCTCCACACCTCTCCGGTGGCAAAGTCGAATCCCGCTTCTCCCAAGTGGAGCACGTGTGCGGAGTCGGCGCCGGTGCGGCCGTGACGCCCCTCACGCCAGTGGGTGCCCACCGGCAGGGTGGTGCGCTGGGGGACGCGTTCCTTGCCCCAGCGTCCGGCGAAGTCGAGCACCTCGGTGGCCCGGGTGGGCACCGGCAGGGCCAGGAGCAGTTGCTCCAGCTGGTAGCCGTCCTCGCCGATGTTGGTCAGCGTTGCGCGGGTGCGCACCAGGCCTTGGTCGGTCAGCTCGATGACCATTTCGAGTTCCAGGCCGCACTCGGGGGCAGCGGCGCGCCAGGTGGAGGTGCCCGGGGTGCCGGTGTGCAGATCGCTCACCGGGGTGCCGTCCACCTCGACGCTGGTCAGCTGGAAGCGGGGTGCCCAGTCGCGGCCCTGGCGTGATCCGCTGAGCCCCGGGTGGCCGTGCCACCCGGTCCACTGCTCGGGCAGGACGCTGAGGCGATGGCCCTGGTCGGGCAGGCCGTTGTGGATGCGGCCGTGTTGCTGGGCGGTGATGAGCTGGTCGATGTCGTCGGCGGACAGGGGGCCGATCGGTGCACCCCAGTGCACGACGGCAGGCAGCTGCCCGTCGCTGGACTCGAGCACCAGGCTGGTCTGGTTGGCCTGGAGCGCTACGCGCAGACGTTGGGTGGGTGCAGACATGGCGTCCTCCATTGGATGCTGGTGCAGATGGCGACAACTTAATGTCGAAACAAAACTAATATGCTCTAGTCTAGGCACACGGCCACCGATGCCCGCAAGGCCCCAAGCCAGCCCGGCCAAGGGGTAGGTGGTTCAATCGTGACCACACGCGTGCAGACTGCACCAGAGCCGGAACACATCCAGTTGTGCCTCGGCCACACAGACCGGAGACCAGATGTTGGATCTTGACACCGCCTGGAGCGCCGACGAGGGGATCGCCCGCGCCACCGAACTGTTCACCGCCACCTACGGCCACGCGCCCGACGGTGTGTGGGCCTCGCCGGGCCGCGTGAACGTCATCGGTGAGCACATCGACTACAACGGCGGCTACTGCCTGCCGATCGCCCTGCCGCACCGCACCTATGTGGCGGCGCGGCGTCGCGACGACCGGCAGGTGCGGATGGTCACCGACTTCCAGGCCGACCAGCCGTGGAAGGGAAGCCTTGACGACCTTGCCCCTGGTGGCCTCGACGGCTGGGCCGCCTACGCAGGCGGTCCGGTGTGGGCACTGCGCCAGGACGGCGTCGAGGTCCCAGGGCTCGACCTGGCCATCGCCTCGTGCGTGCCGGTGGGGGCGGGCCTGTCGTCGTCGGCAGCCATCGAGTGCGCCGTGGGGTTGGCCGCGGCCGAGCTCGCGGACCGGCCGCTGGGGGAGAACCCCGAGGATCGGGCTCAGCTGGCCGCGCTGTGCGTGCGCGCCGAGAACGAGGTGGCCGGCGCCCCCACCGGGGGGCTCGACCAGGCCGCATCGCTGCGCACCCAGGACGGCCACGCACTGCTGCTGGACTGCGCCGCGAACGCCGTCGAGCACATTCCCTTCGACATGTCCGCCCACGGCCTGTGCCTGCTGGTGGCCGACAGCCGCGCCAGTCACGCGCTGGGCGACGGCCAGTACGGGGCCCGTCGCGCCCACTGTGAACAGGCCGCCGAACTGCTGGGTGTGAAGAGCCTTCGCGAGACCGCCGATGCCACGGATCCGTCCCAGCTGGACGAGGTGCTCGCCACGCTGCCAGAAGACGTGCTGCGGCGTCGCGTGCGCCACGTGCTCACCGAGACCTGGCGGGTGCAGGACTTCGTCGCAGCGCTGCGCGAGGAACGTTTCGAGGAGGCCGGTGAACTGCTGAGCGCCTCGCACGCCTCGCTGCGCGACGACTACGAGGTCAGCGTGAAGGAGACCGACGTGTTGGTGGACGCAGCCCTGGCCGCCGGGGCGCTGGGCTCTCGGATCACCGGCGGAGGCTTCGGCGGCAGCGTGATCGCGCTGGTGCGCGCCGACCAGGCCGACCAGATCGGCCAGGCGATGGCGGCCGCCGCCCAGCAGCACGGCACCCCCGAACCGCAGCTCCACCTTGCGACCGCGGCCGCACCGGGCCAGCGGATGGCCTGACCCGCCCCACCGACAGGAGACGACGATGAGCACGACAGGACTGCAGCAGGCAGTGGCCAAGATGGAGGCGGCGGGCGTCATGCCGGCCGCGATCCGCACCTTCCAGGACCAGTACGCGCGGCTGGAGCAGGGTGCCGCCGGCTTCATTGCGGAGGAGACCATCGAACCGATGGCCGAGCCGGTGAAGCTGGCCGACCTGGAGGTGGATCCCGGGCAGGCCCGCGAGGCCCTCGACCGCACCGTCGTGGTCAAGCTCAACGGCGGGCTGGGCACCTCGATGGGCCTGGACAAGGCCAAGAACCTGCTGGAGGTGCGCGACGGCAAGACCTTCCTGGACATCATCGTCCAGCAGGTGCTGGCGGCCCGCGCCAAGCACGGTGTGCGGCTGCCGCTGCTGTTCATGAACTCCTTCCGCACCCACGACGACACCCTCGAGGCGCTGGCCGAGTACCCCGAGCTGGCCGTCGACGGTCTGCCCTTGGCCTTCGTGCAGAACCAGGAACCGAAGCTGCGCGTCGACGACCTGACGCCGGTGGAGTGGCCCGAGGACCCGTCGCTGGAGTGGTGCCCGCCGGGCCACGGCGACGTCTACACGGCCCTCTACGGCAGCGGCATCCTGGAGCAGCTGCTGCAGGCCGGGTTCGAACGCATGATGGTCACCAATGGTGACAACCTCGGCGCCAGCCCCGACGCGACGATGGCCGGCTGGTTTGCCGCCTCGGGCGCGCCCTACGCCGCCGAACTGTGTCGCCGCACCGTCAATGACCGCAAGGGTGGACACCTGGCGGCCCGTCGCAGCGACGGGCAGTTGATCCTGCGGGACACCGCGCAGACCCTGCCCGAACAGATGCACTTCTTCACCGACACCGATCACCACCCCTACTTCCACACCAACAACCTGTGGGTGGACCTTCGGGTGCTGCACCGGGAGATGGCGCAGCGCGACGGGGTGCTGGGCCTGCCGCTGATCCGCAACGAGAAGAATGTGGACCCCACCAGGCCGGACTCGCCGAAGGTCTACCAGATGGAGAGCGCCATGGGCGCGGCCATCGAGGTCTTCGAGGGAGCGACCGCGATCTGTGTCGGCCGGGAGCGCTTCCTGCCGGTGAAGACCACCAACGAGCTGTTGCTGCTGCGCAGCGACCTCTACGAGCTGGACGAGGACGGGCTGCTGCAGGCCCGCGCCACCACGCCGCGCGTGGAGCTGGATTCCCACTACAAGCTGGTGCAGGACTTCTCGCGTCGCATCCCGCACCCGCTGGGCCTGCGTGAGGCCACCTCGTTCACGGTCTCGGGTGATGTCACCTTTGGCCGCGACGTGACGGTGGTCGGCGACGTGGCAGTCACGGCCACCGAGCCGACGACGGTGGACGACGGCACCGTCCTGCGCTGACCTGCCATTCCCCGAAGGGCCCTTCTCGTTCCCCGAGCTTGTCGAGGGGGGGTGTCCCTATGTTCCTCGTCAAGCGACGAGGGGCATGGGTGAGGGTGTCGGGGCGGGGGCCCGGTAGGGCTCCCGGTTCTTGATCATCGCGAACAGGACATCACAGCGTCGGCGGGACAGGCAGATGAGGGCGGCGTTGTGTTTCTTGCCCTGCGCTCGCTTGCGGTCGTAGTAGGCGCGGCTGGTCGGGTCCTTGAGCGCGGCGAAGGCGGACAGGAACAGGGCTCGTTTGAGGTGCTTGTTCCCGGAGCGGGCGGGGAACTCCCCGCGGATGCTGGTGCCGGAACGGCGAGTCACTGGGGCCAGGCCGGCGTAGGCCGCCAAGTGCCCGGCGGTCGGGAACTGTGAGGCATCGCCGACGTCGAGCAGGATCCGTGCTGCGGTCCTGACCCCGAGGCCTGGCATCGAGGTCAGGACCTCGGCAAGAGGGTGAGCATCAACGACCTTCTCGACCTGGACAGCCAGCTCGGCGCGCTGATCCAAGGTGGCGCGCAGCGACGCGGCCAGCTTGGGCAGGACCTGCTCGGCCGCTGCCGTGCCTGCAACGGTGACGGTCTGCTCCGTAAGAGCTTGGGTGATGGCGTCGGCGAAGTCCTGCGCATTGCGCGGATAGGCCTTCGTGATCACCCTGAGCAGCTTCGATTTCGACGCTGCTGCCATGGCCTGGGGGCCGCCGAGTTGTTCGACAACGGCCAGGCCTTGCTTGGTGCCCAATCTGGGTCCGACAACGCGTTCCAGCGCGGGATGGATCTGGGTGAGCAGGCCTCGGATGCGGTTCGACAACCGGGTCGCCTCGGCGGCGAGGTCCTCATCGAAGCCCACCAACACTTTGAGTTCGGCCAGGGTTTCCTCGCCGGCATCGACCCGGCGCAGCGTGTGAGGCATGGTCCTCGCGGTGTCCGCGATGACGTATGCGTCGCGGGCGTCGGTCTTCGCGTTGCCCGGGTAGAGGTCAGCCGCGCGGCGCATCGCCAGTCCGGGCAGGTAGGCGACGGTAATGCCCATCGACCGGGCGACAGCGATCGGTAGCGCGCCGATCGTGTTCGGCTGGTCGACGACCACCAGCACCCGACCATGGCTCTGGAGCTTGTCGAGGAGTTCCTCGAGCTTGGCTTGGTCTTGCGGCAGGGGCTTGTCGAAGACCTTCTTCCCGGCAGCGTCGAGGGCGCAGGCGTGGTGGTCTTGTTTGCCAACGTCGAGCCCGCACCAGATGTCGAAGCCGCTGTCCTGATTCATGACGACCACCATCCTTGCATCGAAGCGACGGTCGTCGTGGTTGGTGATGCGTCAGCTGCCGGCACCCACGTTACGAAGAGACCTCAATGCTGGGCCATGTCCCTATCAGCGGTCGGCTGGCACCACCAGGCCCGGTGACAACACCCCCCGGATCATCAATGACAGGGGCACTGAGTCATGCCGGGCCCGGCGACCGTGACCCCTCCCTACGGGGTCACCAGCAAGGTAACGGGGAGTCTCGGCCATCGCAAGGAGCCTCGACAGGCTCGGCCGTCGGAAGGGTCGTTCCCCGAGCTTGTCGAGGGGTCACTCCGGCAGAAAGCCGGACTCCACCAGCCACGCGCGCGTGTCCTGGTCGGACTGCCACAGGTGGGTCTGCCAGCCGCGCTGCTCGGCGGCCGCAATGTTCTCCGGCCGATCGTCGACGAAGCACAGTGATGCGGGGTCCACGCCGAGACTTTGCTCCACATGCTGGTAGATGGTCGACTCGGGCTTCATCATGCGCAGGCTTCCCGAGACGAACCAGCCGTTGACCAGTTCACCCCAGTCGGATTCGGCGATGGCGCGTTCGAAGCAGGCCGCCGCATTGCTCAGCACCCACACGTCGTGCGGGCTCATCGCCAGGTCCACCAGCAGTTCCAAGGCGGTGGGGCGCAGCGTCGTCCACACCTTGGCGTCATGGCGGGCCAGCTGGTCGGCCACGGCGGCGTCGATCGTGACTCCCGCCCCCTGCGCGACGGCTGCCCAGTAGGTGAGGTCGTCGGCGCCGCGGTCCCACGCATCACGCTCGGACCAGTACCGACGAGTGATCTCGTGGGGCGCCACGCCCAGCGTCTTGGCGGCGTCGCGCACCTGCGTCGTCTCCTCGACGAGCACGCCACCCAGGTCCAGGATGATCGTCTGCATGGCGAGAGCCTAGGCAGCCCTGTCGAGCCGATCAATGGCATGGCCAGACAGCCGCGTGGCTTCCTGCGGTCCGCGCGTGTTGCAACCCGAGCGCCTGCCACGAACCCGAGCGCCTGCCGGAGCAGGGGTGCTCAGCCCATGTGGCGTGGGGTGCTCTCGATCTGTTCGCTCCAGGCGGGAGGCACGTAGGCGCAGGTGGGGTCGCTGGCCAGGTAGTCGCCGGTCATCGCATAGGCCGTCGAGCGCGAACCGCCGCACAGCTTGTTGAACTCGCACACGCCGCACTTGCCCTTGAACTCGTCGGGCTTGCGCAGCGCCTGGAAGACCGGCGAGGTGGCGTAGATCTCGTGGAAGGGCTGCTCCTTCACGCTGCCGCAGTGCTCCGGCAGGAAACCGTTGGGGTAGACGTCGCCCAGGTGGTCGATGAAGGCGAAGCCGGAGCCGGAGTTCACCGCCATCGGAGCGCGGGGGCGGCGCGGCTTGTCCGGGTGGTCACCCAGCAGGCGAGTGGTCTCCTCGGTGAGGTAGTGGTAGAGCTCACCGCTGTGCGCGACGTGGTCGGGGATCGGGGTGCCGTGCTCGCGCAGCTGCTCGCGCTGGACGGCGATGCGACGGTACTGCGGCGCCTCGGTGGTCTTGATGGCGATGCGGTCGCTGATGTCGTGCAGCCAGTTGAGGACGTCCTCGCGCTCTTCCGGGCTCAGCGCATCCAGGTTGGCGCCGCGGCCGGTGGGCACGAGCATGAACGTGTACCACATGAAGGCGCCCATCTCGAGGACGGTCTTCAGCATCAGCGGCGCCTCCCGGATGGTCTTGCGGGTGAAGACCGAGTTCACCTGCAGCCGGAATCCCTCGGCGAGCATCCACTGTGCGGCCTGCAGCGACGCCTCGAAGGTGCCGGGGAAGCCGCGGAAGGAGTCATGGGTCTCCGCGGTGGCGCCGTCCAGGCTGAGGCTGATGGCCTTGCCACCGGCCTCGCGCATCTCGTGCAGGCGCTCGGGGGTCACCAGCGGGGTGATCGACGGCGAGAGCGAGATCGACAGGCCCTTCTCGGTGCCGTAGCGACACAGCTCGGCCAGGTCCTCGCGTTCGAAGGCATCGCCGCCGGTGAACACGATGATGGGTCGCGGTGCTTCGTAGGCGGCCAGGTCGTCCAGCAGCGCCTTGCCCTGCTCGGTGGTCAGCTGGTCTGGGTGTGCGCGGTGCTGCGCGTCGGCGCGACAGTGCTTGCACACCAGCTGGCAGGCGCGGGTGGTCTCCCAGATGACGATGAAGGGCTTCTCATTGATGTCGTGGCGGATGGTGCGCACCACCGGCGCGTGGTGCTCGCGACGGGTGGGGGTGCGGTCCTCGCCATGGGGGTCCTGGTCGAGCGGGGCGTGGTGGGTGGCGGTCACGATGCTTGGGTGTCCTTTGCGGTGGTGAGGATCTCGCGGGCGGCCTGCTGGCCGGACTTGACGGTGGAGCTGATGCCGAGCCCGTCGACGGCCGACCCGGCGATGCTGATGCCGCCCAGTTCCTGCAGGGCCTGGCGGGCAGCCGCGACGCGCGCCTTGTGTCCGGGGCGCAGCTGCGGCATGGAATGGGGCCAACGATGGACGGCGCTGAAGACGGGGGCTGCCAGCAGCCCGGTGAGTTCACCGATCTCGGCGGCCACCCGGGCGGCCAGCTGCTCGTCGGTGAGGTCGTCGGCCAGGGTGTTCCCGTCACGGCCGACGGAGGCGCGCAGCAGGTGCAGCGGGGTCTCGAGGTGGGGCCACTTGCGGGTCAGGTTGGTGGCGGCCTTGAAGGTGCGGGCCCGGTTGCTGGGCAACAGGATGCCGTTGGCATCGCGCAGGGTTGGATTGTCGGCGACGTCCTCGCGACGCCAGCCGAGCAGCACCGTGGCCACCGAGACCAGGGGCACCTGGTCGTAGAGCGCAGCGGCCGCGGGGCAGTGCTCGCGCAGCAGGCCCGAGCTGACCGGGCCCGGGGTGGTGAGCAGGACGTGGTCGGCGTCGATGGCCTCGCCGTCGGCGAGCACGACGCGCCACTGCTGCCCGATGCGTTCCAGCGCCTCGACGGGGGCCTTGGTGCGGATCGTCGCCTTGCTCTGGGCCGCCAGCGCCTCGGTGAAGGTGCCCAGACCCGTGGGCCACGAGGCGAACATGGGCAGCGGTGCCTTGCCCGGCTTCGGGGCGGCAGGCGTGGTGGCGGGTCGCTTGAGGGTCTTGAGCAGCATCGAGCGGCCATTGGCTGCGGTGGGGACCAGTTGCGCGGCGGTGGCCTGCAGCGAGAGCTGGTGCACGTCACCGCCGTGCAGGTTGCCCAGCAGGGGGTCGACGAAGGTGTCGGTCACCTCGCGTCCGAAGCGGCGTGCGGTGAAGTCACCCACTCCCAGATCTTCGGTGAAGCGCTTGCGGGCCATCAGCGGCTCGAGACCGGCACGCACCAGCCCGGCAGGGCTGAGGATGCCCGACTTGAGCACCGGCCAGATCTTGGTGGGGCCGGTGGGTCCCACACCGGCGGGGAGGGGGCGCAGGCCCTTGCGGGTGGCCAGGACGGAGCTTCCGGGGGTGGCGCCGAGGACGCTCTGCGTGAGGCCCAGCTCGTCCGCCAGCGCGGCGATGTGCGGTGCTCCCAGATGGATCGCCTCGGCACCCACGTCAACCAGCGCGCCTTCTGCGGGCACGGTGTGCACCTGACCGCCGATGCGGTCGGAGGCCTCCAGGCAGATCACCTCGAGTGAGCCGTCGCGGCCGAGTTCCCGGGCGGCGACCAGACCTGTGATGCCGGCTCCGACGACCACCACGCGACGTGACGCCACGGTGCAACCTCCCTGTTCGCCCTTGCGGACTGTGTGTGACCTGACTGTGGCGACTCTACCCGGAGGCTTCCGTGGATATTCGGCTGGGGTGGCCCGCTCGGCGGGGCATGGCAGGGCTCAGCTGGCAGCGCGCCGACCGGCCGAGACCATGCCGTGATCGATGCCCCAGGCCACCGCCTGGGAGCGACGCGTCACCCCGATCTTGCGGTAGGCGGAGCGGATGTAGGACTTCACCGAATTGGGGCTCAGCCGAGTATGGCCCGCAATCTCCAGGTTGCTCAGGCCCTGCGCGATGAGGCTGATCATCTCGGCCTCTCGCATGGTGAGGTTGTACTTGCGCCCGGGCCAGTCGTGGCCCCTGCGCGCTCCGGCGTCCAGATCCACCGGCAGGTTGAAGGTGTCGCAGATCACCTTCTCCCCGACGGCAAGGCGCTCAAGGTGGTCCACCAATTGTTCGGCGTCGAGTGTCTTGGAGAGCAGCCCGTCGATCCCGTCGGCCAGGGCGGCCTCGGCCACCTCGGGGGTGTGGTTCCAGGTGAACAACGCCACCTTGTCCACCGCCATCCGCTCCAGGGGCTCGCGCAGTGTGCGCAGGCGTTCCTCGTCCTGCCCATAGGTGTCGCACAGGGCGATGTCGATCGGGCCGATGGTGCGGGGGTCATCGTCGAGGTCCACCACGGTGACGCGCTCGGCATAGGGCGCGAGCATCTCGCGGATGCCGGCCACGATGATCTCGTAATCATTCACCAGCGCAATACGAAGGGGTGTAGTGCTCACGAATGGATTATCACGCATTTTGGTGGGTCTAATTCCCCAGCGCAATGACCGGCGTGGCACAACACCCCTGCGGGTGTGATACGGCGGTGTCGTTGGGATTGTGGTCGTGATGGTGTGGCCAGTGGAATGATGGGGCCGTGTTTTATGCCACCCATGCCCCCGTCGACCTGTCCGCCATCCGTCGCAACCTGGAAGCGGTTCGTCAACTGGCGGGCAATCGGCAGGTGGCCCTTGCGGTGAAGGCCGACGCCTACGGGCACGGTGCCGTGGCCGTGGCCCAGATGGTGCAGCGGACCGACGTCGCGGATCGGCTGGCCGTGGCCACGGTGCCCGAGGCGCTGGATCTGCGCAAGGCCGGGATCGGGCTGCCGGTCATGAAGCTCTCGCCCTGTTTCCCGGAGGAGGTCGCGGCCGCGGTGCAGGGCGGCGTCACCCTGACCGTGGTTGATGACGACACCATCGCCGCGGCCCAGCGCGCGGCGGCGCAGGCGGGCGCCACGGTGGCGGTGCACCTCAAGCTGGACACGGGGATGGGGCGCATCGGGGCGCCCCCCGATCAGGCGGTGCGGCTGGCTCGGCTGGTGGATTCCTCACCGAATCTGGAGCTCGAGGGCCTGTTCACCCATCCGCCGGTCAGCGATATGGCCGACGGGCGCGATTTCACCATCCAGCAGTTCCGGTGCTTCCTGGATGCCGCGGCCCGGGTTGCCGACGCGCGGGGGCCGGTTGCGCTGGTGCACGGGGCGCCTTCGGGGGCGATCCTGGGTCACAGCCTGGAAGGAATGACCATGGTGCGCCCCGGCATCATGGCCTACGGCTACTACCCCGATGCCAGCACGCCGCGCACCGTGCCCCTGGAGCCGGCGATGTCGTGTGTGAGTCGCATCTCCTTCGTCAAGCAGGTGAGCGCCGGACAGACCGTCGGCTACGGCCGCACCTGGACGGCCGAGCGTGACACCTGGATCGGCACGGTGCCGGTGGGTTATGCCGACGGCTACAGCCGCCGCAATTCCAACACCGGCCGGATGCTGGTGGGAGGACGCAGCGTCCCCATCGCCGGCCGGGTGTGCATGGACCAGACGATGTTGGATCTGGGGCCCGAGGGCGCGGGCGTGCGCGTCGGGGACGAGGTGGTGCTGCTCGGCCGTCAGGGTCAGGAGTGCATCACCGCCGACGAGCTGGCCGAACGGATGGGCACCATCACCTACGAGGTGACCTGCTTGGTGAGCGGGAGGGTCACTCGCGTGCACCACGGCGGCTGACCGCGCCCGGGCGGTCAGCGTCGACGATTGATGAACTGCTTCTTGGCGAAGGCTCCGGTGCCCCAGGTGGCCCAGCCGTCGGTGGCCGCGCCGACGCCGCCACCCACCACCGGGATCTTCTTGCCGGCCAGCAGCGAGACCCGCTTGCCGCCCACCTGCCCCATCAGGTTGGACAGCACCTTCTCGCTGATGGTGTTGTCGAGCGCCGGGTCGTGCACGGGGGCCGTGGCGATGGCCAGTGCCGAGCTGGGGAGCTCCTGTCGTTCGACGGCTCCCTTGGCATTGGCCTCGCCCAGCAGGCACATCAGGATCGCGCTGCGCACCCGCGGATCCTCGATGTCGTAACCGCGCAGGTGGGCGATGGCCGCCACCATGCGGCACTGGACGATGGCCACGCCCGAGACATTGGCGGGGATACTCACGGCCAGCGTCGCCAGTCCGCCCAGATTGGTGAGGAAGCCCTGGGCGCCGGCCATCGCCACATGCTGCTTGATGACGGCATCGATGGCCATCTCGGCCGAGCCGGACTTCTGCAGGGCATTGGCGGCGGTCGACTTGGCGCCGGGGACGCGGCCCACGCCGTCGATGGCGAGCTCGAGTGCCTTGCGCAGCACCACCGCGGAAGCGCCGGGCGCCAGATTCGGTGCCTGCGCCAGAATGTTCTTGCCGATGTCCCTTGCTGCGCCCATGGGGTGACTCCTTCGTGTTGCCGTCGGATCCACGGTAGTCGAGCCCGCGGCCTCTCCCCAGCGTGCGGCCCCCTGATTGCACCCGCATTCGCGGTGGGCGCAAAGCCCCGACCGTGCGGCCACCATGCGGACCGTGTGCCCGAATCCCGGACGGAGGGCCGACGATGGGGTAATCCACTACGGAAGGTAGGAGAAATGGACCAGCAGACCATCACCTTGGTCGTCGACGGTGTCAGTCACGTACTTCCCGTGGTCACCGGCAGCATGGGCGAACGCGCCATCGACATCAGTCGGCTGCGCGCCCAGACCGGCCTGATCACCCTGGACGACGGCTACGGCAACACGGGCTCCTGCCGTTCGGCCATCAGCTTCATCGACGGCGAGCAGGGCATCCTGCGCTACCGCGGCGTCCCGATCGAACAGTTGGCGCAGAACAAGTCCTCCTTCGTGGAGACCGCCTGGCTGGTGATCTTCGGGCACCTGCCCACCCAGACGGAACGTGACCACTTCTCCGACCTGCTGATGCAGTCCTCGGCCTTGCACCCGGACATGGGCAAGCACTTCGAGGCCTTCCACGAGAGTGGCCACCCGATGGCCATCATGAATTCGATGATCAACGCGATGAGCACCCACACGCGTCCCAAGATCACCGACGAGGAGAGCTTCCTGCACGCCGCCGCCCACCTGATGAGCAAGGTGCGCACCATCGCGGCCGCCTCCTACAAGTCACACAAGGGCGAGCCGCTGATCTACCCGCGGCATGACCTGAAGTACGTCGAGAACCTGCTGCACATGATGTTCTCCCTGCCCTACAAGCTCTACGAGCCCACCCCCGAGGTGCAGCGGGCGCTCAACCTGTTCTTCGTGCTCCACGCCGACCACGAGCAGAACTGCTCCACCTCGACGGTGCGGATGGTGGCCAGCTCGCAGGCGAACCTCTACACCGCCTGCTCCGCGGGCGTCGCGGCGCTGTGGGGCCCGCGGCACGGAGGGGCCAACATGGCGGCAGTCCAGATGCTGCAGCAGTTGCACCGTTCGGGGACGAGCACGGCCGAATACGTGGCCCAGGTCAAGGACAAGACCTCGGGCATCAAGCTGCAGGGCTTCGGACACCGCGTCTACCGCAACTTCGATCCTCGTTCCCGGATCCTCAAGACCGCCGTCGACGACCTGCTGCAGGCCCAGGGCGTGCACGATCCGCTGCTGGACATCGCGCTGGAGCTGGAGGAGGTCGCGCTCAACGATGACTACTTCGTGGAGCGCAAGCTGTACCCGAATGTGGACTTCTACTCCGGGATCCTGCTGCGCGCCATCGGCATCCCGCTGAACATGTACACGGTGATGTTCGCGATCGGCCGGATGCCCGGGTGGATCGCCAACTGGAAGGAGGTCAACGAGGATCCGGCGGGCCGCATCTACCGGCCACGCCAGGTCTACGTCGGCCCCGAACTGGTGGAGTGGGTGCCGCGCGAGGCGCGCTGAGGTGCAGCCGCTCGGGTTCTGGGGTTCCGCTCGGGTTCTGGGGTTCCGCTCGGGTTCTGGGCTTCCGCTCGGGTTGCAACCCACGCGAAGCCCGCAAACCCACGCGGCTGCCGGGCCCCGTGGCACGCGACGCGAAATTGTCACAGCCGAGTGCCACACTCGGAGACGTGCTGGCCCACGTCTTCGGTCCCTGGACGCAATGGCCGGATCAGGACCTGATCGCCTTCTCGACTGAGTTCGACGAGGAATTGGCGTTGCAGGCGTACTGCTCCGGTCTGTTCCCCATGCCCCTGCACGAATCGGGCTTCGAGGGGGAGATGGGCTGGTGGTCGCCGATGCAGCGCGGTGTGTTGCCGCTGTCGCGGGTCAAGGCCAGCCGGAGCCTGCGCAAGAGCGCGAAGCGTTACGTGACCACGGTGGATGCCGCCTTCGACGAGGTGTTGGAGGGCTGTGCTGATCCGCAGCGGCCGCACGGCTGGATCGACGACGACATCCGTCGCGTCTACACCCGGCTGCACCAACGAGGCTTCGCCCATTCGGTGGAAACCTGGGATGCCGACGGCAACCTCGTCGGAGGGCTCTACGGCGTCGCGATCCGTGGGCTGTTCGCCGGTGAGTCCATGTTCCACGATCCCGTCCTGGGCCGCGACGCCTCCAAGGTGGCACTGCTGCGCTTGGTCACGGCGCTGTGCGATGGCGTCGCCAATCGGGTGCTCGACGTGCAGTGGCGCACCGATCACCTGGCCAGCCTGGGCGTCGTCGAGCTGGAACGGGTGGGGTACCTGAGCCTGCTCGACCAGGCCCTCGACTGCCCGCCGCTCGACTGGGGCGCGCCGGGGCTTGGCGACGCGCTGCCGGGGCCGCAGCTGCTGGAGCTGTTCGCCGAGCGACAGGCCACCGCCACACCGTGGGGTGAGCGCGACGAGTGGGGCGAGCTGGACGAGTGGGCCCACTGGGATGGAGGAGACGACGATGCCTGAACTGCCCGAGGTGGAAGCCCTGCGCGGCTTCCTGGACGAGCGGCTGCGTGGGCGGGTCTTCGCCCGGGTGGAGCTGCTGACCTTCAGCGCCCTCAAGACCTACGATCCGCCGCTGGATGCGCTGCTGGGCCTCGAGATCGACGGGGTGGCCAGGCACGGGAAGTTCCTGGCCGTCCAGGCGCAAGGACTGCACCTGTGCTTCCACCTGGCCCGGGCCGGCTGGGTGAAGTGGCACGAGGCCCTGCCCACCCGTCCGGTGCGCCCGGGCAAGGGGCCACTGAGCCTGCGGGTGGGGCTGGACGACGATGCCGGTTTCGACCTCACCGAGGCCGGGACCCAACGCAAGCTGGCGATCCACGTGGTCACCGACCCGCAGCAGGTGCCGGCCATCGCCTCCTTGGGGCCAGACCCGCTGGCAGCCGACTTCACGCGGCAGTCCTTCGACGCCATCCTGGATGCCGCGGGCAAGGCACAGGTCAAGGGTGTGCTGCGCGACCAGCGCACCATCGCGGGAATCGGCAATGCCTACTCGGACGAGATCCTGCACGCAGCCCGCCTGAGCCCCTTCAGACCCGTCGCCGGCCTGGACGGCGACGAGCGTGACGTGCTCTACACGGCCCTGCGCGGCACGCTCACCGACGCGGTCGAGCGTGCCGTCGGCCTGGCGGCCAAGGACCTCAAGGACGACAAGCGCAGCAACCTGCGGGTGCATGGCCGCGCGGGCGAGCCCTGCGAGGTCTGCGGCACGACGATCGCCCAGGTGAGCTTCGCCGACTCGTCGCTGCAGTACTGCCCGGGCTGCCAGACCGGTGGCAAGGTGCTCGCGGATCGTCGGATGAGCAAACTGCTCAAGTAGCCAGACCCGCCTGGCTCGTCAGAAGGCCAGGTACTTGAAGAAGGGCAGGATGGGCACCAGCAGCCCCGTGCTCATCCAGAACATGCCGAAGTTCATGGCGAAGGCGTTCAGGCCGGCCAGCCGGTGGCCCGGTTCGGTCACCGCCATCGCGGCACCGCGCCAGCTGGCCCACAGCAGCCAGGCCATCAGGGGAATGCCGATCACGGCCAGCCACCACAGCGTCGAGCCGCTCCCGGTGGCCATGGCGCCGTGGTTCATGGGCGGTGCGCCGTGGTTCATCGTGTGCTGGCTCGACGACATGGGGGCCATCTGCATGGCCTTCATGTTGTGCATCTTCACCATCATCGCCACCAAGTGCCACACCATCGCGCTGAACATGAGGGCACAGCCCACCGCGTGGGAGCGCTGCCCGGCTTCGGCGCGCACCGCCAGCCACGCGAACCACAGCACGCCCAGCGCCATCAAGGCGATCGAGATCGGCACCGGCACCACCGTGCGGAAGGGAACCCACCAGCTCTTGGGCACCATCAGCAGCATGATCACGCTCATCGCCAGGTGCAGCCCGTGCGAGGTGCGCGGGATCGCCTTGCGGGCCCGGCCGGTCTGCAGGAGCTCGTAGGCGGTGGTGAAGGTGAACAGCAGCAACAGTCCGATGAACTTCACCGGGACGGCTGTGAGGGTGAACATATGGGGTTCTCCATGCTCGTGGTTGGGATGTCACAGCACCAGTCGCCCGAGCAACCCAAATGGTTCCCGAGCGTGCCGGGGATTTTCGCCAAATGTTTCGTCCACCGTGCAAGCACCACCGGATCGTGGGGGCCGGAGACCTAGACTCGCCTGCATGCTCGGATACTTCGGCCCGGCCGGAACCTTCACCCATCAGGCGCTGCTCACGATCAGCAGCGACGAGGCCCGTCCCTTCGCCACGGTGGCGGCCGCCCTCGACGCGGTGCGTGCCGGTGAGGTGGAGGCCGTCGTCGTCCCGATCGAGAACTCCATGGAGGGCGGGGTCTCGGCGACGCTCGACAACCTGGCCTCCGGGGATCGTCTGATGATCGTGCGCGAGGTGCTGCTCCCGGTGCAGTTCGGGCTGTTCGTGCGACCGGGGACGTCCATCGACCAGATTCGCAGCATCGTCACCCACCCCCACGCCTACAACCAGACCCGTGACTGGATCGCCGCCAGGGTGCCCGAGGCCCAGGTGATGACCGAGGGCGGCTCGACCGCGGCCGGTGCGTTGGAGGTCTCCAACCCCGACTCCCGTCACGACGCGGCGATCTGCGCGATGGTGGCCGGACAGATGTACGGCCTGGAGGCCGTCGCCTCCGGCATCGCCGACAACGAGGCTGCCGTCACGCGCTTCGTGCTGGTCTCCAAGCAGGGTGCGCCCAGCGCGCCGACCGGTGCCGACAAGACGACGCTGGTGGCCTACATGCACGAGGACCATCCCGGCTCGCTGCAGGAGATCCTCGACCAGTTCACCGGACGTGGCGTGAACCTGAGCCGAATCGAGTCGCGTCCCACCAAGACGACCCTGGGCCAGTACTGCTTCTCGATCGACGCGGAGGGGCACGTGCTGGACGCGCGCATGGGGGAGGCGCTGACCGGACTGCACCGCGTGTGCAAGAAGGTGGTCTTCCTGGGCTCCTACGCGCGTGCCGACCGGGTGAAGACCCGGGTGCCCGCCAGCGCCACCGACGAGGCCTACGAGAAGGCGGCCGCCTGGCTGCAGCAGCTGCGCAGCACGGGGCGTGATGCCTGATGCGCTACACCTGTCGCGTGACCATCGCCGTGCCCCGGGAGCGCGTGCTGGAGCTGATGACCGACCCGCAACGGGCTCCCGAGTGGCAGGCCGGCCTGGCTCGCCATGAGCAGGTGCAGGGTGAGCCGGGACGCCCCGGATCGGTGAGCAAGCTGCACTTCGACAACGTGCCCGGCGACGGCGTGATGATCGAGAAGGTGGAGCGACGCGATGCCCACAGCCTCGACTGCGTCTACCTGCTCGGACCGGTACGCAACGAGAGCCACAGCACCTTCCACGACGTGGACGGCGGCACCGAGTGGTTGGCCGAGCACGTCTTCCTGCTGCCGCCTGGCATGGCCGAAGGCATCGGCGAGCAGGGGCAGCAGGCCTTTCGCGCCAACACCCAAGGCTCGATGGAGCAGTTCAAGGCCTGGTGCGAGGCCAATGCCTGACACCCGGGGTGCTGCGGGCCGATCCTGGGCTTGTCTCAGTCGGCGGGGCTGAGGCGCACGTCGACGGCCTTGCCGCCACGCAGCTCGGAGATCATCTCGTAGCGCTGCTGCGCGTGCGGCAGGCTCACCGTCCGAAGGAAGTCCACCAGCGTCGTCTCGCCCTGCTCCTCGAGCGCGGTGATCAGGCTGCGCACGTCGTCGGGATGCCGGTTCTGGCTCATCTTGGCCTTCGCCTCGATCCGGTCGACGCCCACCTCGACGCTGACGATGGAGCGCGCCATCCGCTGCAGCTTCTCCTCGCCCACGGGTGCGAGCACGTCGGAATCCTCGAAGCGGTGCGTCAGTTCGCGAGCGGCGGCCAGGGCGGCCTCGGGGCTGGCGTCCACGCGCATCGGGCCCCACACGTGCACCGTGATGTAGTCCCAGGTGGGCACATTGGGCAGTGCGTCGTTGGTGGCATACCAGGTGGGCGAGACGTAGGCGTCGGCCTCGTCGAAGACCACCATCGCGGGGCCCGTGACCTCCCTGACCGCCTGGGGATTGTTGCGCACCAGGTGGGTGACGAGCACATTGCGGTCCTGGTCGTAGTGGAAGGGCACCAGGGTGGCGTCGGGGCCGTCGTCGTGGCAGGTGACCAGGTTGCCGGCACGCGGCGTGGCCAGGAGCTGGCGCGTGTACTCGTCGGGAAGCCGGAAGTGGTTGGGGACGTACATGGGCTCCAGCGTAGGTGTGGCCGCTCGGCGCCCACCACGCGGGCGGTGGGCAGTCCTATCCCGCGGGGAGCCGTGCCCCTGCAAAGGCCGCCAAGTCGACCGGAGCAGTGAATCGCGGGGGTAGCGTGGGGCGACTCAGTCCCGACGTTCACAGGAGAACGCCATGGCCCAAGAGCCCGTCGTCGCCAATGCCCCCGTCGTCGCCAATGCCCCCGTCGTCGCCAATGCCGAGGAGCAGGGCGACCCCTATGTCCTCGATCCTGCCAAGATCCAGGAACCGCCCGTCGGCTGGGGTCCCAGCCTGCGATTCCTGGGCCCCGGCATGATCACCTCCGCCGCGGTGGTGGGCTCGGGTGAACTGCTCACCGCCACCGCGCTGGGTGCCAAGGTCGGCTTCCTGCTGCTGTGGCTGGTGCTGGTCTCCACCTTCGTGAAGGTCGCCGTGCAGATCGAACTGGCCCGGTGGTCCATCTCCACCGGACGGCCCGGAACGCTGGGTTATGACGACGTGCCGCCGCGGATCGGCAAGCGGGGTTGGATGAGCTACCTGGTCATCCTGATGTTCCTGCAATTCCTCACCAGCCAGGCCGGCGTGCTGGCCGCCGCAGGCTTGGCCATGTCGATGCTGGTGCCCGTGGCGGGCGCACCGATGTCACCGGTCTCGGTCGGCTTCTGGGTGGTGCTGATGGTGGCCCTGGCCATCGCGATCCACTTCACCAATCGCTACAGCATCGTGGAACGCGTCTCGACGGTGCTGGTGGTGCTGGTCACCGCCGCCGTGGTGGTGATGGTCTTCGGCATCCAGTTCACCCCCTTCGCCTGGAGCGGCAGCGACCTGGCCGACGGCATGCAGTTCAGGATCGCCGCCGGCACCATGGGCATCGCGCTGGGCATGTTCGGCCTCACCGGCGTCGGTGCGGGCGAGATCAGCTCCTACTCCTTCTGGTGCGTCGAGAAGGGCTATGCCGCCTGGACCGGGCCCAATGACGGCTCCGAGGAATGGGCCCGTCGTGCCCGCGGTTGGGTTGGGGTGATGAAGAAGGACGCCTGGGTCAGCTGGGTGGTCTACACGCTGTCGACGATGGCCTTCTACATGCTCGGTGCCGCGGTGCTGCACCCGCAGGGCCTGGAGCCCGCGGGCAATGAGGTGCTGAAGGTCCTCAAGCGCATCTTCGACGACACCGTGGGTGGCTGGGCCGGTGGCATCTTCCTGGTCTTCGCCGCCGTCGCGCTCTACAAGACGATCCTGGCCAATGTCCCTAGCCTGAGCCGACAGACCGCCGCGGCGGCCTCCCTCTTCGGCGCCTTCGACTGGTACGACCGGGCCGCGCGTGACAAGGCGATGCGCTTCGTGATGATCTTCCTGCCCATCATCTGGGGACTGCTGGCCGTCGTGGTCAAGTCACCGCTGCAGATGGTCATCCTGGGCGGCATCCTGAACGCGCTCTACCTGATGGGGGTGGCGGTGGCCACCCTGTACCTGTCGCACACCCAGACCGATCCCAGGATCAAGGACGGCAAGCTCTTCATGGTCTACCTGGTGATCTCGGCCATCGCCGTGTTCACCGTCGGTGCGATCTCGCTGCTCGACATGTTCTGACCAGGGCTCACCACTCCCAGTCGATGGTGTGGCGTCCTGCGCCGGGGTCGGAGAGCACCAGCTCCACCATTGGCCCGACGGTCAGCTCCTGCTGCACCTTCGCCTCGGCCTGGCCCTGCTCGGGCCGGACGCTGTGCCAGACGCGGGTGGGCAGGGGCCCCTCGAAGTTCACCGTCAAGGTGAGCAGCTGCGCCGGCCGGCTCAGCGAGTAGCCCATGGTGGTGCAGGCGGTTCCGCCCTGGAAGTTCAGGCGATGCCGGGTGCGGCGCTTCTCGCCCTGCTCCACCGGGGGATCGAAGAGGAATTCGTAGACGTCGGCACCTTCGTCGACGGGGATCACCCGGCCGAGGGTGCAGCCCAGCAGCGCCTCGGCGCTGACCTGCTGCCCCTCGTCGAGGTCGAGCGAGATGGACCAGCCCCGCAGGTCGTCGGCGGTCGCCTCGATCACCAGCGTCGTGGTGGCCGAGCGTTCGGTGTGGTCCGCGCCCACCACCACCTCATGGTGGGCGGCGATCAGACGCTGCCCGGAGGCATTGGGGACGTGGGCGTTCTGGATGACGCGACGCAGCTGCTGGACGCGATCACTGGTCCAGGCCCGCGCCACGGCGGGACGGATCACGTCGCCGATGCGCTGGGCAAGGTCGCTGGCAGGATTCTCGGGGCGGGACGTCGGTGTCACGATGCCTCCTCGGTGGGGCTTGGTGGCTTCATTCTTGCGCAGATCCCCTCGTCAAGCACTAGTGCCAGGACAATTCCTTGACCCGTGGTGGAGCCCCCGCAGCCCCGCAGGGGGCTCCACCACGAAGAACGACCAGTTGTATCGGGCCGATCAGATGAACAGGGTGGTCTGGGAGTCACCTGCCTCGTCGAGGAAGGTCGCCACGCCACCGAACTCCACACCCGGCAGCAGGTCGCTCTCGGCGATGCCGAGCAGCTCCATCGTCATGGTGCAGGCAATCAGTCGCGCGCCGTTGTCGATCGCCGACTGGATCAGCTCCGGCACGCTGGCCACATTGTGCTGCTTCATCACGTTCTTGATCATCGCGGTGCCCGCGCCACCCATGTGCATCTGGCTCAGCGTGAGGGCCTCGGCGCTGGAGGGCATCATCGTCTTCATCATCTTGTCCATCGGCTTCATCTCCCGCTTGGGTGCCTTCGGATCGCGCAGGGCGTTGAGGCCCCAGAAGGTGAAGAACATGCTCACGTCATTGCCCATGGCCAGGGCGCCATTGGCGATGATGAAGGCCGCGATCATCTTGTCCAGGTCACCGGAGAAGACGACGAAGGAATTCTTCGACTGCTGCGCCGCCTCGGTCAGGCGCGGCTGCGGCGCGGTCTGGACGGCGCCGCCCTTGCGGAAGACGGCCCGCAGCCCCGCCCCGTCGGGCGTGATCTCCACCAGTTCGTGCCCATTGCGCTTGGCCCAGGCCGGGGCGTCGGCGGCGAAGCCGGGATCGGAGACGTGGGCGACGATCTCGTCGCCGGGGTTGAGGTCCTTCATGCTCTCGGTGAGCTTCATGATCGGGCCCGGGCAGGCCAAGCCGGTGCAGTCGACGTCCAGCAGCGTGCGGGCGGCCGAGGTGGCGTCGGTGAAGCCGAAGGCCTGCGCGGAGCTCGATGAGGTGGGGGTCACGGGATTCTCCAAGCTGTCGGGCTGGGTGGGGCTGTCTGGCTGGTCGGGGCTGCCCGGCTGGGTGGGGAACCATGCCCGATGGGTGACGCTTCCTCCGGAGAGGAAGGCGACGTCGGTGAAGCCGTTCTGCACCAGGATCCGCTGGGCCAGGTAGCTGCGGAAGCCCACGGCGCACAGCAGGCGGATCGGCTGGTTGCGGTCCCAGTCGTCGAAGCTGGTGCGCAGCTGGCCCAGCGGCACGTTCTGCGAATCGGGCAGGTTCCAGACCGCGAACTCCTCGGGTTCGCGCACGTCCACCACGCGGCATCCCGTCAGGGAATCACCCGGGTACCAGAGCCTGGCGTCACCCTTGATCACGTTGTGGGCCAGGAATCCCGCCATGTTCACCGGATCCTTGGCGGAGCCGAAGGGCGGGGCGTAGCACAGCTCCAGCTCCTCGAGGTCCATCACGGTGCCACCCAACCGCAGCGCAGTGGCGATCACGTCGATGCGCTTGTCGACGCCATCGGTGCCGCAGGCCTGCGCGCCCAGCAGGCGGCCGTCGGCCGGATCGAAGAGCACCTTGAGGTGCATCGGTGAGGTGCCGGGGTAGTAGGCGGCATGACCGGTGGGATGCACGTGGATGGCGGTGTGGGGCAGCCCCGCCGCCTTCAACTGGCGTTCGTTCGCACCGGTGCTGGCGGCGGTCATGGTGAAGACCTTGACCACCGAGGTGGCCTGGCTGGAGCGGTAGCTGACCTCGCGACCGCAGATGTTGTCGGCGGCCACCCTGCCCTGCCGATTGGCTGGGCCGGCCAACGGCACCAGGTGCTCACCGGGCAGGACGGTGTGCCGGTGCTCCACCACGTCACCGGCAGCCCAGATGTGCGGGGTGCTGGTGCGCTGCTGCTCGTCCACGACGATGCCGCCGCGCGGGCCGAGCTCGAGGCCAGCGGCGACGGCCAGCTCCGTCAGTGGCCGCACGCCGATCGACAGGATCACCAGGTCGGCCTCGATGCTGGTGCCGTCGTCCAAGGTGGCCGTGAGCGAATCACCTTGGGCGGGCGCGAAGGCCTCCACTGCGGTGCCCAGGTGCAACTGCACCCCGGCGGTGCGCAGCACCTGTTCGACGGGAGCGGCGATCTCGTGGTCGAGCGGCGGGAGGATCTGCGGTGCCAGCTCCACGATGTGCACCTGGGCGCCGCGCTCGTGCAGGTTCTCCGCGGCCTCCAGTCCGATGAAGCCGGCGCCCACCACCAGGGCGCGCAAGGGCTTGTCACCGCGGGATTCCACGCTTCGAGTGCGCTCCAGGATCGCATCCATGTCCTCGACCTGGCGCAGCGTGTGGATGCCGGGCAGGTCATGGCCGGGCAGCTGTGGGGTGATGGGGGCGGCGCCCATGCACAGCCCCAGTTCGTCGTACTGCTCGGTGTACTCGTGACCGGTGGCCACCTCGCGCACCGTGACGGTTCGGGCCTGGGGATCGATCCCGATCACCTCGTGTCCGGTTCGCACGTCGAGGTCGAGGCTTTCCCGCAGGCTCTCGGGAGTCTGCAGCAGCAGCCGCTCCCGGTCGGAGATCACGCCGCCCACGTGGTAGGGCAGGCCACAGTTGGCGAATGAGACGTAGTGGGAGCGCTCGAGCACGACGATCTCCGCGTGCTCATCGAGGCGGCGTGCCCGAGCGGCCATGGACATACCGGCGGCAACGCCACCGATGACGACGAGTTTCATTGACTTCTCCTGTGTGGTCTTTCGATCACCACAATAGTACCCCTGGGGGTATATAGGAAAGCCAATTGGTGGGACGGAAGCGGTCGTCGGACTGGGGTTTGGAGGGGGCTCAGACGAGCCCGAGCCTCTCGAAGGCGTGGGCAAGGCCATCGTCGTCGACGGAGTCGGTCACCCAGGTGGCGACGCCCTTCAACTCGTCGGGTGCCTGACCCATCGCGACGCCGGTGCCGCACGACTCCAGCAACGCAATGTCGCTGCGAGCGTCGCCGAAGGCGATGAAGTCGTCGGTGCCTCGGCCCAGGTGGTCGGCGAGCAAGCGCACGCCCCTGCCCTTGTCAACGCCCAACTGGCCGATCTCTCCGAACTCGTCCTCGACGCCGCTCGCGGTCCAGGAGGCCACACTGGCCCGGCCGTCGAAGAGCCTGCGCAGTTCGTCGAGGTCAGTCCCGCGCGGCAGGACGAAGCTGATCTTGTTGACGTCGTCGTGGCCGCGGGAGGTGTCGTGGACCATCTCGGGGAAGATGTCTCGCACGTAGGCGGGGGTCTTCCCGAGCCGATCGGCCGCCTGTTCGAAGAGCTCCGGGCTGCCGAAGAGGCCCGAATTGCATTCCAGGTAGAAGGCCAGGTGCCTGGACTCCAGCCAGTCGATGGCCTGCTGCACGACGTCGACATCGAGCACCTGGTGGTGGACCACCTCGTCGTGGTGCTCGATGTAGGAGCCGTTCCCACCGATCATCCCGTCCAGGCCCAGCTCCCACAGGTGCTCGTAGATCTCGGCCTTTGCCCGGCCGGTGCAGATGAAGAGCTGGTGTCCGGCGGCGCGCGCCGCACGAACTGCCTCCGCAGCAGAGCTGGGCAACGAGGTGTCATGGCGCACCAGGGTGCCGTCGACGTCGAGCAGCAGGATCTTGGACTTGGTCATGGCTTGTCACTTTCGGTGGCGGCGCGCGAGGGGGAGGTGAGGCGCGCGATGTGCATTGCGAGGTAGGTGGTTTCGCTGGCCGACACCGTGGTGCCCAACCGCAGCTCGAGGATCTCGCTGACTCGATGGGCCGCCCGGGTGGCGTCGGGGTAGGTCGAGTGCAGACTCTCGGCCAGGGGCGTGAGTTCGTCGTCCAGTTGGGCCCCGTCCTTGGCGCGGATGAAGAAGTAACGCAGGTGCGTGATGAAGCGAGCGGCATTGGCCGAGTCGCGGTCGATCGGATGGCCGGTGGCGCTCTCGACCACGTCGAAGATCTGGCTGAACAACCCGGTCATCTGATAGGTGGCGCTCAGGTCTCCGGTGTTGAAGCTGGCATTGACCAGGTGCAGCGCGATCGGCATCGCCTCATCCGGGTCCAGGGGCGGCTGGATCTCTGCGTTGATGGCCTGCACCACCTGCTCGGCCAGCGCGACCTCACGCGGGTACAGGTGCACCACCTCGGCGCGCAAGGGGTAGTCGATGGCGATGCTCGCCTGCGTGCGCTTGATGGCAAAGCTCAGGTGGTCGGCCAGGGCCACCAGTGTGCTCGACGGCAGGGGCGCGTCGAGCTGCCCCCGGATGCCTTCCAGTGCACGGGCGGCCAGGTCGACGTGTTCGGGTGGGATGGAGGCGAGCAGCTGGCCGAAGTTGTCGGCGCTGCGCCCGTCGTCTGGCACGAAGGTGCGCACCACCTTGGACTCGTCCACTCGGCGGCCCGGCTTGGCCTGGAAGCCCAGGCCTCGTCCGGTGAGCACCACTTCACGGCCGGCCTCATCACGCGCCAACACGACGTTGTTGTTGAAGACGCGGAGCAGTTCCATCATTGACTTCCTCCTGGGTCCATCCAAGCCCCGGTCCTCGAGCCTGTCGACCCGATCCCCGAGCCTGTCGAGGGGTGGCCTCGACAGGCTCGGCCGTCGGACCTGATCCGTTTCCCCGAGCTTGCTGACCCGATCCCCGAGCTTGTCGAGGGGCCTCGACAAGCTCGGCCGCCGTGGCCACGGCCGTGGGGTGCTAGCGCAGGCTGGCGCCGTTGGTGGCGATGACCTGCTGGTAGAAGTCGAAGGACTTCTTCTTGTGGCGCTCCAGCGTGCCGGTGCCGTCGTCATTGCGGTCGACGTAGATGAAGCCGTAGCGCTTGCTCAGCTGCGCCGTCGAGGCACTGACCACGTCGATCGGGCCCCACCAGGTGTAACCCCACAGTTCGACGCCGTCGGCGATGGCTTCGCGCACCTGCACCAAGTGGTCGTTGAGGTACTGGATCCGGTAGTCGTCGATGACGGTCTTCACGCCATCGACCTCCACCAGCTCGTCCTTGGCGCCCAGGCCGTTCTCGACGATGAACAGTGGCTTCTGCCAGCGGTCCCAGAACTGGTTGAGGATGATCCGCAGGCCGACAGGATCGATCTGCCAACCCCATTCGGAAGCCTCCAGATGAGGGTTGGGCACGCCTCCGATGATGTTGCCCTCGCCCTTGGTCTGCTTGGTGGGATCTGAGGTCTCGCAGATGCTCACGTAGTAGCTGAAGCTGACGAAGTCGACAGTGTTCTTCAGCGTGTTGCGGTCCTCGTCGGTGATGTCCAGCTCGACGCCCAGCTCCCGCAGCTTGCGCAGGAAGTAGCCCGGGTAGGTTCCGCGGACGTGCACGTCGCTGAAGGCCAGGTTGTCGTGGTCGGCCTGCATCACCTTGAGCACGTCGGCGGGATTGGGGGTGAGCGGGTAGATGGGCATGGCGATGACCATGCAACCCACCTTGAGGTCGGGGTTGATCTCGTGCGCGATGCGGGTCACCGAGGCCGAGGCCACCAGTTCGTGGTGAATCGCCTGGTACAGGTCCTGCTTGGACAGCTGCTGCAGCGGAGTCCAGATGCCGCCGGACATCAACGGTGCGTGCAGCACGGAATTGATCTCGTTGAAGGTCAGCCAGTACTTGACCCGCTTGCCG
This sequence comes from Luteococcus struthionis, assembly GCF_048595755.1. Taxonomy (GTDB): domain Bacteria; phylum Actinomycetota; class Actinomycetes; order Propionibacteriales; family Propionibacteriaceae; genus Luteococcus. Next base: position 1,347,128 of record NZ_CP184360.1, read on the forward strand.
TAGCGCTCGAAGCAGGTGCGGGCGAAGTTTTCGTAGAAGCCGATCAAGCGGCGGTCCACCCAGCCGTCGTAGGTCTTGGCCAGGTGCAGCGGCGTCTCATAGTGGCTCAGCGTGACCAGCGGTTCGATGCCGTGCTTCTCGCACTCGTCGATCACCCGGTCGTAGAAGGCCAGGCCGGCCTCATTGGGTTCGGTCTCGTCGCCCTTGGGGAAGATCCGGCTCCAGCCGATCGAGAAGCGGAAGACCTTGAAGCCCATCTCCGCAAACAGGGCGATGTCCTCGGCATAGCGGTGGTAGAAGTCGATGCCCTCAAGCTTGAGATTGTCGGGGGTGGGCTCCTCGGTGGGCGGGGCGACGATGCCCTTGGGCATCACGTCCTGGATGCTCAGGCCCTTGCCGTCGACGTCGTAGGCGCCCTCGTACTGGTTGGCGGCCAGGGCACCGCCCCACAGGAATCCCTCGGGGAAGGTGGTGCCGGTCAGGTCAGTGGTGCTCATGGTGTTGATTCTCCTCTGCTGGTGGGTTTCAGGCGACGACGACGCAGGCGTCTGCGCCGGCGGCAACGGGCCCGGCGACTGCGGGTGTCACCTCGGTCAACTTGTCGGAATTGGTCACCACGACGACCGTGGTGGGGTCGTAGCCGGCCTCGGCCACCTTGGTCAGGTCGATGGTGCACAGCACCTGTCCCTTGGTGACCCGGTCTCCCTTGGCCACCTGGGGGGCGAAGCCCTCACCCTTCATCTGGACGGTGTCGATGCCCACGTGGACCAAGACCTCGATGCCGTGGTCGTTCTTGATGCCGAAGGCGTGGCCGGTCTTCATGGCGACCACCACGTCCCCGTCACAAGGAGCGACGATGCTGCCGTCGGTGGGGCGGATGCCGAATCCGGAGCCCATCGCGCCCGAGGCGAAGACCTTGTCCGGAACGTCGCCGAGGGCAACCAACTCACCCGCCACCGGGGAGCCCAGACTCAGCGTTCCGGTGGCCGTCGGAGTCGTGCTTGCAGTGGCTGCATCCTCGTCGACGACGGGGTCGGGCAGCACGTCGGTCACCTCGTCGGCCTGTTCCCGAGGCCCGAACAGGAAGGTGAGGGCGAAGGCGATCCCGATGGCCACGGCGCAACCGATCAGCTGCATCACGAAGGAACCGTGGTTCATGTAGCCGGCCAGACCCAACAGGCTGGGGAAGACGAACTGGTCATTGGCGCTGCCACCCAGGGCGGCGATCATGCCGCCGATGGCGCCGCCGACGCAGCCGAAGTAGAAGGGCTTCTTCAGTGGCAGGTTGACGCCGTAGATCACAGGCTCGGTGACGCCGGCGACGAAGCCGGACAGCGAACCCGCGGTGGCGATGTCGCGACGCTTGGCGCTCTTGGTGCGCAGCGCGATGGCCAGGGCGGCGGCGGCCTGGGCCAGAACGGCAGCCGGCAGCGGGCCACCGAGCAGGGTGTAGCCCTGGGTCGAGAGGTCGTTCAGCATGATCGGGACCAGGCCCCAGTGCAAACCGAAGAGCACGAAGACCTGCCACCCGGCGCCCATCACGGCACCGGCCAGCCACGGGGCAGTGGCGAAGAGCCAGTTCACACCCGACGAGACGCCCTTGGCCGCGATGGTGGTGACAGGGCCGATGGTGATCAGGATGAAGGGCACCATCAGGGCGATGGTGATCAGCGGGGTCATGAAGTTGCGCAGCCAGTCAGGCAGGACCTTGTTCAGCCCGCGCTCCAGGTAGCTCTGCAGCCACACGCCCACGATGATCGGGATGACCGAGCTGACATAGCTCATCATCACGACGGGGATGCCGAAGAACTCCACCGGGGTGCCGACGGTGTTCAACGCAACGATGCTCGGGTAGACCAGCGCGCCGGCGATCGCCATCGAGGTGAACTGGTTGGCCTTGAAGCGCTTGGCCGCGGTGACGGCCAGGAAGATCGGCAGGAAGTTGAACAGCGCGTCGGCCGCGGCATTCAGGATGATGTAGGTGGTGCTGGCATCACTGATCCACTTGAAGGTGGTGGCGGCGGCCAGGCCGGCCTTGAACAGGCCAGCGCCGGACAGTGGCCACAGCACCGGCAGGAAGATGGAACTGATCAGCTGGATGAACTGGTTCAGCAGGCTGCCCTTGGGGCCGGTGTCCTCGTCGGAGGCGGTGTCGCCGGTGAGCTTGGAGATCTCGCCGAGTGCGGCGTAGACCTTGGGCACGTTGTTGCCGATCACCACCTGGTACTGGCCGCCGGCCTTCATCACGGTGATGACACCGGGGATCCGCTCCACGGCGGCGGTGTCCGCCTTCGACTCGTCGCGCAGCTTGAGCCGCAGCCGGGTTGCGCAGTGCGTGAGGCCGGAGACATTCGCCTCACCGCCCACGTTGGCGAGGATCTCCTCCGCCGTCTTCCTGTAGTCAACCGACGCCATTGCCGGACTTCCTTTCCTGATGCCGGCCACCTTGGCCGGTAAACAAAAAAGACCCAGAACGCACTGATGCGTTCCGGGTCTTGCCCCGACCGTGGCCGGGTAACAATCCTGGGTGTCCTCGTGAGGACGATGACTACATTAGACCATGCGGTCAGTCGCTTGTGAAGGGGGTCTGCTCAACGAGGGGAAAACCGTCCGGCTACGACTTGGACACGATTGAGTGGGCCTCGCGCTCCGGCGATACTGGGGCAGGCCGTGTCGTGGGAGGGAGGGGCCGGATGGGGCAGCACGTCGCTGGGGCCCGGCACCAGCGCCCGCAGGGCCTGGCCTTCGTGGCCGCGACGTTGGCCCTCGTGACCTCCTTCGTTGCCGCTGCCGCGCCCCTGCCGCTGTACAACACCTACCGGGCGGAGAACGGGGTCACCACCGCCGACCTCTCGCTGGCCGTCGGGCTCTACTTCCTGGGCACCATCGCGGCGCTGCTCTTCCTGGGGCGGTTGTCCACCTATCTGGGACGACGGCCACTGACCATCGCCACCCTCCTCGTGGTGATGGCCGGGTGCGTGGTGCTGCTGCGGGTGGAGTCGGTGGCGCCACTGGTGCTGGGTCGTTTCCTGATGGGGGTGGGCAGTGGTCTGGCCTCCAGTGCGGTCATGGCCTACGTCGTGGACGCCGCACCGGCGAGGCCGCCGTGGCTGGCGACGCTGATCACCTCCCAGAGTTCCAATGTGGGGATGACGTTGGGAGCCTTTGGGTCGGGGGCGCTGGTGGACCTGGGGCCAGCGCCACGTACCACCGTCTACTTCGCCGTGATCGTCCTGCTGGGGGTGAGCCTGGTGCTGGTGCTGCTGGCTCCCGAGACCCATCCCCGCACGCCCGGCGTGCTGGCCTCGCTCCGGCCCCGGTTGGCGCTGCCACCCCACGTGCGGCGCCTGATGCCGGTGGCGGCGACGACCTTCATGTCGACGTGGGCGCTGGGCGCCGCCTACCAGTCGCTGGGCCCCAGCATCACCAAGGACTACCTGCATACCGACAAGGCCCTGGGCATGGCGCTGGTCTTCTCCTCCTTCATGGTGCCCGGCATCCTTGGGGCCCGCCTCGGCAGCCGCTTCCTGCCGGCGACGGCGCAGCGGATCGGCATCACCGGCTTCCTGGTCGGCGCGGTGGGCCTGTGGGCCAGCCTCTCCGGCGGCGCGATGATCGGCTTCCTGCTCTTCGGCGCCCTGGCCGGCTGTTCGCAGGGGCTCACCGTCACCTCGGGCATCCGCGGCCTGTTGCAGGGCACGGCCCCGTCGGAGCGGGCGGGTGTGCTGGCCGCAATCTACGTGACCTGCTATCTGGGCGCGATGGTGCCCAACCTCGTGATCGGCCAGTTGACCCGGACGTTCACGCTGCCGCAGGTGATGACCGGCTTCGTCGCGATGTCTGCCGTCGCTGCCGTCATCACGTGGCTCTGGGCGCGCAACCCGTCCGTCACCTGACGGCGTCGTCGGTATCGCCGTGACGTTGTGGGCTGGGCTCAGTGCTGCATCACCAGCAGTGCGCCGGGCGCCACCTCGGCCTCGAACACCGTGGTGCGGCCACCGCTGTCACCGTCCAGCTCATAGGGCATCTGCTGGGCCACCTCCAGGCGCACCCGACGCGCCTGTACCTGGTCCACGCCATCCACCGTGCCCCGGCGACCCAGGAAGCGGGCGGTCATGGTGGCCATGTCGACGTAGCCGCGTGGGGAGGCAACGATCAGGTCGAGCAGGCCGTCGTTGGGGCGGGCATTGGGAAGCAGCTGGATGCCGCCTTGCAGCATGCCGACATTGCCCACCACGGCCATCATGGCCCGGCGGTGCTGCACGGGGCCGTCGTCGGCTTGGAAGGTGAGGTCCATCGGCTCGGCCGACAGTTCCTGCGCGGCGGCCAGGAAGTAGGCGGCCGAGCCGACCATCTTCTTCAGCTCGGGGCGCGTGTTCTGCATGATGCGGGCGTCGATGCCGATGCCGGCCATCACGGCGAAGTGCTCGGTGCTCTGCTCGCCGTCGATTCGTACCCGCACCAGGTCGATCGGGCGGGGCTTGCCGTTGAAGGCCACCCGGGCCGCGGCCACCTCGTCCAGCGGGATCTCCAGGTTGCGGGCCAGCAGGTTGCCGGTTCCTGCCGGGATGATGCCCACCGGGATGCCACTGTTGGCCAGTTCGGAGCAGACCACCCGCACCGTGCCGTCGCCGCCGGCCACCACCACCATGTCGACGTCGCGCTCCAGTGCTTCGCGGGCCATGGCATAACCGGGATCGTCGGGGCGGGTCGAGAGCCACAGGGCGTCCGCCCAGCCTCGCGCCTCCAACTCGTACTCGAGGGTGCGACGGAAGCTGGCCCGGTCGAGCACCTTGGAGGGATTCCAGATCACCGCGCAGGTGCGGGGCCGGCCGTCGACGCGGTGCCGGGGTGGCAGTGGCAGCATGTGCACCCGGCACGCAAGGCAGGCCAGGCTGGCGCAGACCAGGCCCAGCAGGAAACCGGCCACCACGTCGGTGGGCCAGTGGGCATTCATCACGATGCGGTCGGCCGAGATCGTCAGCACGCCGAGCACACCCACCAGACGCCACAGGTAGCGGGAGTCGACCGGTTGCCGGGTGGTCGTGGTGGTGGCCACCACCATCAGCGCCACCGTCGTCGCCATCGTCACGTGGGAGCTGGGGTAGCTCGAGCCGTGCGCGGTGATGACGTCGAAGGGGGAGTCTGGGCGGGGCCGGCCCAGCAGCAACTTGAGCAGGTTGGCCGAGGCCCAGGCCAGGCTCACCGAGAGCAGCAAGGCCATGGAGAGGTTGCGCAGGCGACGTCGCCAGGCCCATGCCGCCACCGCCACCATCAGCACGGCGAGCAGCCCCGGCAGGGTGACGACGGCGATGGCCTCCCACACCTGGGCGGCAGGACTGCCGGGGGTGAGGTGCTGGCGGGCCGCGACCCTGTCGAGCGGGGCCAGCCAGTCGGTGGCAAAGGTGCCCAGGGTCCACGCAGTCAGCGCCACCAGCGAGACGACCAGCGTCGTCTGGGCAAAGTGACGCCTGAAGCGGTCGACCAGGCGGGCAAGCATGGCGTCGATTCTCTCACGGGCTGCCAAGCCCTTCCGGCCTCGTGGGTGGTGGCGGCCGCTCATCGGTAGGCTGTGCCCCATGATCGATCCCAAGTTGCTGCGCACCGACCCAGACCGCATCCGTCGTAGTGAGATTGCGCGCGGCGGCTCAGGAGAGGTCGTCGACCAGCTGCTGTCTGCCGACGAGTCGCGTCGCAGCAACATCCAGGCCTTCGAGACCATGCGTGCCGAGCAGAAGGAGCTCGGCAAGCAGGTGGCCAAGGCCCAGGGTGAGGAGAAGCAGCAGCTGCTGGCGCGCACCAAGGAACTTGCCGCCAACGTGAAGGCCGCGCAGGCCGCCGCCGACGAGGCGGGCCGCAACTACGACGAGCTGATGAAGCAGCTGGGCAACCTGGTCATCGAGGGTGTCCCCACCGGAGGCGAGGACGACGGTGAGGTCATCGAGACCATCGGCCAGCCGCGTGACTTCGCCGCCGAGGGCTTCGAGCCCCGCGACCACCTGGAGCTGGGCGAGATGCTCGGTGCCATCGACATGGAGCGTGGTGCCAAGGTCTCCGGATCGCGCTTCTACTTCCTGACCGGTGTCGGTGCGCAGCTGGAGTTCGCGCTGAGCCAGTTCGCCATGGCCAAGGTCCTCGAGTGGGGATTCACCCCGATGATCCCGCCCGCCCTGGTGAAGCCGTCGGCCATGGAGGGCACCGGCTTCCTGGGCCAGGCCGCCGCCGACGTCTACCACCTGGAGAACGACGACCTCTACCTGGTGGGCACCGCCGAGGTGCCGCTGGCCGCCTACCACTCCGACGAGATCATCGAGGCCGCCAAGCTGCCGCTGCACTATGCCGGCTTCAGCCCGGCCTACCGTCGTGAGGCGGGGTCCTATGGCAAGGACACCCGCGGCATCTTCCGCGTCCACTGGTTCGACAAGTGGGAGATGTTCGTCTACTGCGATCCGGCCGATGCCGAGGCCGAGCACCAGAAGCTGCTGAACTTCGAGAAGGAGTTCATCACCGCCCTGGAGCTTCCCTTCCAGGTGCTGGACGTGGCCAGTGGAGACCTGGGGCTGAGCGCGGCCCGCAAGTACGATTGCTACGCCTGGCTGCCCACCCAGAACCGCTACCGCGAGATCACCAGCACCTCGAACTGCACCCAGTTCCAGGCCCGTCGCCTCAACATCCGTCAGCGCAAGGACGGCGAGGTCAGCCCGCTGGCCACCCTCAACGGCACGCTGTGTGCCATGACCCGCATGATCATCATGCTGCTGGAGAACCACCAGCAGGCCGACGGCTCGGTGCACGTGCCCGAGGCCCTGCGCCCGTACATGGGTGGCCTCGAGAAGCTGACGCCCAGGGCCTGAGTTCCAGGACGAGGTTCCAGACGCACTGCCCGGCGCTCCACTAGGAGCGCCGGGCAGTTCTTCGTTTTGGGTTCTTGGTGTTCTGGCTGGCTGCTCAGAACCAGCGGGAGAGCTCCTCGATGGTGCCGCCGTCGGCGAAGTTGCCGGTGACATGGTCGGCGCACTTCTTCACCTCGTCGGGGGCGTCGCCCATGGCGACACCGCGGCCGGCCCACTTCAACATGTGCACGTCATTGCGGCCGTCACCCATGGCCAGCACGTTCTTGCGCTTCACCTTGAACTCGGCCACCACCTCCTTGAGTCCGGAGGCCTTGTTCACCCCCACCGGGGCAATGTCGAGCCAGGCAGACCAGCCGATGGAGTAGCTCACGCCGTGCATGCCCAGATCCTTGGCCAGACGCTTGAAGTCGTCGCTGGAGGCATTCGGGTCACGGATGATGACTCGGGTGACCGGAACGGCGCACAGCTCGTCCACTTCCTGGATGGTGACCTGGCCGGTGAGGTCACCGTCGGGGAAGGGAGTGTTCACGCGATATCCACCTCCGGCGTCCTCGACGGCCACGCGCAGATGGGGTGCATGGCCCAGCACCTTGCGGATGGCCGGCGCCGGATCGAAGGTGATCTGCTTGCGCAGGTGCAGGGGCGGGTAGTCGACGACGACCGCTCCGTTGCTGGTGACCGCGGGGCCGGGCTGCAGGCCGAGCGCTTCGTGGATTGGTTTGGTGTCCTGCCATGAACGGCCGGTGGCCAGGACGACGGGCGTCCCTGCCGCCAGCACGCGTTGCACCGCATCCACGACGGTGCTGGGCAGGTTGCCCTCGAGGTCGACGACGGTGCCGTCGATGTCGAGCGCAACCATCTCGGGTTTCCAACTCATGGATCGAGTCTGGCAGCAAGTGGTGTCCAGTTCATGACAAAAGGATGGCCGGGGCATTGCTGCCCCGGCCATCCATCCTTGCCATGTCCAGTTTCAGGCCGCCTGGTCGCGGCTGGCGGGCTCGCGGCGCAAGACCTGGCGGGCGACGAGCAGCACCTGTTCCATGCTGGGGCGCACCTGACGCAGGGCGCGGGGCTGGATCTGGCTGGTGCGCGCCTTGCGCAGGTGGCGCTTCACCGTCGAGAGGCTGCATCCCAGTCTCTGGGCGATGGTCTCGAGCGAATCGTGCGGGTTGGCGGCGCGGAGGCGCAGCACCTCATGAGGATCGATCTGCCGGTTCGGGGTGACGACGCCGGCGAAGGAGTCGAGATCCTCTGGCTTCACACGAAGGCCCAGACGCGCGCGGATGGCATTGCGTTGGGAAGCAGTGGTGCCGGCACAATAACCGGCCACGTCGTGTTCCACGACGGCGTTGTAGAGGCAGCGCTGCAGGAGCGGGCAGCTGCCGCAGGCCTGTTCGGCCTGATGCATGAGTCGTGTTTGCAGATGGCGTTCTCGAGCATTGGCCGGGGTCTGGCCGTCCTCCAGCAGTGGGTGTTGGAAAACAGTGGCCAATTCAACGCAGGCCTGCTCCGAGATGGCGGTGGTGGTCTGGGGCTTCATTGTTTCTCAGCGACACTTTCGAGCGGGATTCCATGGGTGAACGATTTCCCTGCAGGCCACCGGCGCCCTGGGGTGGGGGGTCGACTGCCTTGCCACGCCAGCCTTTCAGGTTTGGCGAGGCCCATGAAACAGGTTCTGTGAAGCCGATTACCCGATTGGTTCAGGCCTCACTACCTAGGCGGTTCTGAGTACCCGTACTCATGGTTGAGCATTTGATTTTTGAATCCGAATGATCGTGTCTGGTGGAACCCTTGTCTGCTTGGAAAACCGCCATTGGTGACCCGGAGCAGAATCAGGAACTTCAGGCTCCCCCGGCTTTGGCTCAGCTTCAGGTTCGAGGCCGAATTCCACAGCGGAATTCACCTGAAGTTCTCCAAGGAACTACTGCAGCTTAACTTCCAAGGGGGTCATCATCAGCTTCCGCGCAGGAAAGGTGCGCCCCGCCGCGTCGCGATGGTGACGACATTGGGGCAATGATGGTGACTAGATTGGGGCAATGCGGCCAAGTCACGAACTGCTCCAGGTGCTGCCCGACGGGACGGTCAAGCAGCGCAACCCCTTCACGGGAACCCAGGTGTGGACCATGCCAGGCCGCGGCAAACGTCCCCTGCCCGCCGCCCTGGACGAACCCACACCCCTGCCCCCGGGCGGTGTGGCCGATCGCTGTGCCTTCTGCCCGGGCCACCACCTGGACAATCCGCCCGAGCGGGCCCGGTTGCTGCGTGAAGGCGACCAGTGGACGACGCTGACCGGGTTGCGGGCCGACCAGCTTGCGTTGACCGAACCACTGTTTCGTCGCGTGCCGAACCTGTTCGAGATCTGCTCCTTGGACTACTGGCGGCTCAACCACGGTGTCGAGCTCTCCGACGAGGTGGTGGAGCGGGCCGAGCAGTACCTGGCCGATGCTGCGGGGCGCGCACACCTGGCCCATGTCTGGCGCCTCAAGCACCGCCTTGCCGACGACGCGCCCGGCCCCGACCGCCAGGCGTTGCGTCAGGCCGCCTTGGGCTGGTTCGGCACCACCCACGAGCTGGTGATTCCCCGCCGCCACCACGTCGAGGGTGCCACCGCGACCGACCAGCTGGCCTCCTCGGGCGAGCTCTCGGTTGCCGAGCACCGCGCCTATGTCGCGATGAGCGTGGAGGCGATGGCAGACCTGTATGCCAGCAACGCGGCTGTTCGCTATGTCTCGGTCTTCCAGAACTGGCTGAAGCCAGCCGGGGCCTCCTTCGAGCACCTGCACCGTCAGGTGGTGGCCATCGACGAGGTGGGCGCCCACGTGGATGCCGCGGCCGATGTGCTGGCCCGCAATCCCAATGCCTTCAACGAGCACCTGCTGGACGTCGCCATCGAGCATGGCCTGGTGCTGGCCGCCAACGAGCATGCCGTGGCGCTGGCGGGTTTCGGGCACCGCTATCCGTCGATCGAGGTCTACTCGCTGTCCCAGCAGCAGGAGCCCTGGCGGCTCAGCCCACAGCAGCTGGACGGGATGAGTGACCTGCTGCACGCCATGCACGCGGCCGCCGGGCCGACATTGTCGTGCAATGAGGAGTGGCACCACCGCCCGCCGACGCTGGACGAGGGGCCGGTGGAGACCGACCTCCCGGTGCCCTTCCGCATCATCCTCAAGTGGCGCATCTCGACGCTGGCGGGCTTCGAGGGGGCCACCAAGATCTACCTCAACACCTTGTCGCCCTGGGATGTACGCAACCGGGTCCTGCCCCGGCTGGAGGAATTGCGTTCCCAAGGTCGGATCGCCCCCATGCAGATCGGCGATGAGTGCCAGGTGGCCAAGGGCAGCATCCCCAGCTGAGGCGTCGGCAGACCACCGGTGAGGCGCCGGAAAATTGGTCGCCAACTGTCAGTGCCAGCCCCTAGTGTCATCACTGCCATGCAGACCTTTCCTCCGGCCCTCCAGGCCTTCAGCAGACGAACCCGCGACGCCCTCGATGCCACTGGTGCGGCGCGCGGGGCCGTCGAACGCCAGGAGCCGGACACCCGCAGCCCATCGCGCTACCTGCGCTGGCTGCTGCGCCGGCAGGCAGACCTGGTGGCCGCAAGCGCGGTCGTCGGGGCCTTGTGGTTCCTGCCCAGCGCGGTGAATCCCTGGCTGCTGGGCCGTGCCATCGACGAGGGTGTCAGCCACGGCAGTGTCATGGCCACCCTGCCGTGGGCGCTGCTCATGGTGCTCAGCATCACGCTCGGCGTCGTGGGTGGAACCTTGATGCACACCAGTGGCGTCACCGGTTTCCTGGTGGCGATGTACAAGACCATCCAGCTGGTGCAGCGCAAGGCGACCCAGCTGGGGCACGTGGCCACCAGGCGAACCCCTTCGGGGGAGATGCTCTCGATCGCCGGCGGTGATGCCGACGTCTTCGGCATGGTCTTCGAGGTGACCGGCCGGGCCATCGCGGCATTGGCAGCCTTCGGCTTCGTGGCCGCCCTGGTGCTGGGGGAGTCGGTCAAGCTCGGCGTGGTCACCCTGATCGCGGCGCCGGTCCTGGTGGGTGCTTCCGCACCGCTGCTCAAGCCATTGCAGCGCGCCCAGGCCTCCGAGCGCAGCCGTTCCAGCGAGCTGACCGGCATGGCCACCGACATCGTGGCCGGCCTGCGCATCCTGCGCGGCATCGGCGGCGAGCGCACCTTTGGCGACAACTACGCCAACCAGTCGCAGCGAGTGCGTCGGGCAGGTGTGAGGGCGGGCAGTTGGCAGGCCGCCGTCGACGCCCTGAGCGTGCTCCTGTCGGGACTGCTGTTGGTGCTGCTCACCTGGCTGGGCACCCGCGAGATGCTGGCGGGGCGGCTCAGCATCGGACAGCTGGTGAGCTTCTTCGGCTATGCGATCTTCATGGTCTGGCCCATCAGCACCTTCTTCGAGTTCGTGCAGAAGTGGGTCCAGGGCCTGGTCGCAGCGCGAAAGACCATCGCCGTGCTGGGGCAGCGGCCCGCCTGGCAGGACTCCAGCGACCCGGTGCCGCTCCCGCATGGTGCCGTCATCGTCGACGAGAGCTCGGGCGCGGTGCTGCAGCCACACAGGCTCACCGTCGTGGTCAGCGCGGTTCCCGACGACTCCGCTGCCCTGGCCGACCGGATCGGACGCTATCTGCCGGCCGAGACCGAGGCCGTCAGCCTGCAGGTGGACGAGGACCTCAAGGGCAGGGCCGCCAAGCGTGCCCAGACACAGAAGGAGGCCGAGCTGGCCTCCCGCATCGCCGCTGACGAGTCGCTGGCCACCAGTCACTGGGGCGTCAGCTTCGACGGGGTGGACCTCTCGCGGGTCCCACTGGACGAGGTGCGGGCCCGGGTGCTGGTCAATGGCACGACCATGCAGGTCTTCGCCGGGACACTGCAGGAGTTGCTCGACCCACATGGCCGGGCCACCCGGCAGCAGGCCGAGGAGGCGCTGCGCACGGCCTCGGCCGAGGACGTCTACGATGCGCTGCCCGGCGGGTGGCAGGGCGTTCTCGACGAACGTGGCCGGGGCCTGTCGGGAGGCCAACGCCAGCGGCTGGTCTTGGCCCGGGCCCTGTTGGCCGATCCCGAGGTGCTGGTCCTGGTGGAACCCACCAGTGCCGTCGACGCCCACACCGAGGCCCGGATCGCCGAACGCCTGGCGCAGTACCGACGAGGCCGCACCACGATCATCACGACGGTCTCGCCGTTGCTGCTGCACCACGCCGACGAGGTGGTCCTGTTGCTGAACGGCAAGGCCGTGGCCCAGGGCAGCCATGCCGAGCTCTTGGCCAGCAATGCCGCCTACCGCGACGTGGTGGTGCGTGACATGGCCGACGAGCCCGACCAGGACCCCACAGGAGGACAGGAATGAGCACCACCGACGACCTGCTCGCCACCTCCGCCAGCACCTGGCAGGACGTACCGACCAGAGCCGACGAGATCCCCGAGGCGCTGCGCCTGGATCGTTCGGTCTGGTTGCCCCTGCGGCTGCGGGGCTGGCGTCATCGCCGTGACCTGCGCGCCCGACGCGCCGAGGACTACTACCGCGCCTCGCGGAACCCGGAGCGCGGTCTCCCGGTGGCGCCGGATTCCGCGGTGCTGTCCTTCGTCAAGGGAATGCTCGCGCGTCGCAAGAGCCTTGCCGTCGCCCTGGTGGCGCTGAACGCGCTGGCCGCCGTGGTGGGTCTGCTGGTGCCACGCATGCTGGGGGAGCTGGTGGACAGGGCCGGCCAGTCCGGCGACAGCCTGGCCGCCGAGCTGGACGGGATCGCGCTGACCGTGGTGGGTGTGGTCCTGCTCCAGACCGTGCTCACCTTCGCCGCGCGACGCACCAGCGCCGTCTTCGGGCAGAGCCTGCTGGCCGAGGCCCGCGAGTACGTGGTGCGCTTCGTGCTGCGTCTTCCGCTGGGCACGGTGGAGCGCGCCTCCAGTGGAGACCTGGTCACCCGTGTCACCCGTGATGTGGGCACGATGTCGGGTGCGGTGCGCTGGGCCCTGCCGCAGCTGGTGATCGCCTCGGTGATGACCGTGCTCACCCTGGTGGCCATGTTCCTCAACTCGTGGCTGCTGGCCCTGCCGAGCGTGCTTTCGCTGATCCTGCTGGCCATCGTCGCCCGGGGTTACCTGCGTCGAGCACCGATGGGCTACATCACCGAGGGCGGCACCTATTCGCGCATCAACACCGGGATCACGGAGACCGTCGAGGGTGCCCGCACGGTCGAGGCCTTGCAGATGCAGGACTTGCGCACCGCGCGCACCGAGCACGACGTGGAGGTCTCGTCGCAGGCCGAGCGCTACACCATGACGCTGCGCAACCAGATGTTCCTCAGCGTCGACTATGCCTACCAGGGGCCGTTGGTGCTGATCGTCCTGCTGGGCGCCTGGGGTCACTCCCGGGGGCTGGTGAGCCTGGGGCAGATCACCGCGGCCGCCATCTATGTGCAGCAGCTGGTGGAGCCGATGGACCGTTTGATCCAGACGCTGGACAGGCTGCAGGTGGGCATGGCCTCCACCACCCGTCTGCTGGGCATCGCCGCGGTGCCGCAAGACCGCGAAGCCTCCGGCGAGGAGCCCGACGGCGACCACCTGGTGGCCGACGACCTGCACTTTGCCTACCGGGAAGGGCACGACGTGCTGCACGGCGTGAGTCTCGACCTGGACCCGGGGGAGCGGCTGGCGATCGTCGGCCCGTCCGGTTCGGGCAAGTCGACGCTCGCGCGGCTGCTCAGCGGCATCAACGCGCCGCGCGCGGGCCAGGTGTTGGTCGGGGGCGTCGACGTGATGAAACTGCCCCTGGGAGATCTGCGCACCCGAGTTGCGCTGGTGACGCAGGAGCACCACGTCTTCGTCGGCAGCGTGCGCGACAACATCGTCCTGGCCAGGGAGGACACCGCCACCGACGCCCAGGTGTGGGAGGCCCTGCGGGCCGTGGAGGCCATTGACTGGGTGCAACGGCTTCCCGGGGGGCTCGACACCTTGGTGGGCTCGGGCAAGCATGCGCTCACCCCGGCCCAGGCCCAGCAGGTGGCACTCGCCCGGCTGGTGGTGGCGGATCCGCACACCTTGGTGCTGGACGAGGCCACCAGCCTGATCGACCCCAAGACCGCTCGTCATCTGGAGGGATCGATGGCCAGCCTGCTCGAGGGCCGCACGGTCGTGGCGATCGCCCATCGCCTGCACACCGCCCATGACGCCACCCGGATCGCCGTGGTGATCGATGGTCGCATCGCCGAACTGGGAAGCCACGACGAACTGATGGCGCTCGACGGGCAGTACGCCAGCCTGTGGCGGGCCTGGACCAGCTGAGTCGAGGCCAGCGCAGCCGGGCCAGTTGGGCCGGATCAGCTGGGCCCGGGCCTTTGCGTGCCCGGGCCCAGCTGCACGCAGCGTCAGCCCTGCGCTTGCTGCTCCTCCTGCTTCGGGACGGTCAGCATGATCGCCACGACCGAGACCACCACCAGTGCCAGGTTGAACAACATGGTCACCATTCCTGCGGTTCGGATCGCGGCATTGGACTGGATGCCCTGCATGTGGATCACCTCGCCGATCAGCGTGCTGTCGCCTCCCATCACGGCGGTGAAGATGGCCAGCGACAGGGCCGCGCCCATCGCGGAGCCAAGGCTGGAGGCCATCTTGTAGATGCCCGAGCCGGAGCCCGACTGGGAGGCGGGCAGGTTGGCCAGCGCCGCGTCGGTGGAGGGCGTGGCGTAGAAGGCCAGCCCCAGACCGAACAGCGAGTAGGCCACCACGGCCAGGGCGGTGTAGGTGGCCACCAGCGTCTGGGTCATGGCCAGCAGGATGCAGACCAGGCCGACGATGAGCGCACCCCAGAGCATCGGCTTGCGGGGGCCGAAGCGCTGCAGCAACTTCTCGCCGACGCGGATGAAGCCGATGATGGTGATCGCATACCCCAGGGTCAGCAGGCCGGCGCGCCACGGGTCGAAGCGTTCGGGGCGGGCCAGCTGCAGCATCTGCTGGCTGACGATCAACAGGCCGATGGTGGCGTTGATGGTGAAGTTGGAGATCGTCGCGCCGGTGAAGGTCTTGTTCTTGAACAGGGAGAAGTCCATGAAGGGGTTCTCCTGCTTCTTCTCCCACCAGACGAAGACGGCCAAGCCGATCAGCGCCACCGCCGTCAGGCCCAAGGTGGCCGGACTGGCCCAACCCAGCTGGGCTCCGAAGATCACCACGACCATCAGCGCGAGCACGGCGACGATGAACACGCCCAGCCCGACGATGTCGAAGGCCCTCGGGGCGCTGCGTTCGGCGCGGCTCTCCGGCGTGCCCCACATCATGGCGATCGAGATCAGCGAGATCACGATCGAGGCCCAGAAGATGTAGCGCCACCCCAGGTTGGAGGCGACGAAGCCACCGAAGATGGCGGCCAGGCCGGAGCCACCCCAGGAACCGATGGACCACATCGAGACGGCGCGCTGGCGTGCGGGGCCGTCCCAGTAGGCCTTCAGCAGGGCCATCGTCGACGGCATGATGCACGCGGCAGACAGGCCCTGGATGGCACGGCCGGTCAGCAGCAAGGGCAAGGCCAGGGAGCCGGTGGCGAGCACCACCAGCAGGGATCCGACCAGACCGAGCACATTGCCCGCCATGGCCATCTTGACCCGCCCCAGCTTGTCGGACAGGCCGCCGGCGAGGACGATGAACAGACCGCTGAACAAGGCGGTGATGGACACCGCCAGGTTCATCTGGTTGACGCTGACATGCGGGTTGGCCCAGACGCCGGGGGAGCTCGCCGGGCCGTTGATCTCCTCCAGCATGTTGCGGGCCACCGTTCCGGTGGTGCCCGCGAAGAGCCAGAAGGTGGTGACACCCAGCACGATGCCCCACAGCAACTTCTCGTTGCCCTGGAAGCCCTTGGGGCCGGTGGTCGCGGCTTCGGTGGCGGCGGTGCTCATCGGCCCTCGCCTTCGCGGGAGCCGAGCCAGGCCAGGGCGGCCGAAGCCAGCGCAGCGGTCCCGGTCTCGAGCGTCGGGTGGATGGTGGGGGCGAACTTGGGATTGTGGTTGCCGACGGGAGTGGCACCCTCCTCGAAACCACCCACACCCCAGTAGCAGTAGGGAACGCCAAAGGCATCGGGGATGACGCTGAAGTCCTCGCTGGCCGGAACCGGGGCGAGCTCGGTGACCTTGTCGTCGCCGAAGTGCTCGCGCAAGGCATCGGTCACCGTGGTGTTGGTGGCCTCGTCGTTCTCGGTGAGCGGGAAGCGGTCGTAGTACTCGAAGGTCGGTTCGTCGGTGGCGCCGCTGGCCTGGCACTCACCCCGAACGATGCGCTCGATGGCCTCGAGGATCTTCTCGCGCACGCTCTCGTCGTAGGTGCGCACGTTGAGCAGCAGGGTGGCCGAGTCGGGGATGATGTTGGACTTGGCGCCGGCCTGGATGCTGCCGACGGTGACCACACCGAAGTCGCCGGGGGCGATGACTCGGCTGACGATGCTCTGCAGCCGCACGACGATGCTGGCGGCGGTGACGACGGGGTCGACGCCCAGGTGCGGCATCGAGCCGTGGGAACCCTTGCCGGGCACGGTCACCTTGATGCTGTCACCGGCGGACAGGACTGCTCCGGGGGCCGTCATGACGGTGCCGGCCAGCTCGGGCAGCACATGCTGCGAGAGGCACACATCGGGCTTGGGGATCTTGTCCACCAGGCCGTCGTCGACCATGGCGCGGGCGCCGGCCGCCGTCTCCTCACCGGGCTGGAAGAGCGCGATGTAGGTTCCCTGCCACTGGTCGCGGATCTCCGTCATGGCCTGGGCAGCGCCCAGCGCGCAGGTCACGTGGAAGTCATGGCCGCAGGCGTGCATCACGCCGTCGACGGTGGAGGCGTAGTCCAGCCCGCTGTCCTCCTGGACCGGCAGCGCATCCATGTCGGCGCGAGCCAGCACGGTGGGGCCGTCCCCATTGGTGAGCACGCCCACGACACCGCCACCGATCTGCTGGGTCTGGTAGCCCATCTCGTCGAGGCGACGGGTCACCTCTGCGGCCGTCTCGGACTCCTCCATGGACAGTTCGGGCTGGGCGTGCAGCTTCTTGTACAGCTCCTCCTGCCAGTCCAAGGGCAGGTCCGGAAGCGTGGCCATGGGGAAACTCCTTTCATCAGGGCAGCCAGCATGTGCGGATGCCAGTGCCGAGTGTGCAACCTTGATCGGCGATGCGGAAAGGGCTTCGGCTCAACGCGGAAGCGTGACCCAGGTCCGATGCGGCGTCGGCGGGGCACATGCCCCGACTGTTCGCCCTGAGGGCATTTCCTTGGCGGTGACGGGGTGACCTCTGTTGGATGGGGGCACCGATCATCGAAGGGAGCTTCTCCATGACCACTCGACGGCTGCTCGCCACACTGCTGTGCGTCCTGTCCTTGGGCCTGAGCGCCTGCAATGATTCGTCCGGCAATGACGAGGGCGAACCCCAGGCCCCGGCCACCGCGGTCGACGATGACCGCGACCAGGGGGAGCAGCGCTCCTCCGATGATGCCGACGACGAACGTGACGACCAGGACGATCGTGACGACGACAACGACGGCAAGGATGACAAGGACGATGCCGACGATGACAACGACGGTACGGACGACCGTGACGACGACGATGACCGCGACGGCGACAACTGATCCGGATCACCCCTGACCCTGCACACCGGGTGTACCGGAACGGACTGTGGCCCCGACGAAGGTCGGGGCCACAGTCGTGAGCAGGGGTAGTGGGGCTCAGTCCAGGCCGAAGTCCATCGCGGCTGCATCCAGGGCAGCCTCGGCCTCGTCGGAGCCGCGGCCCAGCGACGGGATCGACTTGCCGGCGCCGGCCTTGAGCTCGCCCACCAGCTCGGCAGAGGCGCCACCCAGCACACCCTGCGAGGCATAGATCTCGAGCTTCTCGCGCGAGTCGGCAATGTCCAGGTTGCGCATGGTCAGCTGGCCGATGCGGTCGGTGGGGCCGAAGGCGGCATCCTGCACCCGCTCCATCGACAGCTTCTCCGCGTGGTAGCTGAAGTTGGGGCCGTCGGTGTCGAGGATCGTGTAGTCCTCACCGCGACGCAGGCGCAGGGTCACCGAGCCGGTGACGGCCGAGGCCACCCAACGGGTGATCGACTCGCGCAGCATCAGGCTCTGCGGATCCAGCCAGCGGCCCTCGTACATCAGCCGGCCCAGACGGAAGCCCTCGGAGTGGTAGTTCGCAAGGGTGTCCTCGTTGTGGATGGCGTTCAGCAGGCGCTCGTAGGCGATGAACAGCAGCGCCATGCCGGGGGCCTCGTAGATGCCGCGGGACTTGGCCTCGATGATGCGGTTCTCGATCTGGTCGCTCATGCCCAGGCCGTGACGGCCACCGATCTCGTTGGCTTTCATGACCAGGTCGACGGGGGAGGAGAAGCTCTCGCCGTTGATCTCGACGGGGCGGCCCTGGTGGAAGGTGACCTTGACGTCCTCGGTCTCGATCTTCACCGAAGGATCCCAGAACTTCACGCCCATGATCGGCTCGACGGTCTCCAGCGAGACGTCGAGGCTCTCCAAGGTCTTGGCCTCGTGCGTGGCGCCCCAGATGTTGGCGTCGGTGGAGTAGGCCTTCTCCTTGGAGTCGCGGTAGGGCAGGTTGCGCTCGGTGAGCCAGACGCTCATCTCGTCGCGGCCGCCCAGCTCGCGGACGAAGTCCTCGTCGAGCCAGGGCTTGTAGATGCGCAGGTTCGGGTTGGCCATCAGGCCGTAGCGGTAGAAGCGCTCGATGTCGTTGCCCTTGTAGGTGCTGCCGTCGCCCCAGATGTGCACGTCGTCGTCGGCCATCGCGCGCACCAGCAGGGTGCCGGTGACGGCACGGCCGATCGGGGTGGTGTTGAAGTAGGCGCGGCCGGCGCTGCGGATGTGGAAGGCGCCGCAGGCCAGGGCGCTCAGCCCCTCCTCGACGAGCTGCTCGCGGCAGTCCACCAGGCGGCTGATCTCGGCGCCGTACTGACCCGCACGGCCGGGCACCGACTCGATGTCGGGCTCGTCGTACTGGCCGATGTGGGCGGTGTAGGTGCAGGGGATTGCACCCTTCTCACGCATCCACGCAACGGCAACAGAGGTGTCGAGACCTCCTGAGAAGGCGATGCCGACCTTTTCGCCGGCCGGAAGGGCAGTCAGAACTTTGGACACAACAGAATCCTAGCGCATACCTATTCGATGCGTCGAATAAATATTCCTCGCACTATCCCTCCTGCAAAGTGGGAACTCGTGCCCGGGCCGCTGCAGGCACTTGTCTGGAAGACTGCCCCCATGGCCGAACCCACCATCCTTCGTCTGCATGCCTTGGCGATCAATGCCAAGGAGCCCCTGTTGGTGCATCTGGATGGGGAGCCACGACACCTCGAGGCAGGGGACCCGGCGGTGGTCCACGACCTGCCGGTGAGCCCCGGGAGGCACGAGATCGAGGTCGTGGGCCGGGTGGCCACCGGACGCACGGGTCTGGCCGCCGCCGCGATCGAGGTGCCCGAGGGCGCCACCGTCGACGTCTACTACGCCCTGCCAGCCATGGGAAGGATGCGTGGCGAGATCGGACACGAACCAGACACCGTGCCAGGCCGGGAATGGCGCGTGACCATCCCCGCGGTCCTCGGCCTGCTGGCCGTGGTCTGGGGCACCTGGTTCGCCTGGATGATCTTCGGCTGAGTGCCGTTTCCCGAGCCTGTCGAGGGGCCTCGACGAGCTCGGCCGCCGGGGTCGTGTTCCCCGAGCCTGTCGAGGGCTCAGGGATGCAGCGACACGTCCGCCGGGAGCACCTCCCAGCTGGTGAACCGGGTCGTGAGGCCGGCTCTGGTTGGGGCACAGGTGAAGGGTCCTGCGCTGACCGGTGCCTGGGCGTCGAAGGGGGCCACCCGGACCAGCTCCAGTGCCTCCCCGTCCAGGCCGGCGCGGATCGTCACGGCCCCGTCGCTCCAGGAGGCACGTACACGTACGCGCTGGCCCAGCCAGTCGACGGGCCGCACTGACCAGTCGGAGTGGCCGTCGGTGACCACGGCGCCCACCTGGAGGCGGCCGTCGGCAAACTCACACCCGGCCTTGATCCAGTGCTCACTGTCCCAGCAGAGGTAGACGCCCGCTTGGTCGAACTGCTGCGAGAAGTCGGCGAGGAAGACCACCTCCACCGCGCTGCCGGGCTCCAGCGGGGCCACCAGCGCGTGCTCACTTTCGTGCACGAAGCCATAGCTGGTGTGCCGCCACGCGTCACTGCCCTCCACACAAGTCACCAACAGGCCATCCGGGTCGGCGCTCACCGAGGCCGGCTCATGCGTCCAGGTGCCCGTCGACCACTCGTTCCGGGTCACGGAGCCACCAGGATGATCTTGCCGACATTGTCCCCTCCGTCGAGCTGTTCGTGGGCGCGGCGGGCCTCCGGCAGGGGGATGCGGGTTTCCGGCGAGGTCTTGATCCGGCCGTCGGCAATCATCGGCCACACGACCTCGGCGACGCGCTGGCAGATCTCGGCCTTCTGCTCCAGTGGGCGGAAGCGCAGGCTGGTGGCGGTGACGGTGGCGCGCTTGTTGAGCAGCTTGCCGAAGTCGAGGGTGCCCTTGCGGCCGCCCTGCAGGCCGATCGTCACCTGCCGCCCGCCGATCGCGAGCACGTCGACGTTCATCTCCAGGTACTTGGCGCCCATCACGTCGAGGATGACGTCGACGCCCTTGTGCGGGAAGTCGTCCCCGGCGGTGGCCTCCTTGACGGCAGCCACCCAGTCGTCGTGGTAGTCGATGGCCAGGTCTGCGCCCATCTGCCGGCAGTGCTCAAGCTTGCGTTCATTGCCAGCGGTCGTGATCACCTTGCAGCCCAGGGCCTTGGCGTACTGGATGGCGAAGGTTCCGATGCCGCCAGCGCCGCCGTGCACCAGGAAGGTCTCGCCGGGCTTGAGCCCGACGTGGTCCATGTTGCTCACCACGGTGGCGGCCACCTCGACGATGCCCGCGGCGGTGACGGCGTCCACGCCCTTCGGCAGCGCCAGGCACTGCCCCTGAGGCACGACGAAGTACTCGGCATAGCCGCCGCCGGCGAGCAGGCAGACAACCTCGTCGCCCTCGCTGATGCCGGTGACGCCCGGACCCAGCTCGACGACGGTGCCGGTGGCCTCCAGGCCCATCACCTCGCTGATGCCCTTCGGCGGCGGGTAGTGGCCCTGCCGCTGCAACAGGTCAGCGCGGTTGACGCCCGACGCGATGGTCTTGACCAGCACCTCTCCGGCTGCGGGAGTGGGAGTGTCCACCTCGCTCCACTGCAACTGTTCGGGGCCGCCTGCTTCGGTCACGGTGATCGCATGCATGCTTCCAGCCTGCCACAGCCGCTACGCGCGGCGCCGTGCTTCGCCAGGGTCGGTTAGGATTGACGATGTTCCGCCCCACGGGCGGGCACGGCGAGGTCGCATAGTGGACTAGTGCAGCCGCCTTGAAAGCGGCCGAGGGGCAACTCTCCGTGGGTTCGAATCCCACCCTCGCCGCCAAGCCGCTGAGTTCCACTCGACGAGGAGAGCTGTGATTGCTGCACCCGAACCCCGCACCTATGTGTTGAAGCCACGCCCTCCGGTGCGTGCCTTCGTGATCGCAGCCGCGTTGACCCTGGTCGGTGCGTTGCTGGTCTCCATTGCCCAGTCGGCCGACGCATCGCTGCTGTGGGTGGTCCTGGCCTCGATCATCCTGATCGCGGGCTTGGCGCTGGCGGGGATGGCGGCCTGGTCGATGGTGACCATGCGCACCTTCATCGACCTGGCCAGTGACGGCTATCGCATCCATGGTCCCGGCGTCGACAAGTCGGGCGGCTGGGAGGACGTCACCAAGGTGACCACCAGCGCCCAGGGGTCACACCTGACGCTGTACCACGGCGAGGTGGGCCGCACCCATGTCATCTGCCCCGGCGGGGGTGAGGATCCCGAGATGGTGGCGCTCGTCGAGGCCGTCGCGAAGCACCTGGACGCCAATCGTGGCTACGGCGAGACCATCAATGTGCCGCTGATCGATCCGCACCAGCCACCGAACCCGGACGTGGTGCAGCACCAGCAGTGAGGCTTCCCTTCGTGGACCACGACGCCCCCGCTCATCGGAGCGGGGGCGTCGTGCATTCTGCTCCAGGCCGGTATGCCTGTCCGCGTTCGGTGTCCCGAGGCAGGGTCAGGCGGGTTGCTCGTTGGTCCCCGCCTGCTGCTGGCCCTCGGCCAGGGGATCGGGGTCGTACGCGCAGGCGTCGGTGACGTTCTCGCTCTGCACCGACGGGGTGGCCTCCGGGGAGCTGGCCTTCTCGGTGCTTGTCTGTTCGGGGCTTGTCCCGGGAGCAGGGCGAGTGGGCTCGGGGGCCTGCGTGGTGGCCTGGCCGGTCGGGGCTGCGGAGCTGGACGGGGCTGCGGAGCTGGACGGGGTGGGCTGCTGGCTGGGCTGCGCGTCGGTCTCCTGGATGGCCGCGGCCACTCGCTTTCGCATCATGGCGAAATCAGGTTCCGTGGTGTCGAAGCCATCCTTCTGGTGGACGAAGAGCACTCGACGGATGTTGCCGTCCTTGACGCGCAGGGTCAGGTCCACCAGGGGAGAGAGCACATCCTGCGGAATGTCGGTCTTCACCATCTCGCGCGAGGCCGAGGCGATGCCTTCGTAACGCGTGAGCATCGTCGCGGGGTCGGCCTGGTCGATCACGGCCTTGATGACGCAGGTCTGGCGTCCCATCCGGTTGTAGTCGGTGGACCCCTTGCGGCTGCGGGCGTACCACATGGCGTAATAGCCGTTGAGCAACTTGTTCTCGCCGGGCTCGATCCACCCGGTCGGCGGGCGACCGCTGGTGTCCCCAGCCACCGGAATGCGCGAGTTGACGTTGAGCCGCACCCCGCCCATGGCGTCGATCAGCCGGGTGAGGCCATCGATGTTGACCATCATGAAGTAGTCGATCTCCAGCCCCAGGGTGGCGCCCACCCCGAGCTTCATGGCGTCGGCGCCGGGGTAGTCGGTCTGGGCGAACAGTTCCGGATGCAGGGTGGGCACGGTGCCGTAGACGGCATTGGCGAAGTAGTCGGGGTTGTCGGCGCTTTGTGAGTAGTAGCCCTTGGGGTAGAGCTTGTGCAGCTCGCTGCCCTCGGGGAAGGGCATCCGCGCCATGTTGCGCGGAATCTGGATGAGCGTGGTGTCCCCGTTGGCGGTGTTGATGCTGGCCACCATGATCGTGTCGGTGCGCACGCCGTCGCCGTGCTCATCGCGGGCCGCGGTCGAGTCGGCCCCCAGCAGCAGGATGTTCAGCCGTTGCTTGTTCTTCCACACGTCCCCCTTGCCCAGGTCGGGGCGGGTCTGCGAGCGGGAGTCGAGCGTGAACACGCCGTTGACCAGGGAGGCCTGGCTGTGGGCGTAGCTGGCGCCGACGATCAGGGGAGCGCTGATCATGAAGCTCAACAGCCCGACGGTCAGGGTTCCCACGGTGCGCTGCAGCGCAGTGACCTGGTGGGGGCGGGTGGACAGGTGGGTGAGGGTTACCAGGCCGCTGAGCAGCATGGCTGCCGCGACAGCGCACAGCGCCATCACGCGCAGCATGCCGGGCTTGACCGCCACGGCGGCCACCGCGGCCGGCTTGATCCAGACCAACGCAACCAGGATGAGCAGACCGGCGGCCAGCAGCCCCAGCAGCGTCAGACCGATCCAGCGGCGGCGCGTCGGCCACAGTCCCAGGCCGGGAAGCAGGGCCCCCAGGGCCGTCCAGCCCAGCGACGCGCGAAAGGTGTGCTCGCGACCGTCGCGGTACAGGCTTGTGTGGTGGCTGGCTGGGTGGCGCCGCCAAGGTGGCACACCCTCGTCGGCCCAGTCGCGGGAGCGCGGCAGACCGTCATCGTCGGCGGTGACCACCACGCGCCGAGGCACCACGGGGGTGTCATCGGGCATCGTTGGATCGACGTGCCGCCCCGACGCGGCGCGTGCGTCATCCGGGGCGCTGTCGTTGTGGCGCGCCTGTGCCATGGGTGTCCCTCCGAGTGTGTTCCCCCAGATGCTAGTTCGTGGCGGATCACCCTCCCAAGCAGGCTCCTCACGGCCGACTTTGCCGCTTGGCCCCAGAACAGATACGCTTGTCGCTTGTTGGAGGTGTCGCCTAGTCCGGTCTATGGCGCCCGCCTGCTAAGCGGGTTTGGGGCTAAAACCCCATCGCGAGTTCAAATCTCGCCACCTCCGCCAACTGCCGCCGCGTCGGTCCACCAGGACTGACGCGGCGGTTTCTGCGTTTCCGGCACCCGGCGCCGGGCACAACGCAACGGGCCCGACTCCCCGTGGGGTGTCGGGCCCGTGCGGCTCCGCAATGGTGGCCTTGGCCGTCGGAGAACTACTTCTTGACTTCCTCGCGCACCTTGTCCAGCTGGGCGGAGATCGACGGAGGCAGCTTCGAACCGAAGCTCTCCAGCCAGGTCTCCAGGCGCGGCAGCTCGTCGGCCCACTCGTGGGCGACGTACTGGGTGCACTCCTGCACCTCCTCGGGGGTCATGTCCAGGCCCTCGACGTCCAGCTCACCGGGAGCCGGGACGATGCCGACCGGGGTCATCTCGCCCTCGACCTTGCCCTCGATGCGATCGATCATCCACTTCAGCACGCGGCTGTTGTCTCCGAAGCCGGGCCAGATGAACTTGCCCTCGGCGCTCTTGCGGAACCAGTTGGTGTAGAAGATCTTGGGCAGCTTGTCCTCGTCGGTCTTGTTGCCCATGTTGACCCAGTGCTGCAGGTAGTCACCGACGTGGTAGCCGATGAAGGGCAGCATGGCCATCGGGTCGCGACGCAGCACGCCGACGGCACCCTTGGCGGCAGCCGTGGTCTCCGAGGAGCAGGTGGCTCCCATGTACACGCCGTGGTCCCAGTCGCGGGCCTGGGTGACCAGCGGAATGGTGTTCTCGCGACGACCGCCGAAGATGATGATGTCCAGCGGCACACCCTCGGGGTTGTTGAAGTCCTCCGACAGGATCGGGCACTGCTCGATCGGGGTGCAGAAACGGCTGTTGGGGTGCGCGGCCTTCTCGTTGGGACGGCCACCCTCCGGGCCGTTCTCCGGGGTCCAGCTGCGGCCCTTCCAGTCGGTCAGGTGCGGGGGCTTGACCTCGGTCATGCCCTCCCACCAGACGCCACCGTGGTCGGTCAGGGCGACATTGGTGAAGATCGAGTTGCCCTGCTCGATGGTGCGCATGGCATTCGGGTTGGTGGAGGCACCCGTGCCGGGGGCCACACCGAAGAAGCCGTTCTCGGGGTTGGTCGCGTACATGCGGCCGTCCTTGCCGATGCGGATCCAGGCGATGTCGTCGCCCAGGGTCTCGACCTTCCAACCGGGGATGGTCGGATCCAGCATGGCCAGGTTGGTCTTGCCGCAGGCCGACGGGAAGGCGGCGGCCAGGTGGTAGGCCTTGCCCTCCGGGCTGGTCAGCTTGAGGATCAGCATGTGCTCGGCCATCCAGCCCTCGTCGCGACCCATCACCGAGGCGATGCGCAGCGCGTAGCACTTCTTGCCCAGCAGGGCGTTGCCGCCGTAGCCGGAGCCGTAGCTCCAGATGGCGCGCTCCTCGGGGAAGTGGACGATGTACTTGATGTCATTGCAGGGCCACGGCACGTCCTTCTGGCCGGGCTCGAGCGGCATGCCGACCGAGTGCAGGCAGGGGACGAAGGGGGCGTTGCGCTTGGTCATCTCATCCAGCGCAGCCTTGCCCATGCGAGCCATGATCTTCATGCTGAGCACGACATAGGCCGAGTCGGTGATCTCGACGCCGAACTTGGGATCCTCCGCATCCAGCGGGCCCATGCAGAACGGGATGACGTACAGGGTGCGTCCACGCATCGACCCGTCGAACAGGCCGTTCATGATGCCCTTCATCTCATCCGGATGCATCCAGTTGTTCGTCGGGCCGGCGTCCTCTTCCTTCGCCGAGCAGATGAAGGTCTGGTCCTCGACGCGAGCGACGTCGTCGGGGTCCGACTTGCAGTAGATGGAGTTGGGCATCTTCTCTTCGTTGAGCTTGATGGCCGTGCCGGACTTGACCAGCACCTCCACCAGCTCGTCCCATTCGGCGTCCGAGCCGTCGCAGTAGCGAATGGCATCGGGCTGGGTGAGGGCGGCGACCTCGTTCACCCAGTCAACGACCGGCTGGTACTCGGGAACTTCGCCCTCAACCGGGATGTCCTTGACGTCCTTGCGCTCGAAGTCCTTCTTCGGCTCGTCGTCGAGGGGGTTGACGGGATCGGGATTGGGAACCTGCATGCTTGTTCTCCTGTACGTCGGTGTACGGACGGAATGCCCAAGACCAGTGGAGCAACTGGTCTGAAAACAGACCACCGGGATGAGTTGTACTATTGCTCACCCCCTGCGGGATGTCCACTCCGGGTCTCGCTGCCCGGATTTGTGCCGGAGCAAGGCTCCGTGTAGAGTCATATCTCGCTGCAAGGCACGCACTCGTGGCTCAATGGATAGAGCATCTGACTACGGATCAGAAGGTTGGGGGTTCGAGTCCCTCCGAGTGCGCCAGTGACAAGGGCTCCGAGCTTTGGCTCGGGGCCCTTTGTCTTGTCCAGTGGACTTTCTCACACCCTCTCGCGTCGTTCCGCTGCGTGGCACGTTTCCTCATTCGCTGGGGATTTGTCGCCGTGGCTGGAAGTCATCGGGGCGGCAGACGCCCCCAGCTGGTTCCCAGGGTGTTCCTGGAATCCGGCTGGGGGCGTGGTCTGTGCTGCGGTTGACGCGGGTCGTCGGGTACTGACGCCTTCCCTGCCCCGGGTTGCCTTGTGGGCTGCGCCGGGGTGTCGGTGGTGTTTGCCTTGTGGGCTGATGCATCAAATCTGCATCAGCCTGCCTCTTTTGCACAACAGGTCATGTCAAGATTGATCAATATGATCAGATCTGGTGCGCAGTGTCCGGTGAATCTGATCAGAAGGCGCACGAAGGAGGGACCCGATGGTGGGCCACGAGGAATACCTGTTGGACCAGACCGACCGCGACATCCTGATGGCCCTGGACGAGGATCCGCGGATGCCGGTCCTGTTGTTGGCGCAGAAGACCGGATACGCCCGGGGCACGGTGCAGGCGCGGTTGGAGCGCTACCGCGAACTCGGGCTGCTGCGTCTGGCCAGTACGCGAATCCCTCCGGCCGCGCTGGGGCGAGGGCTGGCCGCGACCGTCTCGGCCGAGCTCGACCAGCACCAACTGGAGTCTGCGGTGGCGGCACTTCGTCGCATTCCCGAGGTGCTTGAATGCTTCGCGCCGGCCGGCGGCACCGACCTGTTGTGCCGCGTGGTGGCCACCGACCCCGACGACCTGTACCGGGTCAGCGAGGAGATCCGACTGTGTCCAGGGATCGTGCGCACCTCCACCAGCGTCTTCCTGCGTGAGGTGGTGGCCTACCGGATGCGGCCGCTGTTGGAGGAGACGGGCAAGCGGTCGCGGCGGAATGCGAAGCCTAGACTGGGCCAAGGCCGGGGACGGGCCGTGCCGATGACCCGTCCAGCCTCCGGTGACCGACGACGCGTTGTGGAGTGAGAACAGAGATGGCGCACATCAGCTGGTTCAACCAGGTGGCCGGACGAGATCTGGTCGGTGGCAAGGGCAAGAACCTCTCGGCCCTCGCCGCTGCTGGCTTCCCGGTCCCCGGCGGCTTCGTGGTCACCACCCAGGCCTACCGTCACTACCTGCGGGCCCACGCGCTGGAGCCCACCATCGAGGCGCTGCTGGCCGAGGGGGATGCACGGGGCATTGCCGCCCTGTTCAACCGGCCCCTGCCCGATGACCTGGCCGCAGAGGTGGTGGCCGCCTGGCGCGAACTGGGAGGCGCATCGGTTGCGGTGCGCAGCTCCAGCACCACCGAAGACCTGGCCGACGCCAGCGCCGCGGGACAGCAGGACAGCTACCTCAACGTGACTTCCGAGGACGAACTCCTGGACAGTGTGCGCGGCTGCTTCGCCTCGCTGTGGAATGAACGCGCCGTCGCCTACCGCTCACGGCACGGTGTGGACCAATCGCGCATCGAACTGGCCGTGGTGGTGCAGCTGATGGTGCAGGCCACCGCCTCCGGCGTCATGTTCACCACCAATCCGCTCAACGGACGCGACGACGAGACCCTGATCACCGCGAACTTCGGTCTGGGCGACCAGACGATGCAGGGCGGCCAGACCGACCAGCTGGTGGTCTCGGGTGGCCAGGTGGTTGCGCGCGACATCTCGGAGAAGAGGCACCGCACCACCCATGGCGTGGGGGGTCGGGGCACCGTCGAGGTCCCCGTCGACCGGGCCGATCGCAGGCTGCAGGCCCTGCCCGACGAGCAGGCGGTGGAGCTGGCCGCACTGGGCCAGCGAGCCGTCGAGCTGTTCGGCGCTCCGCAGGACATGGAATGGGTACTGGCGGACGGCGCGGTGCACGTGGTGCAGACCCGCGCCATCACCGCGCTGCCGCAACGCATCGGCCAAGTGCCGGAGAGCTGGCCGGTGGAGGACGAGAAGGGCATGTACGTGCGCGCCGCGCTCACCGAGCTGCTGCCCGACCCGCTGAGCCCACTGTTCGCGGACATGGTCGAGCCGGCCGTGGCCCACGCCGTGCGCGAATCGCTGGTGGAGCACTACGAGAAGGTGGAGCTCCACGACGGTGAGGTGGGATTCCCCACCGTCAACGGTTACGCGTACTACTACTACAGCCGCGACGGGATGCGGCGGCTGCTCAAGCAGAGCCCCCAAGCGGTCTCGGCGCTGGCGGGACGCAGCCATTTCAATGCCGACGACCTGTGGCGGGGCGCCCATCCGCGCTACCGAGAGCTGGTGGAGCGCTGGCAGCCCCGTGATGTGCAGGAGTTCAGCGCCACCGAACTGCTCGCGGCCACCCAGGAACTGCTCGACGGTGCCTGCGCCTTCCACGCCGCAGTGCAGGCCCTGGTGCCGCTGGCGGCCAGCGCCGAACAGCCCTTCAACCGCCTCTATGCCGGGCTCGCCAAGCAGGTCGACGGTCCGCCGGCGGCTGATTTCCTGCTGGGCTTCG
Organism: Luteococcus struthionis; assembly: GCF_048595755.1. GTDB lineage: Bacteria > Actinomycetota > Actinomycetes > Propionibacteriales > Propionibacteriaceae > Luteococcus. Next base: position 1,375,952 of record NZ_CP184360.1, read on the forward strand.
ATTCCCCGTCCGTGGATGCCGAGCGCTCCATCTGGCGCCTGGCCCAGTGGTGCGCCGACCAGCCAGAACTGCGCCAGGCCCTGCTGGCCGGGGAGGGCAGCGACGAATTGGGCCAGCGCCCGGGCGGGGAGGAATTCCTCCGGCGCTTGGGGGACCACTTGGACGAACACGGCCTGGCCGTGGACAACCTGGACTTCATGGTGCCGCTGCCGGCCGATGACCCCTCGCCGGTGCTGGCACGCCTGCGCGACATGCTCGAGGGTTCCGTCGAGGATCCCGACGTTCGCCTGGAGCGGGAAGCAGCCGAACGCACCCTGGCAGAGAAGCAACTGTTCGAACGCCTGGATCCGGCCCGCAAGGCGATCCTGCAGCCGCTCATGGTGCGCGCCCAGCAGGTGGGTCCGGTGCGTGAGCAGGCCCTCAACGAGGTGGGGCTGGCCTGGCCGGTGATGCGACGCATGCTGCGCACCCTGGGTGCTCGCCTGCAGGAGGCTGGTGCCCTGGCACAGGCGGATGAGGTCTTCTGGCTGCGTCGTGACGAGCTCGCGGAGCTGGCGTCCCAGCTGGATGCCGGACAGTCGACCCTGGCCGGGCCCGGTGAGGTGCTCGAGCAGCGCCGCGTCGTCTGGCGTGGGCAGCGCGCCGCCGAACCGCCCCACCTGCTGCCGCTGAATGCCTGGCACCGCATGTTCCACCGGCTGGTGCCGGTCATGGACGTGCAGCAGCACGGTCCGGTCATCAAGGGGCTGGGCGTGAGCCAGGGCCGGATCACCGCCACGGCGCGGGTGATCCGCGGCCCGGAGGACTTCGACCAGATGCAGCCGGGTGAGGTCATCGTCTCCCCGATCACCACCCCCGAATGGACTCCGCTCTATGCCATGGCCGCTGCCGTGGTGACCGACGTCGGAGGCCCGCTGAGCCACAGTTCGATCGTGGCGCGTGAGTACGCGGTGCCTGCGGTGCTGGGGACCGGGATCGCCACGCGTCGCATCCGCACCGGCATGCTGATCACCGTCGATGCCGATCGTGGCACCGTCACGCTGCCCGAGGGCGAGGCTCCCATCGACCTGGGCTTCCGCCCCAAGGTGCCCTACAAGTTCGCGATCGGCGGTGCTGCTGCCGCCGCGGCTCTGGTGCTCAGGCGGATCCTGTGAACCTGCCCGCACGGCGTGGACGACGGACGGCCGCCGCTGCGTTCGCGGTGCTGGTGCTGGCCTCGCTTCCGGCGTGCGGCAAGGACGAGGAAGAGGTCGAGGCCATGAAGCCCCGGCAGGTGGAGCTGGAGTACACCGTCCCGTCCGGCATGAAGGAGGTCGACCTGCCCTCCGCCACGCCCACGGCGGGGATGAGCTACGACATCAAGCTCTTCCAGGCGGAGGACGGTTGTGAGTTGCGCGTGGTGCGCCTCATGCTGCCCAAGGGTGATGGCACCGAGGACCAGGACGCCACGTACAACATGCTGGGCGCCATCATGCAGTCCTACGGGATCGAGAAGTTCACCACCAACGGACTGATGGTGCCCGGACAGCCCGGCCCCGTGCCGTCGCTGATGGTCAGCGGTGACTCCAAGGAGCTCTCCATGCGTGCCATGGGGCGACTGAGCAATGACTCGCTGCAGGGCTACCAGTTCGTCTACGGCTGCAAGAAGGGCAAGCTGGACGAGAAGAAATGGACTGCCCTGACCGAATCGGTCAAGGCAACCGGCTTCAAGGGCTCGCTGAAGATGCACGGGTGAGGCTGTCCATCCGCCGTTCACCTGCGCCTCCTAGCGTGGCGATGACTTCGGCTGACAGGAGATCAGGATGACCACCAAGGTGTGGGCCCACCGCGGCGCGAGCGCCGTGGCCCCCGAGAACACGATGGCCGCCTTCCGCCGCGCGGTGGAGCTGGGTGCCGACGGCATCGAGCTCGACGTGCAGCGCAGTGCAGACGGGCAGCTGGTGGTGATCCACGACGAGACCGTCGATCGAACCACCAATGGCAGCGGGCGGGTGGTCGACCTGCCATGGAGCGAGCTGTCCACCCTGGATGCCCGCAATGGCGACGACCGCTTCGCCGGCGAGGGGTTGCCGTTGCTGCAGGACGTGCTGGAGCTGCTCGAGCCGACCGAGATGGTGCTCAACGTCGAACTCAAGGACGGCAACGAGCCCTACCCGGGAATGGACCGCCAAGTGGCGGCCCTGGTCGAGGACTCGGGCATGGCAGACCGGGTCATCCTCAGCTCCTTCAACCACGTGCAGTTCGCCGGCTCGCGAGAGCTCGGCCTGCCCCTGGGGCTGCTCTACGTCGAACCACTGTGGCGGGCCGACGAGTATGCGTCGCGCTTTGGTGCCGCGGCCGTCCACCCCGATTTCCGCACGCTGGCCGAGCCCGGGCTGCTGGAACGTTTCCGTGAGGCCGGGATCGCCGTCCACGCCTGGACCATCAACGAGCGCGAGGCGCTGGAGGAGGCCTTCCGGTTGGGCGTCGATGCGGTCATCACCGACGAGGTCGAGTTGGCCCTCGAGGTGCGCAAGGCCTTGTCCTGAGACTGTTGCTGCCGTGCTGACGCCGTTCCGACGGTTGGCACGAGGCCTCGTGTGAGTCATGTCACACCCCTACGGTCGAAGTCATGGCGAAGATCGACACTGATGTCCTCATTGCAGGTGCCGGCCCCTGTGGGCTGGCGCTGGCCAACATGCTGGGAGCCCAGGGAATTCGTACCCTCCTGGTGGAGGCCCGCGACACCCTCATCGACTACCCGCGCGGTGTCGGTCTCGACGACGAATCCATGCGCACCCTGCAGGGCATCGGCCTGGCTCAACAGGTGATGCCCTACACCGTGCCGCAGCACGTGATGCGCCTGGTCAACGGCTCCGGCGAGACGATGGTCGTCAACGACCCGCAGGGCGAGCCCTTCGGCTGGCCCCGCAAGTTCGGCTTCAACCAGCCGCTGGTCGACAAGGTGCTCGCCGAGGGTTTGCAGCGCTACTCGAACGTCGACCTTCGCTTCGGCCACAAGCTCACCGCGCTGACCGAGCACGACGATCGCGTCGAGGCCCAGGTCACGCTGGCCGACGGCCAGACCGTCACCGTCGACGCCAAGTACCACGTGGGGTGCGAGGGCGGTGCCTCCTTCACCCGCAAGTGGCTCGGCACCGAGTTCGAGGGGCGCTCCCCGTCCACTCGTTGGGTGGTCATCGACGTGCGCAATGACCCGCTGGGCATTCCCAATGTCTACCTGGGCGCCGATCCCGCGCGTCCCTATGTCTCGATCGGGCTGCCGCACGCCATTCGGCGCTGGGAGTTCATGCTCTTCGACGACGAGCCGAGCGAACAGGTTGAGGATGATGCCTTCATCGGCAAGCTCCTCAAGGACCACGTGCCGGATCCGGCCAAGCTCGACGTGATCCGTCGACGCGTCTTCACCCACCACGGGCGCATCGCCAAGACCTTCCGCCGCGGTCGCGTGATGATCGCGGGTGACGCGGCGCACCTGATGCCGGTGTGGATGGGCCAGGGCTGGAATTCGGGCATGCGCGATGCCACCAACCTGGGCTGGAAGCTCGCCAGCGTCGTCAAGGGCCACAGCACCGATGAGCTGCTCGACACCTACACCGACGAGCGCCACGAGCACGCCAAGGCGATGATCGACCTGTCGATGGCCTTCGGCACCGCCATCAAGCCCACCGACCGTCGCGTGGCCTTCGCCCGCGACGTCGCGGCCCGGGCGCTGAACGTGGCCCCGCAGGTGAAGAGCTACTTCTCCGACATGAAGTTCAAGCCGATGCCGCGCTACGAGAAGGGCGTGGTGGTCGACGTCGACACCCTGCAGAGCGGCAGGGCCTCGGCCAAGCGGATCCGCGGGCGCGGCTTTGGCATCCCGGCCCGCAATGTGGTCGAGAAGACCTCACCGGTCGGGCTGCAGTTCATCCAGCCCCAGGTGCTCAAGGACGGCGAGCTCATGCTGCTCGACGACGCGATCGGCGCCGGCTGGGCCCTGCTCGCCTGGGGCAATGACCCCTTGGCGCTGTTGGACGAGCGCAGTCGTGAACTGGTCTCCGAGCACCAGATCCGCACCGTGCAGGTCTTCTCGGACACCCAGCTGGCCTGGGCCACCGACCACTTCAAGGGCACCAGCAGTCTGTTGCTGGGCGACACCACCAATGCCCTCAAGCAGTGGTTCGACAAGCGCAGCGTCGGCGTCGTCCTGCTGCGCCCCGATCGCTTCGTCGCGGCCGCCGGGCTGGCACAGGACGCCCCGCGCCTGGTGCAGGCGACGCTGAAGGCGGCTCATTCCACGTCCTTGGAGGGCTGAGCTGCAGCACGGGCTCCTGGCCGCAGGGCCATCCCGCTCTTCGCAACGGTCACCGGCCCCGCATAGGTCGAGGCAGCCTGAGCGGTCCACCAGGAGTCCTCGGCACGGCCGGCAAGGTGGGACAGCACCAGCTGCCGGGCACCCGAGAGCGCGGCAACCCGGCCTGCATCGGCGGGCGTCGTGTGAGACTGCAGCTGGTGGTTCAGGAAGGCGCCCGAGAAGCCCTTGCCCCGGTAGAAGTCGATGTTCACGGCCTCGTGGACCAGCAGGTCGGTTTCGCGCGCCAGCTCGATCAGGGCGGGGGAGAAGGTGGTGTCCCCGGAAATGGTGACCGAGCCGTGCGCTGTCTCGAAGCGGTAGGCGTAGGCCGGGTGCACCGGCGGGTGGTCGACCGAGGTCGCATGCACGCGCACGTGGCTGTCCTCGAAGACGACGGTGGGGGCGTCGAAGGAGTCCTCGAGCTCCATTACCTCCAGGAGCCGTCCCAGCTCTGGGCGCCCCTCGTCCTGGATGCGAATGTCGAGGTCGTAGGAGAAGGCCTTGAGGATCGAGTCCACCAGTTCCCGGGAGCCCGCCAGCGACCCATCGGCCCGGCCGGTATCGGGACCGGGCCCGATCACGGGGACTGGAGACTCCAGCCCCTCGACCGGCCTGCCCCAGTTGAACAACAGATAGCTGGGCAGCTCTGCCACATGGTCCGAGTGCAGGTGGGTGATGAACATTCCGGCGAGTCGTTGTCCCCTCAGGCCCGCCTCGTGGGCTGCGCGAGTGCATCCGAGCCCGAAGTCCACCAGATAGAAACGGTCGTCGACCACGATCGCGGTGGCGATGCCGTTCTCGGGGCCGCGGATGGCAGGGCCGGCTGCAACACCGAGCGTGACCACGGTGAGGCCTCGGTGGGTTCCCAGGTCAAGGGGGTCGTTGCTGTGGCAGTGCATGGTTGTCCTAAGGGGGGGGTCGGTGGGATGGGTGGAGGTGGTCAGGGCAGGCAGTGGGGGCGCTCGCTGACCACCCGGGTCTCCAGGTAGTGCTCCAGGCCCCAGACGCCTCGTTCCCTGCCGACGCCGGACTGTCGCCATCCACCGAAGGGGGCATCCTGCTCAACCCGGGTGTGTTGGTTGATCCACACCGTGCCTGCCTCGATGTCTTCGGCCACGCTGCGCGCCCGCTCCAGGTCTGGGCTCCACACCGAAGCGCCCAGACCCCACTCCTGTTGATTGAGACGGGAGGTGAGCTCCTCGACATCGTCGTAGGCCACCACGGGCAGGGCGGCCCCGAACTGTTCCTCGCGGACCAGTGCAGCCTCGTCGTCGAGCCCGGTGATGATGGTCGGGGCCATGAAATGACCGGGCAGGTCGCAGCCACGACCCCCACCCACGACCCGGCGGCCACCGGAGGCGAGAGCCTGTTCCACCAGTTCCTGCACGGTGCGCAGCTGGGAGGCATTGTGCATCGGACCCATGGTCGTCGACGGCTGGATTCCCTGGCCGATGACGAAACGCTGTGCCGCCACCGCCATGGCCTCGACCAGTTCATCCACGTGGTCCTTGGGAACATAGACGCGTTTCACTGCCATGCAGACCTGACCCGCATTGCGAAAGGCCGAGCGGACCAAGGCCTCGCTCGTGAACCGGGGGTCGGCGTCGGGCAGGACGATCGCGGGGTCATTGCCGCCCAGCTCCATCGTCACGCGCTTCACCGTGGGGGCTGCTTGGGCCAGAATGCGGGTTCCCACGTCGGTGGACCCGGTGAAGGAGATCTTCCGGACCCGCGGGTGTTGGGCGAGGGCCACGTTGACGGTGCGGTCGCTGGAGGTGGCGCACTGCAGCACGCCCTCCGGCAGGTGCCGGGCCATCCTCTCCACGAGGGCGATGGTCGACAGTGGCGTGGTGGGTGAGGGCTTGGAGACCACCGTGCAGCCAGCAGTGAGCGCGGGGGCCAGCTTGACTAGCAGCAAGGAAATCGGGAAGTTCCACGGGGTGATCGTGCCGGTGACGCCCACCGGCAACCGGTCCACACGTACCCTGCGACCATCGCGGTCGGGCAGGGGTGTGGTGCGCTCCCAGTCCAGATCGGCGTAGTAGTCGAGCATGCCGGCCCCGACGAGGAATTCTCCTCGCGCCTCGGCCAAGGGCTTGCCTTGTTCCCGCGACATCAGTGTTGCCAGCTCATCGACGTCCTGGCGGATCGCCTGGGCGCACTGCCGCAGGGCGTCCATGCGCGTCGCGTGTTCCTGGGCCCAAGGGCGCATCGCGGCAGAAGCACGCTCCACCATTCGGTCGACGTCTGCCGGGGAATGCTCCGGTGCCTGGCCCACCACATCCAGCGTGGCCGGGTCCAACACGTCGTAGTGCTGATTCATTTCCTGCCTCCGGTTTCTGCCCGCCGATTGGGGCTTGGCTGGCTCAAGGCTTCCAAAGGAGGCAGGCGACACTCGTCGGAACTTCTACTGAGTGGAAGATTGTGGGCCACTGCGCTGTGATGAACCGCACACTGGAGCCGTTCACAAGGTCCAGGCCGTGTCTCCCGTCGATGCAGATGGGGCGAGCGGATCAGCCCAGAACCACATCACGAGCGAGGAGTACAGATGCTCAAGACTCAACCCAATCCCTTGGTGATCACCGGAGCAGCGTCGGGAATCGGTGCCGACACCTGGCGTCGGCTGTCCTCGGCCGGTCACGAGCTGGTGGGCGTCGACCGGACTCCTGTCGAGGACTTTGCGGGACAGTTCATCGTGGGAGACCTGTCCACCGCTGAAGGAATCGCCGCGGTGGTGGAGCAGCTTCCAGAGCAGCTGGACGGCTTGGTCAACATCGCGGGAGTACCCGGCACGGCCCCGGTGGAGACCGTGCTCGCCGTCAACGTATTCGCGGTGCGTGACCTGACGTCGGCCTGTCTGCCCAGGATCACGGACGGAGGATGCGTGGTCAACCTCTCGTCATCCGTCGCCGATGGCTGGCTTGACCACGCGACCGCGGTGCGCCAGCTGGCCTTCTGCTCCCGTGGCGACCTGCAACAGGCTCGCGAGTTGGTGGAAGATGCCGCCTATCTGTGGTCCAAGCGTGCTGTGCGCCTGCTCACCGAGCACTTCGCCGCACAACTGGTCGGTCGCCGTGTGAGGGTCACCTCCGTCAGCCCCGGGCCAGTGCAGACCCCGATCCTGGACGACTTCCGACGTGACCATGGACAGGACAAGGTGAACGGGGCCGGGGAACTGCTTGGCCGATTCGGTAGTCCCGAGGACATCTCCGCCGTGGTGGAATTCCTGGTGAGCGAGCAGGGGTGTTGGGTCAACGGCACCGACATTCGTGTCGATGGTGGCCTGGCTGCTTGGCGGAACGAGCAGGCGGCTCGCGTGGCCGAGGAGCAGGCATGACCGCCCAGCGTGCGCCCCGCGCCGAGGAGACGCTGGAGGTCCGGGTCCAGCGTTGTGAGGAGTTGGCCACCGGGGTGCGTCGGCTGACCTTCGAGCGGACCGATGGGGTCGACTTCCCTGCCTGGGAGCCCGGATCGCACGTGGACGTCATTATGCCCGACCACGTGCGCCAGTATTCGATCTGTTCCTCACCCGGTCAGCGGGGGCAACTGCAGGTCAGCGTCCTGCACGTGCCCGAATCCCGTGGCGGTTCAGCCTGGGTCCACGAGGAACTGCGTGAGGGCGAAGTGCTCAGGATCTCTGCGCCACGCAACAACTTCGTCTTCCAGGATTCCCGCAGGTATCTCTTCATCGCCGGGGGGATCGGCATCACCCCGATCATTCCCATGATCGAGCGGGCAGCGGAACTGGGGAAGGAATGGTCCTTGGTCTACTGCGGGCGTTCTCGTTCGACGATGGCCTTCCTGTCCGAACTCGAGGATCGCCATCCCGAGCGGGTCACGGCATACCCGTCCGACGAGACGGGCCGGGTCAACCTCGAGGACCATCTGGCGTTGCCCCGGGCAAAGATGCTCATCTATGCCTGCGGGCCCACCGGTCTGGTCGAGGAGATCGAGGACTGGGCCCGAGGCTGGCCCCCGGGTGTGCTGCACACGGAGCGCTTCTCGGCTGCGGCGCTGGATGCTGGTGCCAGCATGGAGCCCTTCGAGGTGGAGCTGGTCCGCAGCGGTCGCACCGTCGAGGTGGCCACGAACCAGACGGTGCTGGAGGCACTGGAATCTGTTGGCACGCGCGTCCTGTCCTCCTGCCGGGCCGGAGTCTGCGGCACCTGTGAGACCGAGGTGCTCACGGGGGAGGTGGACCACCGTGACGTGGTGCTCTCGCCGACCGAACAGCAGGCCAACCAGTCGATGATGGTCTGCGTTTCCCGGGCTGCCAACGGTTGCCGCCGCCTGCGCCTCAACCTGTGACCAGCACACCACTTTGTGAGGAGACCCACATGATCACCAACACCACGGCACCCGTCACCGACATCGATCCCTTCTCCTTGGAATCGATCACCAATCCCCATCCGATGAACGCGCGGCTGCGCGAACTCGGCCCGGTCTTCTGGGTGGAGAAATACCAATGCTTCGGCGTGGCCCGGCACGACTGGGTCTACGAGATCCTCACCGACTTCGAGACCTACATCTCGGGTGGTGGCGCTGGCCCCAATGACATCCGGCAGGATCCCGAATGGCGTCCTCCGTCGATCCTCGAGTCCGATCCGCCCACGCATACGGCCATGCGTCGTGCCCTCACCGGCGTGATCAACCCGGCCAAGATGAGGCAGCTTCGCGGCGGCTTCGAGCAGCATGCCCACGAGCTGGGGGACAGCTTGTTGGAGGAGGCACAGGTGGATGGCATCAAGGACATCGCCGAGCCCTATCCCCTGAAGGTCTTCCCCGACGCCGTCGGGCTTCGGCCCTCCGGCCGCGAGAACCTGTTGCCCTACGGGTCGATGGTCTTCAATGCCTTCGGTGCGGACAACCAGATCAGGCAGGAGGCCTTCCGCGAGGGGGAGAAGGTGTCCGCCTGGATCATGGAATCCTGCGCGCGGGAGAACCTCTCCGAGACCGGCCTGGGGGCCGAGATCTGGGCCGCCGCGGAACAGGGCCTGGTCTCACCTGAACAGGCGACCTTGTTGGTCCGGGCGCTGCTCAGCGCCGGGGTGGACACGACGGTCTTCGGGATCGGCAACACGCTCTACTGCCTGGCCAGCAACCCAGACCAGTGGGAAGCGCTGCGAGCTGAACCACAGCTCGCGAAGTTCGCCGTTGACGAGGCCCTGCGCGTGGAATCCCCCTTCCAGAAGTTCCACCGCACCGTCGCCGTCGACACCCAGATCGAAGGTGTCGAGATCCCCGCGGGCGCCAAGGTGCTGGTCTTCCTCGGCGCCGCGAACCATGATCCGGACAAGTGGGGAGCCGATGCCGGTTCCTTTGACCTGCAGCGTTCGGCGTCGGGTCACGTGGCCTTCGGCATGGGCCTGCACCAGTGCGTGGGCCAACCGATTGCCCGGTTGGAGATCGAGCTGGTGCTGACGGCCCTTGCCACTCGCTTCGAGCGGATCGAGCTGGCTGGTGATCCCGTGCCCTGGATCCACAACGTCCTTCGCGGCTGGGAACGCCTGCCGCTCTCGCTGACTCGCGCAGCCTGACAACCAGACCACGTCGAATCCCCACAAGGAGGCATGCCATGTCTGACACCCATGTCCGCGGCGTCAACGATGATGCCGCGGCCAACCCGGCACTCTGGTCGCCCCGCAAGAGAAACCGCTACGCGTGGGTGATCACGCTGCTGCTGACGCTGTTGATGATGCTCAACTGGGCCGACAAGGCCGTGATGGGGCTCGCTGCAGTACCCATCATGAAGGAGATGGGCATCACGCCCGAGCAGTTTGGCTTGGTGAGCTCCGGCATGTTCCTGGCCTTCACGATCTCCCAATTGCTGGTGGCTCCGCTGTCCACCAAGCTGCCAAGCCGCTGGATGATCCTGGCCATGTGTGCGATCTGGGCGATCTCCAACTTGCCCGTGGTCATCTTCGCGACGCTGCCGGCCCTGTGGGTCTCGCGACTCCTGCTCGGTGCGGGCGAGGGCCCCTATGCGCCCTTGTGCATGCACAGCGTCTACAAGTGGTTCCCGACCAAACGCGGGGCCACGCCAGCGGCCATCGCATCGTCCGGAGTCACCATCGGAATCGTGGCCTTTGCCCCCATCCTGGCCTTGCTGATCAGCTCCTTCGGCTGGAAGGTGGCCTTCTTGAGCCTGTCGGGCGTGGGGCTCGTCTGGGGCGTGGTGTGGATCTTGGTGGGCAAGGACGGCCCCTACACCTCACTGGCGGCAGAACGAGAGATCGAGGGGCCGGATGCTGCAGATCAGAGCGTTCCGCCACTGGCAGAGGAGCCGGTGCCCTTCCTGCGCTCCATCCTCAACCCGACGTGGTTCTTCGCGGTGCTGGTCTCCTTCTTCGGCTACTGGGCCTTCGCCATGTGCACTTCGTGGGGGCCGGCCTACTTCGAGACAGTCCTGGGCTACTCCAGGCAGGCTGCAGGCAGCATGATCGCCCTGCCGGCAGCATGGGGTTTCATCTGCACCATCGCCCTCAGCAATCTCACCCAGCGCCTGGACCTCAAGGGTGTGCCAACGCGGTGGGCGCGGGGGCTGGTGGTGGGGCTGGCCGGTTTGCTGGCAGGTGCCTGCCTGGCTGCGTCGACCTTCGTGACAAGTCCTGTGCTGGCCTTGGTCCTGCTCTCGGTTGGCTTTGGGACTGCACCCGCCCTGTTTGCGGTGACCTACCTGATCGTCGGGGAACTGACCACGATCGCGCAGCGACCGGCCCATCTGAACGTCGCCAATGCCGGCCTGTCGTTGGGAGGCGTGGTGGCTCCTGCGGTCGCAGGATTCCTGATCGGGGCTGCCAGCACGCCCGCCGACGGTTACGTCAGTGCTTTTCGGTGGACCGGGGTGCTGCTTGCGGCCGCTGGGCTGGGCTGCCTAGTCTTCGTCAACCAGCAGCGAGAGCAGCGCAAGCTCGGTCTGCTGGCCCAAGGCGAGGAGCCCCACCTCGAGGTGGCGACGGAGAAGGAGACCAGTGGCGGGCAACACGTCACGGCCGGGCATCAGTCAGGCTGAACGAGTGGTGCAGATCCTGCGCACCTTCGACCAGCAACACCGGCGGCAGACCTTGACCCAGGTCTGCCGCCGGTCTGGCATTCCCCTGGCGACCTGCCACCGCATGCTGCGCGAGATGTCACGGCTCGGACTGGTGGCCCAGCAGCAGGACGGGCAGTTCACGATCGGTCATCTCGTCTGGGAGCTCGGCATGCTCTCGCCAGTGCAACGCGGCCTGCGACAGGTTGCTGCTCCCTTCATGCAGGACCTGCTCGCTGCGACGCGCCAGATCGTCAACCTCTTCGTGCTGGACACCGATCGTGCGCTGCTGGTCGAACGCATCTCCGGGTCTGCGGTGGGGGACCCGTTCGCGGTGCCGGGTGATCGTCTGCCGCTGCACACCAGTGCTGCTGGGAAGATCTTCCTCGCGCACGGGGCCTTGGGGGAGGACCCACTGCGCGTCCTGGCGCTGACTCCAGAGACACGACGTTCCATTGCGCATCCGTCGCGTCTGCAGGAGGAACTTGACCTCGTCGGCCAACGAGGTTGGGCCACGACAGCCGAAGAACAGGTGGATGGGGCGTGGGGGCTGGCCGTTCCTGTCTTCGGCTTCAACGGAGAGGTGCTGGCTGCTCTGGGGATCGTGACCGTCTCCCCGCTGGAGGACCCGAATCGAGTGGTGCCGGCCCTCAAGGTGACGTCGGCGGCCATCTCTCGGGCCATGGTTGGTCAACAGATGCGCGAGAACTAGGGGACGAAGCCGGTCTGCCCGCCCCCGTGAGTCACTGTTGGCCCGCCCGGCGCCCCAGCATGCCTGCCACCGGCAGCAGCACGGCCAGAGCCATGAAACCGCTCAGCACCACGCAGGTGACTGCAGCGGATCCTGGAAGGTTGGTCGAAGCCACCAGTGTTCCCGCAGCCATGTTCCGCTGGGAGACCGACAGTGCCACGCTCAGCCCCGGGACCCCCAGCATCGATCCCAGCAACCAGCCGGTGGCGCAGGTCAGCACGATCATGCCGGTGATTGCGACGATTGCGAGGGTGGTGGCAAGTTGTGCGATCTCCCGGTGGTCTGCCACTGCCTGGTTGACGAGCATGACGACCATGGACACCCGTGCCAGTCGACCCACCGCGGGAGCCGAGGCCTCGGCCAGTCGCGGCGCCTTGTACGCGATGACGGAACCGGCAACGAGCGGAAAGACCATCGTCCAGAAGAGCAAGAGCGCCAGGTCTGCCGGGTTCACGTCCATCCCGGACAGAAGCCGGGGGAGGATGGTGGGCAGGAAGACCGTCGTGGACACCAAGCTGGTGAGCATCAATCCCGAGGCCACGCTCATGCTGGCACCGGCCAAGGCAGACAGTTGCAGGGAGAAGGGAGCGCCGGCGGCGCAGGCCAAGGTGACCAGCCCGCTGCGCACCTCGGGGCTGACGGGGAGTGCTGCGCACAGGCCCAGGGCGATCAGCGGAGCAAGAACGAAGTTGCCCACCAGTGCAGCCAGCATGAGTCGCCCACGGCGGATCGGGGCCAGGATTTCCCGTGGGGTGAACTGCAGGCCGACGGAGGCGGTGCTGGCCACGGCGAACAGCGGCACCACGAGAGTGGCGACCATCCCGGTCAACTGGTGGATGGTCATGCCAGCAACACCAACAGGCCGCTGAGACCGAGCAGGAAGGTGGCCGCACCCAACAGGTGGACCAGCGGCAGGCAGTCTGAACCCGTGACGGCCTCGATCCCGTGGAGAGTACGTCGATGGCTCCGTGACAAGGACAGCCGCACTGTGATGACCGCGAGGGCGGAGAGGATGACCAGGAGCAGGATGGTGGGTGGGCCTTGGCTGAGCCACCGGAGCATCAGGCAAGCCACACCAAGATGGGCGAGCAGGGTGCGCTCCCAGGCCAAGGTCGTCCGCTCCGGTTGCAGGCCGGTGTCAGTGCGCGGCGACCACTGCGGATGACTCACAGCAGATGCCCCACGAAGACCCCGAGCGCAATCGCGACGCCGAATGCTAGCACTGCGCCGATCCAGGGGAGTGGAAGAGGGCGGTCCTGCCGCATGGCTCGCTCGATCTGGGCCCAGCGGACGGTGGCACTCACGGCCAGGAGCATCCCGGTGCCGAGCAGGGCAGCGACCAAGGCGGTCCTGGTTCCCTGGGGGAATGCCTCGCCAGCGAAGGCCTCCAGTCCTACCCCGCCTGCAAACAGGGCCAGGGAGGTTCGGACCCAGGCGAGGAAGGTTCGTTCATTGGCCAACGAGAACCTCGGATCTGGTTCCTGGCCGTCCCCAAGGATCAACAACGACACCCCTTGGCGTCGTGGGCGTGCATCCGCGTCAACCATGCAGCCGAGGGTAGGAAGACGGCCGAGCCACCGGGGCGAAGGCTTTCACTCAGCGGTAGTCCTCGGGTGGGACGGTGTGGTTTGCGGACCGATAGGCTCCGGGCATGGTCGACAATCCCTTCAAGCCCGAGCTGTGGGACGAGGTTCCCGGCTTCGACTTCACCGACATCACCTACCACCGCGCCAAGCAGGTGCCCGCCGTGCGCGTGGCAATCAACCGGCCAGAGGTGCGCAATGCCTTCCGGCCGCACACCGTCGACGAGCTGTACACGGCCCTGGAGCATGCCCGGACCAGCGCCGACATCGGCTGCGTGCTACTCACCGGCAATGGCCCCAGCGCCAAGGACGGTGGTTGGGCCTTCTGCTCCGGTGGAGACCAGCGGATCCGCGGCAAGGCCGGTTACATGGCCGAGACCGACGAGGGAACGGGGGCCAACGACGGCTCCGCGAAGCCGTCGCCGATCGACCAGGCCAAGCTCGGACGCCTCCACATCCTGGAGGTGCAGCGCCTGATCCGCTTCATGCCCAAGCCGGTGATCGCCCTGGTGAACGGCTGGGCGGCAGGCGGTGGTCACTCGCTGCACGTGGTCAGTGACATGAGTCTGGCCAGCGCCGAACACGCCAGGTTCAAGCAGACCGACGCCGATGTCGGCTCCTTCGACGCCGGCTACGGCTCGGCCTACCTGGCCCGCCAGGTGGGGCAGAAGGTGGCCCGCGAGATCTTCTTCCTGGGTCAGACCTATGACGCGCAGCGCGCCTACGAGATGGGCACCGTGAACAAGGTCGTCCCGCACGCGCAGCTCGAGGACGAGGGCTTGGAATGGGCACGGATCATCTGCGGGAAGTCCCCGACGGCCCAGCGGATGCTGAAGTACGCCTTCAATGCCATCGACGACGGTCTGGTGGGCCAGCAGATCTTCGCGGGTGAGACCACCCGCCTGGCCTACATGACCGACGAGGCCGTCGAGGGTCGGGACTCCTTCCTGGAGAAGCGCGACCCCGACTGGAGCGCCTTCCCGTACTACTACTGAGCTGGCCAATCGTCTTGGTCAGACTTGTGTGTCACTCTTCCAACGCAACTCTGACCGGGGCGATTGACCCGTGGTGTTGTCCGTCTGTTGTCCGTGGTCGTTCAGCCCTTCCACGAGTCCGGGACCTCCAGCAAGGCTCGTGGCATGCCCCGACGCATCCCCATCCCACCCCCGCTGCTGGCACTCGCGAAGGCGCAGGCTGGGGCGGTCACCATGGCCCAGTGCCGGGCGGCTGGTCTGCCGAGGACCGGCGTGGCCCGACTCGTCGCCGAGGGCTTGTGGGCCAAGGCAGGGCGCGGTCTCTACGTGACGCACTGTCTGGCATGGGGCGCTGCCACACGCCAATGGCTCGCGCTGCTTGCTGCCGGTGATGGAGCAGCTCTGGGCTTCGAGACTGCCGCTGCCCTTCAGGGCTGGCAGCCGTCCACCGATGCGGTCCATGTGGTGGTGCCACATGCGCGCCGGGTGGTGCAGTGGGGACCATGGCAGGTCCACTCCTCTCGGATCGCCTTTGCGACCCGCGGGGATCCGCCATGTACCTCCGTGGAACGAACCGCCTTGGACATGGTCCGGGCGGAGCCCTATCGGGCCGCCTCGGTACTTGCTGACGTGGTGAACTCACGCCGCACCAACCCCACGCGAATACTCAAGGAGTTGGAGAAGTTCGAGCAATTCCCTCGTCGCGAGGTCGCACGCGGGATCCTGGGTGATGTGGGAGAAGGGGCCCTCAGCGTCTTGGAGATGATGTGGCTTCGCGACGTGGAACGTGCCCATGGGTTGCCGCGTGGTGAGCGTCAGACCAGAAGCCGGGCGGGCTACCGCGACATCCGCTATGGGCGGCTCGTCGTCGAGCTGGATGGCCGTATGGGACACACCGGGTCCCGGGGTTTTCGTGACATGGATCGCGACAATCTGCACGTCCTGCAGGGAGAGACAACCATGCGCTTCGGTTTCCACGACACGGACACCCGCCCTTGCGCTTGCGCTGCCATGGTGACGGCCGCACTCCGCATGCTCGGGCACCCCGTCGACTGGCGGTCATGCCGACGCGGATGCGTGGAGTCGGAGGCCTTGCTGGATCGAACCTGACCTGGCCAAGTGAACCGGTCAGACTTGCGTTGCACTGTTTCAACACAAGTCTGACCAGGTCATGAGACCCAACGCTCAGGGCAGGTGGATGGACTTGAAACTGAGGTAGGCGTGCAGCCCCTCGACGCCGTACTCGACGCCCAGCCCGGAATCATGCCGCCCTCCGAAGGGGGCCGAGTGGTTCGACGCGAAGAAGTTCACCCCGACCGATCCCGAGTCCACCCGCTCGGCGACGGCGCGAGCCGCCTCCACGTCGCCACCGAAGACGATGCCGCCCAGACCGAAGTCAGTGTTGTTGGCAATCGCGATCGCCTCGTCGACGCCGTCGTACTTCATGACCGTGAGCACCGGGCCGAAGATCTCCTCGCGCGCGATTGCCAGGTCGGGAGTCACGTCGGCGAAGACGGTGGGCTGGATGAACAGCCCCCCGGCCAGCTCACCGGGCAGCGACGCGAGCGCCCCACCGGTGGTGACACGAGCTCCCTGCTCATGGCCCAAGGCCAGATGACGCTGCACAGAATCGAACTGCATGCGGTTGGCCAAAGGGCCGAAGACCGTGTCCTGGTCGAAGGGGTCGCCCTGCCGCTGCTCCGCGATGGTGCGGGTGACCACCTCCACCACCTCCTCGTAGCGCTCGGCGGGTGCCAGGATCCGGGTGGAGATGTAACAGGTCTGGCCCGTGTTGCGCAGGCAGGAGCGCACCAGACGAGAGCCCAGCAGCTCCAGATCTGCGTCGGGCAGCACGATGGCCGAAGACTTGCCGCCCAGCTCCAAGGTCACCGGGCGCAGCAGTTCCCCACAGGCCGCCGCAATCCGACGCCCCACCGGGGTGGACCCGGTGAAGGCAACCTTGTCCACCTGCGGGTGGCGCACCAGCAGATCGCCGGTCTGTCCGCCACCGGTCACCACGTTCACCACGCCGTCCGGGACGCCGGCAGCAGCCAAGGCTTCCACGACATAGCGGATCGACAGGGGAGTGGAGGGTGCCGGCTTGATGACCACGCTGCAACCCGCCAGCAGGGCGGGTGCCAGCTTGATGACAACCAGGTTGATCGGGAAGTTCCACGGCGCGATCAGGGCACACACGCCGATCGGGTCCCGCTTCACGACGGTGCGGGCCCCCGGCGAGGGAGGTTTGGGGAAGACCCGCACGTCCTCATCGTCGATCACCGGGGCCAGGGTGGCGAAGTAGCGCAGGATGCTTGCAGCATTGGCAGCAGCTCCCGCCGTCTCGGCCACCGGGGAACCGTTCTCGCGGGTATTGGTCATGGCGATCAGGTGTGCGCGAGCCTCCACCTCGTCGGCGGCACGCAGCAGCACTTCGGCGCGCTGGCCGGCTGTCATACGACGCCAAGCGCCGGAGTCGAAGCTCTGCCGGGCCGCGCCGACGGCGGCATCCACGTCGGTGGCGTCACAGTCCGGGGTCCGGCCCCAGACCTCACCCGTGCTGGGATCGGCCACCTCGATCGTCTCGGTGGCATGGGCCGCGACGTAGGCTCCGTCGACGTACAGGTCGGCGACCTGCTGGTGTGGCAGCGAGGCGGCGGCCGCCCGAGTGATCTGGCTCATCGCAGGATGTCCGTCCGCAGCAGGGCGCGGGAGCGAGCCAGATCGGCGGTGGCCATGGCATGGCCAGCCTCCGTGTGCAGCTCGGGGACGATCTCCACCTCGAGCCGATCGGTGTACTGGTCGGGCGTCATTCCGAACCACGACGAGGCCAGCGCGATGCCCACCTGGTCGAAGCGCCACAGTCGGTCGGCGTCACGCATCAGCGCGTCTTCCAGCGAGTGGGCCACCTGACGGGTGTCGTGGCCGTCGATGATCGCGCAGACCCGCTCCACGAAGTCCGCGCCATGACCCAGCTCGGGCAGCACCTCACGGGCGATCTCGCAGCCCTTCTTCTCGTGCTCGAAGCGGATCTGCGCCTTGCGCCAGTCTCCGCTGAAGCCCTCGGAGATGATCTTGCTCTCGTCGACGCGCTTCCAGCCGGTGTCATGGAGCAGCGTGGAGACCAGGACGATGTCGGCATCGGCATCCGGATGTGCCGCGCACAGCCGTTCGGCGTAGGCCACGACGATCGGCAGGTGGATGTCATTGCCGCGTACCCGGGTGCACTCGACAACGGCCTTCCAGATGGGGTCCAGGTCGAGGCGGGTCGAGGGGGTGGAAGCGATGGGGTCGGTGTTGATCGGGCCGTGGGCCTTGATCAGCGATCCCTGTTCGTAAACGGTGTGGCTGGCCTCAGCGGGGGCAGTCATGAGTCTTCCTTTCGGATCAGGGACTTCAGGGGGACGTCGATGTCACCGGCCTGGTCACTGGGGATGTCGTGTCCACGGGTGAGTGCGCCGCGCACCGCCATGAAGTCGACGGGCGAGTTGATGCAGTCGGCCGCGATGATTCGGCCGGCGCGGTAGTAGAGGACGGAGAACTTGTCGGCGGCGGGATCCTGCCTCAGCACGGTCTGGTCATGGCCCATGCTGAGGCCTGCGATCTGCAGTTTCAGGTCACCCTGGTTGGACCAGAACCACGGGATGCCGCGGTACTGTTCGGGCTGGCCAGCCAGCCACCAAGCGGCCACCTTGGCGTGCTCGACGGCATTGTTGACGCTCTCCAGCCGGATGCGTTCGTCGGCCGGTGCGCCGGGCGTCGGGTTGGGGATGTTGGCGACGTCGCCGATGGCGATGGTGTGACCGTCGGAGCAGATCCCATGGGTGTCGACGACGATTCCATTGTCCACCTCGAGGCCCAGCTCTTCGGCCAGCTCGGTGTTGGGGATGACCCCGATGCCCACCAGCACGAGCTGGGCAGCGATCACCTCACCGTCGGCCAGCTGGACGCCGGTGACCCGTCCGTCGGTGCCTTCCACCGACTCGATCCGGGCGCCGAGCCTGATGTCGAGCCCGGCCTGGCGGTGTGCTTCCAGAAAGTAGTCGCTGGTCTCGGTGCCCACGGCGCGTCCCACCAGGCGTTCGCCGTATTCCAGGACGGTGACGGTCTTGCCCATGGAGTGCAGGCTGCGGGCCGCTTCCAGGCCGATGAAGCCCCCGCCGACGACGACCACGTCGGTGACCTTGCCGGCACGAGCCTTCAGATCCAGGGCATCGTCGGCATTGCGCAGTGCCAGCACACCGTCAAGATCCGCGCCGGGAACCTCCAGCTGACGGGCCCTGGCGCCTACGGCCAGCGCCAGCTGGCTGAAGGGGAACTCGGCTCCGCTGGCGGCGATGGCCACGCCGGACCCGTCGTCCTGGCGATCGATGCGGACGACCCGCTCACCCTTGACGACGGTGATGCGGTGTTCGTCCCAGAACTGCTGGGTGCGAAAGATCAGCTGTTCCTTGTCCATGGTGCCCTGCAGGAATTCCTTGCTCAGGGCGGGGCGCTGGTAGGGGCGGTGGTCCTCGTCACCCAGCAGGGTGATGGGGCGCTCGTCGCCCAGACCGCGCAGCGATGTGGCCAGCTGCACCCCGGCTTGGCTGGCACCGATGATCAGCAGGCCTGTCATGTCACACCTGCGTTTCGGGGGTGGTGACCCGCAGGTCCATGCCCTCGGTCAGCTTGATCTGGCAGGACAACCGGGAGTTGTCCTGCTGGTCCTCGGAGGTGCCCCACAGCATCTCCTCCTCGACGCCGCTGCGCTCGGGCAGCTCGTCGAACTGATCGGGGTCGACGAAGACGTGGCAGGTGGCGCACGAGAGCGATCCGCCGCACTCGCCGACGATCCCGTCGACTCCATTGCGCACGGCGGTCTCCATCACGGAGTCGCCGACATTGCCCTCGATGGTGCGGGTGGTGCCGTCATGGCTGGTGTAGTGGACGGTGGGCATGGTTGTGCTCCTGTCAGGTGTGTCTGGGCGGGCTGCCGGCGCGGTGTGGCGCGTCGGCAGCCCCTTTCCTTGCGGGGTGGTGGTTGGTCAGATGAACTGTCGGCCGCCGTCCACCACCAGCGTCTGGCCGGTGATGAAGCCGGAGTCGCCGCCGGCCAGGAAGAGCACGGCCCCGACGATGTCCTCGGGCTGGCAGGCCCGCTTCAGGGAGCCGCGGTCGACGCCATAGGACTCGGCATTGTCCATCAGCCCGTAGCTGGCCTCGGTGAGGGTGAAGCCCGGCGCCACCGCATTGACGGTGATGCCGCGCGGACCCAACTCCTTGGCGAGCACGCGGGTCAGGCCGATCACGCCGCTCTTGCTCGCCACGTAGTGGGCCCACTGGGCTGAGCCCGAGAAGACCGTTGCACTGGACAGGTTGATCACGTGCGAGCCCTCGCCCAGGTAGGGGCTGCAGGCGCGGGTGACCTGCCAAGGGCCCTTGAGGTTGACGCCCATCACCAGATCCCACTCGTCGACGTCGATCTCCTCGAAGGGGGTGCGAGTGATGGTGGCGTAGATGGCGGCATTGTTGACCACTGCGTCGATTCGGCCAGCGCCGATATCGGCCGCGGCCTTGGCTGCTTGCTCGCAGCTGGCCCTGTCGGTCACATCCACCTGGACGCTGGTGGCGCGTCCGCCGGCCTCGGTCACCAGCTGGGCTGTCTCTGCGGCGCCGGCTTCGTTGATGTCGGCGCAGACCACGTGGTGGCCGCGTTCGGCGAAGCCCAGGGCAAAGCTGCGCCCCAAACCACCAGCGGCCCCGGTGACCAGGGTGGCGCCTCGTGTCTGCTCAGCCATTGCCCGATCCTTCGTCCAGGATCTCGACGGTGCCCTTGGCGCCATCGACGCGCAGCAACTGACCCGTGCGGATCTTGGTGGTGGCGGTGCCGGTGCCAGTCACGGCCGGCAGCCCGTACTCGCGGCAGACGATGGCGGCGTGGCTCATCATGCCGCCGATGTCGGTGACGGTGGCGGCGATGGTGCCGAAGATCGGTCCCCACGACGGGGCGGTGATCGGCGCCACCAGGATCTCGCCGGGCTGCACCTCGCTGAGCTGGTCGGAGTCGGTGACCACCCTGGCGCGTCCCTCGGCCTGGCCGGGGGAGGCCGCCATGCCCTTGAGCTGGGTGGCGTCGTGCTCCACGTCGGGATCCGCCTCGGCCAGCCACTGCTCCACCTGTTCGGTGGTGATGCCCCACAGCATGCGGGTGAAGGGTTCGGTGATGGAGGCCGGCGGGGTGTTCAGCGCCGGCTGCGGACGGGCGGTCTTCAGCGCCGCGACCAGCTTGCGGCGACGCTCCACCACCTCGGGCCAGTAGGACGGTCCGATCGGGCCACCGGGGGCACCGATGCCCCAACCGGTGACCAGGTCGAAGATCGCATCGCGCACCTCGTTGCGGCTCAGGTAGAGCAGGTCGTCCTCCTCCGGCCAGAAACCCTCGGCATGGAAGACACGGCTCAACTCGCGCACCTTGCGCCAGAAGACGCCCATGGTCCAGTGCTCGATGTAGAAGTTGTGGTTCTCCACATAGGGATAGGCCATCGCGGCCAGGTTGCGCTTCTGGTCGAAGGTGGCCTGGTCCTCGTCGTCGAGCAGGTCGCGGTACTCCTGCACGATCCGGTCGCGCTCCTCGATCAGCTCGGCCACCGGGCGCATGATGTCCTGGCCGTCCTCGAGCCGACGGATGTAGTCCTTGATGAAGCCCAGGGGCAGTTCCAGGTGCTCGTTCCAGTAGCGGTCATGGCCGTAGAAGCCATTGCCGATGGTGAAGTTGAACCAGGGCTCACGCGAATTGTCCATGGCCTGCAGCCAGGCGCGACCGTGGGGTGCGGCCTTGAGCTTGGCGATGGTGCCCTCGACGTCATTGGTGTCGGCGAAGCAGTTCTGCAGCCCCAGCCGCACCGCCAGGTCGGCGAGCTTCTTGAGCTCGTCGTCGGGCCGGAAGAGCTCCATGTCGACGCCCTGCACCATCGAGGCGATCGACTGGTCGGGGATCGACGGGAAGACCTGCTTGCAGAAGTTGAAGAAGTCCAGGTAGGCGATGTAGCCCAGGTTCAGGAACTCGAAGTGGTACTGCCAGTTCTGGTAGGTGAGGTTGATCAGCTTGTCGTAGTTCTCGATGAGCTTCTCGGAGCCGTCCTTGCCCACCCCGTCGTTGATGTGGCGCATCGGCACCATGGCCGGGGGCTTCTCGAAGTGGATCGCCTCCATCTCGGAGATGGTGCCACGCACTTTGGCGTGCCACTGGTCCAGCAGTTCGGGCCAGTTCTGGTAGTAGTGCGCCAGGCGCTCCTGGAAGTGGGGCACGCGCTCGGCCATCTCGGCCTCGGGCACCGGGATGGGGCTCATGTACAGGTAGCCCAGGTGGATGCGGAACTCGATGCCGTTGGCATTGGGGATCATCAGGTGGCGCGCGTTGTACTGACCCAGGCACTTCACGGCGAACTCGCCGCCGATGGTCTCGAAGGGCTTGAAGACGGTGGGCCAGTGCTGCGAATCGCAGAACCAGAACTTCTCGTCCTCCTGCTCCTTCAGATTGTCCTGGAAGACCAGGTAGTACGGGTAGAGCTCCTCCCAGCCCTCGGCGCCCTCGGGCACCTTCAGGTCGGACGGCTTCGGGAACGACTTCATGGACATGGCAGAACCTTTCAGGCGCGACGATGCGCCGGTGGTGCAGTGTCAGGTGGGTGGCGGCGGGTCTGGCGCGACCCGCCGCCGGGCTCGTCGTGGGGACGGTCAGGGTCAGTTGGCGAAGGGGATGGCGCTGAGCACCGAGCTCAGGTCGAAGCCACCGGGAGAGCCAGCAGGAGCCGCTGCCGGCTTGGGCTCGGTGGCCTTCGGCTTCGAGGAGTGCACCGTCTCGGGACGGGCCTGCAGGAGCAGCAGGTTCTCTCCGTCGGGCAGGTCCGCGTCCAGCGCCCATTCGATGTCCTGCGGGCACTTGTAGTGCTTCTCGGCGGCCTTGGCCATCGTGGCGACCTGGACCAGTTGTTCGTCGCTGAGGCAGCGCGCGGTGCGCCGTTCGGCCTCGACGTCCTTGTGGACCAACTGGCCGGCCTCTGCGTCGGGCACCAGTTCGTGGTGCTTGTCGCCGATGTGCTCGGTGACGGTCTGCATGGTGACCTTGTCGAGCAGGAAGTTGTCCGGGGTGACCTCGCCGGAGACCACCAGTTCACCCACGCCGTAGGAGGCATCCACCACGATCTTCGACTTGTCGCCATTGGACGGGTCGATGGTCATGGCGACACCGGAGACCTTGGCGTTGACCATCTTCTGCACCACGACGGCCATCGACAGGCCCTCGTTGGGGATGTTGTTCTTCAGGCGGTAGATGATGGCCCGGCTGGTGTAGAGGCTGGCGAAGCACTTGCGGATGTGGGTGCCTACGTCCTTCCACCCGACCAGCCACAGGTAGGTGTCCTGCTGTCCGGCGAAGGAAGCATCCGGCAGGTCCTCCGCGGTGGCGCTGGAACGCACGGCGACCGGGACGGGCTGGGGGAACTGGGCCATCAGCCGGTCGTAGGCGGCGACCGCGGCGTCGTGCACATGTGCCGGCATGGGCTTGGAGAGCAGCTCGTCGCGGATCTGGGCCGAGACGCGGTCAACCTCGGAGACGTCGTCGGGATTGAGCCCGTCGAGCAGCGTGTGGATGTCCTGGGAGATGCCGGCCTCGTCCAGGAAGGCATCGAAGGAGGCCGTGGTGACGACGAAACCGGGCGGCACGGGCATCCCGGCACGGGTCATGGTGGCCAGCGACTGGCCCTTGCCGCCGAGCGCCTCCAGGGTGGGCTCGATCTCGTCGTCGAAGAACTGGATCTCGGGGATCTGCACGGTGGTGCTCATGCGGGGCTTCCTTCCCAGGTGACCGGCACCGTCAGCGGTACACGGAATGAAATGTTCTTGCGGAACTCGATCTCGTCGGGGGCAACGAGCTCGAGGTGGGGAGCCAGTCGGGCGATCTCCTCGACGGCGATGCGCGCCTGCAGGCGGGCCAGCATGTTCCCCAGGCAGAAGTGGATGCCGTAACCAAAGGAGAGGTGCTCGCGGGCATTCTCTCGAGTGATGTCGAACTGGTCAGCGTTGGTGAAGCGCTCCTCGTCGCGGTTGGCCGAGCCCATCAGCAGCAAGAGCTCATCGCCTTCCTTGATCGGCTGTCCTCCCACTTCGGTGTCCTTGAGTGCCTTGCGACGCCAGGCCACGATCGATCCCGAGTAGCGCAGCACCTCGTCGATGGCGCCGGAGATCTTCTTGGGGTTCTCCACCAGCTGCTCCCACTGGTCCCGGTGCGCCAGCAGCACACGCATGCAGTTCGAGATGAGCGTGGTGGTGGTCTCGTGACCAGCAAAGAGCAGGGAGTAGCACAGCGAGGCGATCTCGTGGTCGGTGATCTCCTGGCCCTCCTGCTGGGCCTTGACCAGGTCCGCCACCAGGTTGTCGCCACCTTCGGCATGCGCCTTGCTGACCAGGTTCTGGCAGGCCTGCCAGTAGTCGACGAGCTCGTGGGCGTAGGGGATCTGCTCCTCGTCGCTGAGGTCCTCCCAGGTCATGGCGGCTCGGGCGACGCTCCAGCGCTTGTAGTCGTCCAACCGGTCCAGGTCTTCACCGATCAAGGTGAGGATGGTCAGGGTGGGCAGCTCGTAGGCGATGTCACGCACGATGTCCGCATCGTTGGCGCCCTTGGCCAGCATCTGCTCGATCATGCTGACGACCTTGGCCCGGATGCGGGGCTCCAGCACCTTGTAGCGACGCGGGGTGAACATCTTCTGCACGATGCCGCGGATCCGCGTGTGGGTCGGTGGGGTGCGAGCGCTGAGGCCCGAGTAGGCGGTGAAGCCGCCGTCGTTCATGATCTTGGTGGCCTGCGGGCCACGTTTGCGGACGGGGGCCTGGGCATTCTCGCTGGAGAAGGTCTCCCAGTCCTCGAAGACGGCCTTGACGTCGTCGAAGCGCGAGACGACCCAGAGGTTGGTGCGCTCGTCGAACATCACGGGCTCTTCAGAACGCAGGCGTGCGTAGGACTCGAAGGGGTCCTTCATCTCGAAAGGCTCGTAGCCGTGGTACTTCTCGCCTGCCAGTGAGGCGTGGTCGACCGGGCATCCAGTGGTGCTCATGGTTCAGCTCCTTCTCGCGATCTCGTCGTTGAAGTTGCGCGATGGAGCGAGTCTGTCCCGTGTGTGAGCTATGTCACTCTCGTTGTTTCCGTTCAGTGGAATCCAGTTTCGAGGAGTTTCCTCGATCTGCGTGTGGGTAGGAACGCAGGGCAATGTCGCTGCTGGTGCGCAGCAGCGTCTCGAGGGGGATGTGCACCGTCGCCTGCTCGATGCGCTCCGAGATCGCCCGGAGCGCGGGCAGGAACTTGGTGAGGTTGGCCAAGTTTGTCGTGGCCGTCACGATGCCGATCGAGGCACCGACCCTCCCCGTGTGGAAGACGGGCACTGCCACGGAGCTGCTACCCACCCGGATCTCGTCCATCGAGGTGGCAAAGCCCTGTTGGCGCACCTGTTCCAGTTCGCCGCGCAGCTGGACCGGGTTGGCATGGGTGTGAGGGGTGGGTTGCTCGAGATCGGCATCCAGGTAGGCCTCGAGCAGTTCATCGGGTGCCTTGGCCAACAACACCTTGCCCACGGCGGTTGCGTGCAGCGGAAGGCGCCCGCCCACTCGCGAGGCCCTCGGGATGCGTCGCGAACCGTAGAAGCGATGGATGAACAGGCTGTCGCGGCCGTCCCTGATGGCCAGCTGCGAGGTCTCGCCGGTGATGTTGTGCAGGTCTTGCACGTATGGGCGAGCGGTGTCGCGCAGGGCGCGCCCGGCGTGCTGGCTGAGCTCCCACAGCCGCAGGCCCAGCTGGTAGCGGCGCTGGCTGTCACGGCTGAGCGCACCCCACTCCTCGAGTTCGGCGGCCAGGCGGTGGGCGGTGCTCAGCGGCAGGTTTGCCTGTTCGGCGATCTCCTGCAGGGTGAGCGAACGCCGTCCTGACTCGAAGGCCTCCAGGATCGCGAGGGTCTTGGACGCCACTGTGCGTCCCGCATCGCGGTTGCCGCCGGCCATGGTTGCTCCTGTCTGGCTGTCTACGCCCGTGCTGTGGGGCAGGTGGGCTGCTGTGTGGAGTCCAATGTGGCACCGAGGCGGTTCTCTTGGTGGTCGGTGGCCGGGCTGGGCTCATGGACGTGCGAGGGGCGCTGGGCTTGCGGCTTGCTCAGGTGTCGAGGTCGGCGATGCCGCTGATGGCCTCGGCGACTGTGTCCAGTACCCAGCGTTGTTGCGGCGAGCAGGCGTGGGCGTGACGGCTCCAGGCCGCCAGTCTCACGCCCTTGATTGGCCAGGGCAGGGGTAGATGTCGCAGGCCGCCATTGGCCGCGAAGGTCTCGGCCACGTACTGGGGGGCGATGGCCACGGCGTCGCTGTTGCGCAGCAGGTTGGGCAGGGCCGAGTAGCGGGGGACCTCCACGGCCACCCGCACACCGTGCTCGCGCTGCAGGCGAGGTGGTTCCTGGTGACCGATCGCCCCGTTGACCACCACGTGCTGCTCGAATTCCAGCTGGTCACTGGACACTGAATCACGCAGCCGAGGATGACGATCGGACAGGAGCACCACATAGTGCTCCTGGAGCAGGTCTCGGCGGGCGAGTCGTCGGGAATCGAAGTGCGCCCCCGAGACGAAGCCGTCCAGCTCACCTCGCAGGACCTGGTCTTCCACCTGGTCCACGTCGAGGGGGTGGATCGCCAGGTTTGAGGCAGGCGACAAGGCATGGATCGCACCCCACATGCGGGGCAAGAGCGTCGCCTCGCCGGCATCCGAGAGTGCCAGGTGGAAGGTGGTGCCCTCGCTGGTTGGGTCGAACTCGTCCTGCCCCTCGAAGGCGGAGTCGATCGCGTTGAGCGCCTCGACCAGCGCGGGGTAGGCGTACCGAGCACGGGCGGTGGGGGTGACGCCTCGCCGCTCGCGCAGGAAGAGCTCGTCGCCCATCTGGCGACGCAGTCGGTTGAGGGCGTGGGTCACTGTCGGTTGGGACAGCTGCAAGCGTTGTGCTGCAGCCGTCACGGAGCGGGTCTCGTAGATCGCCACGAAGGTTCTTGTCAGGTTCAGGTCGGCCGGCCCCATGACGAAAGCATAGATGTCATCTATGGCATCTTGCAGGATCTTCAATGGCTCTTTCCATCTGAATGGGCTTCTCCTTGTGACATAGTTCACAGCGTGTCGGCATCGAGGTCGGCACGAAGACCATGAGGAGGATCGATGACGACCACTCTGCACGTGCCCGAGACGCGTCGTGCCGGGCGGCCGTCATGCACCTCGAGCAGGCGGGAGGACGTTGAGATGAGCACCGCTCTTGTGGGACTGGGGTCCATGGCCACCCGACACCTGCTGGCAGAGATGGAAGGGTTGGCCGCCGCCTCCGGGGTGGCCGCAGTCCGCTTCAGCGCCGGTGGCGGCGTCGAGGTGGCTGAACGCATCCGACAGCGGGAGCAGGCTGACGTTGTCGTGCTGGCCGCCCGCGCAGTGGAGGAGCTGGCCGACCAGGGCCACCTGCTGGCGGAGACGGTGCGCCCGGCCTTCGTCTCCGAGGCCGTGATCGGGGTTCCTTCCGGCAGTGACGCCAGCGTCCCCACCGATACTGGACAGTTGCGCCAGCTGCTGCTGGACGCCTCGAGCATCGGCTATTCCACCGGGCCCAGTGGCAAGGCCTTCCTGAGTCTGGTCGAAGAGCTCGGACTCACCCGACAGCTCGACGGTCGGCTGGAACAGGCCCGTCCCGGACACCCGGTGGGCGGCATGGTGGCCCAGGGCCAGATCGACGTCGGGATCCAGCAGCTCAGCGAGATGGCCGGCTTGGCCGGCGTGACCGTGCTGGGACCGCTGCCCGAACCGCACCGCATCACCTCGGTCTTCGTGGCTGCCGTGGCCGCCACCAGCCGTCGCCGTGAACAGGCCACTGAGCTGGTCGAGTTCATCACCAGCCCCTCCCACCGCGAGCTGGTGGAAGGCCACGGCATGTCTCTCGCCGCCCAAGACCCATCCACCGCTTCGTGACCCACACGCCCATGAACACCGCTGCACCGAAGGAGCACGCAATGATCATCGACTGCCATGGCCACTACACCACCGCCCCGAGCCCGCTCGGCGACTGGCGCGACCAGCAGATCGCCTTCACTGAGGGCAAGGGCGCCAACCCCAGCAGCGACCCCGTCATCACCGATGACCAGATCCGCGAGTCGATCGAGCAGAACCAGCTGCGCCTGATGGACGAGCGTGGCACCGACCTGACGATCTTCAGCCCACGGGCCTCCTTCATGGCCCACCACATCGGCGACCTGGAGGTGAGCAAGCGCTGGGCCACCCTGTGCAATGACCTGTGCCACCGGGTCAGCCAGCTCTATCCGGAGCGCTTCGCAATGGGAGCCATGCTGCCGCAGTCGCCTGGCGCGGACCCGGCCACCAGCGTGCCCGAGCTGCGTCGAGTGGTGGAGGAGCTGGGTGCCGTCACTGTGAACCTCAACCCGGACCCGTCGGGTGGCAAGTGGACCGCCCCGCCGCTGACCGACAAGTCCTGGTACCCGATCTACGAGGCCCTGGTGGAGTACCAGATCCCCGCCATGATCCACGTCAGCACCTCGTGCAACCCGGCCTTCCACACCACCGGCGCGCACTACCTCAATGCCGACACCACCGCCTTCATGCAACTCATCCAGGGCGACCTGTTCCGCGACTTCCCCGAGCTGAAGTTCGTGATTCCGCACGGTGGCGGTGCAGTGCCCTACCACTGGGGGCGTTTCCGTGGGCTGGCGATGGCGCTGAAGAAGCCGGAGTTGGACGAACACCTGCTCAACAATGTCTTCTTCGACACCTGCGTCTACCACCAGCCGGGCATTGACCTGCTCACCGAAGTGGTCCCCACCAAGAACATCCTGTTCGCCTCGGAGATGATCGGTGCGGTGCGTGACATCGATCCCCGCACCGGGCACCACTTCGACGACACGCTGCGCTACATCAAGGCCACCGACCGGATCGACGAGCAGCAGAAGCAGCAGGTGCTCAGCCAGAACGTCCGCGCCGTCTATCCCCGCCTCGACCAGCAGCTGGCCGCGCGCGGCCAGTGACCGCCTTCACCCGAACAGCACTAGGAGCCACACATGCGACTCAACAACTTGGGTATCGTCCAGCGCAACATCACGCGCGCCGATCCGCAAGCCGTCGAGGAATTGTCCAAGTACGGTGCCGCCACCATCCATGAGGCGATGGGCCGTGTGGGCTTGATGCGCCCCTACATCCGTCCGGTCTGGAAGGGGGCCAAGCTCTGCGGCCCCGCCGTCACCGTCCTGCTGCAGCCCGGAGACAACTGGATGTTCCACGTGGCCGTCGAGCAGGTCCAACCGGGCGACGTGCTGATCGCCGGTTGCACCACCGAGAGCGAGGACGGCTTCTTCGGTGACCTGCTGGCCACCAGCCTGCAGGCCCGTGGCTGCAAGGGGTTGGTCATCGACGGTGGAGTCCGTGACGTCGACGACCTGGAGGAGATGCAGTTTCCCGTCTTCAGCCGTGCCATCAACTCCAAGGGCACCATCAAGGCCACCCTGGGCAGCGTCAACGTTCCCGTCGTGGTTGCCAACGCGCTGGTCAACCCCGGCGACGTGGTGGTGGCCGACGTGGATGGCGTCGTCGTGGTTCCCGCGGCCATCGCCGGGGCCGTGGCCGAGGCCGCCCGCAAGCGCGAGGAGTTCGAGGGCCAGAAGCGTGAACGCTTCCGCGCCGGCGAGCTGGGCCTGGACATGTACAAGATGCGTGAGGGGCTCGAGGCCGCTGGCCTCACCTACATCGACTGACCGCCGAGCCCCCGACCGACACTCGACAACCGATCCCACTGACCAAGAACCAGGAGTTTTCCATGAGCAACAACCCCGTTCGCATCGCCGTGGTCGGCGCAGGTGGCGCCTTCGGCATGAAGCACCTCGAAGGTCTGAAGAACATTGACGACGCCCAGGTGGTGGCCGTCTCCGGCACGTCCGACAAGACCGACGAGCTGGCCGCGAAGACCGGCGTCGAGCGCGCCGTCCAGGGGCTGGAGGCCGTGCTGGAGATGGACGACGTCGACGCCGTCATCCTGGCCACCCCCACACCGGTGCATGCCGAGCAGACCATCCAGGTGCTTCGAGCCGGCAAGCATGTGCAGGTGGAGATCCCGATCGCTGACTCGCTGCAGGACGCCCGTGCCGTCCTCGAGGCTTCGCAGTCATCCGGAAAGGTGGCGATGGCCGGGCACACGCGCCGTTTCAACCCCTCGCACCAGTGGATCCACAACAAGGTGACCGCCGGTGAGTTCAACATCCAGCAGATGGATGTGCAGACCTACTTCTTCCGCCGCAAGAACATCAATGCCAAGGGCGAGCCCCGTACCTGGACCGACCACCTGCTGTGGCACCACGCGGCACACACCGTGGACCTGTTTGCCTACCAGGCCAATTCCCCGATCGTCGAGGCCAACGCCATCCAGGGCCCGATCCACCCCGAACTGGGCATCGCGATGGACATGTCCATCCAGCTGCGGGCGGCCAATGACGCCATCTGCACCTTGAGCCTGTCGTTCAACAATGACGGCCCGCTGGGCACCTTCTTCCGCTACATCGGCGACAACGGCACCTACATCGCCCGATACGACGACCTGGTCAACGGCAAGGAGGAGCCCATCGACGTCAGCCAGGTGGACGTCAGCATGAACGGCATCGAGCTGCAGGATCGTGAATTCGTCGCCGCCATCCGCGAAGGCCGCGAGCCCAATGCCAGCATCGCCCAGGTGATGCCCTGCTACGAGGTGCTCGGCAAGCTCGAGGAGCAGCTGAACCGATGACCACCTCACCCAGCACCACGCTGCCGACCCGTCGTCTGGGGCCCTTCGAGGTCTCGGCGCTCGGGCTGGGCTGCATGAACCTGAGCCACGCTTACCAGCCACGCCCCGATGAGCACAGCGGTGAGAAGCTGCTCCATGAGGCCCTCGACCTGGGGATCACCCACTTCGACACCGCCGCCTTGTACGGCGCCCGTCGTAACGAGGAGCTCGTCGGCCGGGTGCTCAAGGAGCGCCGCGACGAGGTCGTTCTTGCCACCAAGGGTGTGATGCACCAGGTGGACGGCAAGAAGGTGATCGACGGGCGCCCCGAGACCATCAAGGCGATGTGTGACGAGTCGCTGCAGCGCCTGGGCGTCGATGTCATCGACCTGTACTACCTGCACCGCTGGGACAAGAAGGTGCCGATCGCGGAGAGCGTCGGGGCGGTCGCAGAGCTGGTCGAGGCGGGCAAGGTGCGCGCCATCGGCCTCTCCGAGGTGGGTGTCGAGCGTCTGCGCGAGGCCCAGCAGGAGGCGCCGATCGCCGCCGTCCAGAACGAGTACTCGCTGTGGACGCGCAACGCCGAGATCGCCATGCTCGAGGCCTGTGAGGCCGACGGTGTGACGCTGGTGGCCTTCAGCCCGCTGGGGCGCGGCATGCTGACCGGCGCGTTGCGCAGCACCGAGGGGCTCCCCCAGGGTGACATCCGCACCGCGATGCCACGCTTCCAGGCGGAGCACTTCGAGGAGAACCTGGCCCTGGTGGACCAGTTGGTGACTATTGCCCAGGAGCTGGGTTGCACGGCGGCGCAGCTGTCACTGGCCTGGCTGCTCAAGCGCAGTAGCTGTGTGCTGCCGATCCCCGGCACCACCAGCGTCGAACACCTGCGCGAGAACCTGGGCGCCCTGCAGGTGGATCTCAGCGACGACGTCTTCGCCCGCGTCGACGCCCTCATCAACCAGCGCACCGTCTCCGGTGAGCGTTACCAGCAGGCCCAGATGGGCGAGGTGGACGCCGAGACCTTCTGAGGCGCCGCACTCCCAACCGCACGACCCAGACCCGTGGCCCGGTGGCCCCCCCGGTGCCACGGGCTGGGTCCCACACACCCGAAAACGGCCCCCAGGCCCGCAGACCAAAAACGAAACCCCTTGTGAGGGGAAAGAAGAAAGGCAGCGTCATGGACAAGGAAGTCATCACAACGCGCGTCGGAATCGTCGGTGGAGGCCCCGCCGGCCTCATGCTCAGCCACCTGCTCGCCAAGGCTGGCGTCGACAATGTCGTCCTCGACAACCGCGAGCACGACGTCATCGCCAACACCCACCGGGCCGGGATCCTGGAGGCGGGCAGTGTGCGGATGCTCACTGACACCGGTGTCGACGGGCGGGTCCTGAGCGACGGTTACGAGCACCGTGGCATCTACCTGCGCTTCGACGGGGTCAGCCACCACATCGACTTCAAGGAGCTGCTGGGGCAGACGGTGTGGCTCTACCCGCAGAACGAGGTCTTCGTCGACCTGGCCGCCGCCCGACGCCGGGACGGGGGAGACGTGCGATTCGGCGTCAGTGACACCCAGGTGAGCGGGATCGACTCCGACAACCCGGTGATCAGCTTCGTCGACGCCGACGGCAAGGCCAAGGAGATCCACTGCGAGATCGTGGTGGGCTCCGACGGCTCCCGCTCCAAGTGCCGTGACCTGATTCCCGAGGACAAGCGCGTCAAGCACACCAAGCGCTACCCCTTCGCCTGGTTCGGGATCCTCTGTGAGGCCCCCTTCAGCTCCGACGAGCTGATCTACTGCCGCTCCGAGAAGGGCTTTGCGCTGATCAGCCAGCGCAGTCCCCAGGTGCAGCGCATGTACTTCCAGTGCTCACCGGAGGAGAACGTCGACGAGTGGGACGATGAGCGCATCTGGAACCACCTGGATGACATCGTCTCCGGCCCCGACGGCTTCAAGCTCAAGCGCGGCCCCATCTTCGAGAAGGTCATCCTGCCCTTCCGTTCCTTCGTGCAGGAACCCATGCAGCACGGCCGCCTGTACCTGGCCGGGGATGCCTCCCACACGGTCCCACCCACCGGTGCCAAGGGACTCAACCTGGCCTTCGCCGACGTCGCCCTGCTGGCTCCCGCCCTGGTCGAGTGGGCCAACACCGGTTCCACCGCGCAGGTCGACACCTACTCCGAGCGGGCCCTCAAGCGCGTCTGGAAGGCACAGAACTTCTCCTACTGGATGACCCAGATGCTGCACACCCAGGCCGACGCCGACGAGTTCGACAAGAAGCGCCAGCTGGGTGAGCTGCACTCGGTGGTCAGCTCGCCCAAGACCATGGGCTATCTGGCCGAGTGTTACACCGGCTGGCCCTATGACCTGCCCGAGTTGATGGAGGAGGACTGATCATGAGCAAGCCCACCACCGGTGACTTCACCAAGACCGAGGGCTGGTTGGACTGGTACGAGGGGCCAAGTAAGCCCCGCTTCGAGCTGCCTGCGGGTGCCGTGGACGCACACTGCCACGTCTTCGGCCCGGGGGAACAGTTCCCCTACGCGCCGCAGCGCAAGTACACCCCGTGCGACGCCTCGGCCGATCAACTCTTCGCCCTGCGCGACCAGCTCGGTTTCGAGCGCAATGTGATCGTCCAGGCCACCTGCCACGGCGCCGACAACAGCGCCATGGTGGACGCCTTGCGACGTAGCAACGGGAAGGCCCGCGGCGTCGCCACGGTCAGGCCCGATGTCACCGAAGCCGAGCTGCAGGAACTGCACGAGGCCGGCGTGCGCGGCGTGCGCTTCAATTTCGTGAAGCGGCTGGTCGACGCGGTGCCCACCGACGCGCTGGGCACCATCGTCGAGAAGATCGCTCCGCTCGGCTGGCACGTCGTCATCTACTTCGAGGCCGATGACCTGCCGGACCTGTACGACTTCTTCAGCTCCATCCCCACCACCGTCGTCGTGGACCACATGGGACGCCCGGACGTCACCAAGGACGTCGACGGACCCGAGTTCGGCCTCTTCCTGAAGTTCATGAGGGAGAACCCGAATGTCTGGTCCAAGGTGAGCTGTCCCGAGCGGCTCAGCGCCACCGGGCCCAAGGCCCTCCAGGGCGAGCAGCAGGCCTACCGAGACGTGGTGCCCTTCGCTCGTCGCGTGGTGGAGGAGTTCCCGGAGCGTGTCCTGTGGGGAACCGACTGGCCGCACCCCAACCTGAAGGACCACATGCCCGACGACGGGTTGCTGGTGGACTTCATCCCCAGCATCGCGCCCACCGAAGAGCTGCAGCACCAGCTCTTGGTGGACAACCCCATGCGGCTCTACTGGCCCGAGGAGGAGCTCGGGGAACAGGCCGCAGAGCTCGGAAAGCCCAATGACGAGGAACGGCACGGCGTCGGCGATGACGTCGGCCAAGCCTGAGCAGCGAAGGAGCCAGACCATGACCAACCCCGACCGGCCCTACCTGGACGTGCCCGGCACGATCATCTTCGACGCCGAGCAGGCCCGCAAGGGCTATCACCTCAACCAGTTCTCCATGTCCCTGATGAAGCCGGAGAACCGGGAACGCTTCCTGGCGGACCAGCGGGCCTACCTGGACGAGTGGCCGCTGAACGAGAAGCAGAAGCAGGCCGTGCTGGACATGGACCTGAACGCGATGATGGCCGAGGGCGGCAACATCTACTTCCTGTCCAAGATCGGCGCCACCCACGGGCTGAGCTTCCAGCAGATGGCCGGTTCCATGACCGGCATGTCCGAGGCCGCCTACCGCGACATGATGGCCGGCGGTGGCCGAAACCCCGAAGGTGTGCGCCTGAAGGACCTTGACGGCTGGACCCCTCCCGAGCCGCGCGAGAAGCCGGAGGTGCTCAATCCCGAGGCGAAGGCCCGGATCAGCGCCACCGTCTTCACCTCGCACGTGCCGGCCATCGGTGCGGCGATGGACCTGGGCAAGACAGAGGAGCCCTACTGGAAGAAGGTCTTCGACGGTTATCTGGCCTCCCGGGAGTGGATCAAGCAGAACACCCCCGACGTGGTGATCCTGGTCTACAACGACCACGCCACGGCCTTCGATTCTTCCCTGATCCCCACCTTCGTGCTGGGCACCGGGGCGCACTACCCAGTGGCCGACGAGGGTTACGGTCCTCGTCCGGTGCCCGACGTGGAGGGCCACCCGGAACTGGCCGCGCACCTGGCCCAGTCGATGATCCAGGACGACTTCGACCTGACCCTGGTCAACGAGATGGTCGTCGACCACGGCCTGACCGTTCCATTGAGCCTGCTCTTCGACGATGTCGCTGAGTGGCCCTGCAAGGTGATCCCACTGGCGGTCAACGTCGTGCAGTACCCCGTGCCGTCAGGTCGTCGCTGCTACGAGCTGGGCAAGGCACTGCGCCGGGCCCTGGACAGCTGGGACGGCCCCGAGCTCAATGTGCAGGTCTGGGGTACTGGCGGCATGAGCCATCAGCTGCAGGGACCGCGTGCGGGCTTGATCAACAAGGAATGGGACAACGCCTTCCTTGACATGCTGATCAGCGATCCGGCCGGCCTGGCCGAGTGGCCGCACCTCGACTACGTCGACGAGGCAGGCTCCGAGGGCATCGAGCTGGTGATGTGGCTGATTGCCCGCGGCGCGATGGACGACCAGTTCGGCGGCGAACACCCCGAGGTGCGCCACCGCTTCTACCACGTGCCCGCCTCCAACACGGCCGTCGGGCACCTGGTGCTGGACAACCCGTCGGGTCAGTGAGCCGCGACGGATGACGGGGGCCGGAGCTACGGGGATCCGGCCCCTCTCCGTGGGCAACCACGGTGGCCGAGCTTGTCGAGGCTGCGCGGCACCATGGAAGACCTCCGTGGCCCAGGCGCGACTGGTCTCAGCGCCGTCCCCGATTCCAGCTGGCCTTGGCAGGGGCGAAAGGACTGCGGGTGTGGATGGCCCAGCTCGAGTGGGGGTGGATCCGCAGCAAGGCCGTGCCCAGCCAGGCGCGTTGCGTCTCGTCGAGCAGGGGGAGGGCATCGGCGCGGTCGGCGTCGTCCTGCGGGCTCGGGCGCAACGCCTTCCACAGCAACTGCACCTGGAGGGCACCCACCGGGATGCCGCCGTGGTCGACAACTGCCTCGGCCCACGGCAACTGCAGCCGGGGATCGCGACGGTAGAGCCACGCCTTGGGCGCCCCATCCTCGACGTGCAGCTCGGCCACCCAGACGCCCCGCTGGTCATCGTGGAGGAGTACTCGTTGCAGGTCGGCGTCACCGGGAGCCTCGCCCAAGGGCGCCAGCTGGCCGTCAAGATCGGCCCAGGCGCTGATCCCGTGGGGCAGTGCGTCGCACAGCGGGCCGAGGTCTGCCGCGGTGGTGCTCAGGTCAAGGTCGTCGCGCTCGGAGGGGCGATCGAGCAGCAGATCGATGGCAGAACCGCCGCTCACCCACCAGCGCGCCTGAGACCTGGTCAGCGCGTCGGCGGCCTCGAGGGGGCTCCACGGTTGCCATTGGGTGTCTCGGGCGGGAGGGTGGTCGGCTGCGGTGTCGTCCATGCCTGAATCTTGCCACTCAACGGGATGAAGGGACTCAAGCGCATTGGTCGCAGGCCAGAATGCCTGTCATCACATCAAGCGGCGCATCGGCGCCGACGGGGACGAAGGAGTCAACATGGTGAACGTTGGACTGATTGGCTATGGCGAGGTGGGCCGGATCCTGGCCGAGGACCTGCGCGAGCGGGGTGTTGCGGTCGCCGCCCAGGATCTCAAACACGACGACCCGGCGCTTCGGGAGCATGCCGAACGGCTGGGCGTGGTCTGGGCCGATTCACACGCCGTCGTGGCCGAGCAGGCCGACGTCGTGATCTGCGCCGTCACCGCCAGTCAGACCGGGGTCGCCGCCCGGGCCACCGCTCCCGGCCTGCGCCCCGGCACCTTCTACCTGGACTTCAACTCGGCTTCGCCTGGCACCAAGAAGGAGGCCTCCTCAGCGGTGGGCGAGGCCGGCGGCCGTTATGTGGAGGGTGCCGTGATGACCTCGGTGCCGCCCTACCGCAGCGCGGTTCCGCTGCTGCTGGGCGGGCCGGATGCGCGGGATCTTGAACCGGTGCTGCATGGGCTGGGCCTCTCCGGTGCTCGTTTCCACGACGAGCGGCTCGGCGTCGCGTCGGCCACCAAGCTCTGCCGGTCGGTGATGATCAAGGGGCTGGAGGCGATGGTGGTGGAGAGTTTCACCGCCGCCCGGGCGCACGGCGTCGAGGACGCGGTGCTGGCTTCGCTGGCCGAGACCTTCCCCGGGATCGACTGGGAGGCCCAGGGCGCCTACTTCTTCCAACGCACCATCGAGCACGGGCGCCGTCGTTCCGAGGAGATGTTCGAGTCCGCCCGGACCGTGGCCGAAACGGGGCTGGAACCACTGTCGGCCACCGGTACCGCCCATCGACAGGCATGGATGGCAGACCTGGCCGACGACGGTGTCTTCGGGGAGCGGGGCCAGGAGGGCTTCGCTCGCAGCTCTGACTGGCGGATCGAGGCCGATCGGATCATTGCGCGCGAAGATGGATGATCCGGTCAGACTTGCGTTGCATCGTTTCAACACAAGTCTGACCGGGTCGTGTGACCAAACCCTCAGAGCCCGATGAAGGCCCGGAACTCGTCGGCCCCTTCCACCTTCACCGGCCAGGGCGGGCGCACGAAGTTCTGCGGCACCAGCCGCACCCGCTGTTCGACGCGGACCCGGTCGCCGTCGGGGTGGAGCCCGCGGATCTGCCCGTTGGGCTCGTAGCCCACCTTGCGGCTCACCCCGGCCGAGGCCGCGTTGCCCACCATGTAGCCGGAGATCATCTCGTCGGCACCCAGCTCGTCGAGGCCGAAGGCGCAGATGGCTTGGCGCATCAGGGTGCCGATGCCGCGTCCCTGGAACTCGCGGCTCAGCCAGGAGCCGGTGATGATGGAGCGAACGTGGACGAAGTCCTTGGCGGAGGCATCTTGCACGCCGACGGGGGTCCCCTCGTGGCTGACCAGGAAGACCAGGTGCCAGTCGTCCTTGCGGAAGTCGGCAAAGGTGCGCCAGTAGAACTGGGCGGTGTTGAGGGCCAGTTCCTGTTCTGCCGCCTCGGCCCAACGACGCAGGAAGGGCAGTTCGCCGGGCTCGTAGATGCCTCGTGAGGCCAGCCGGGTGGCGATCGGCACGTCGGTCTCGCGGGCGCAGCGCAGTTCCA
The DNA here is from genome assembly GCF_048595755.1 of Luteococcus struthionis. GTDB lineage: Bacteria > Actinomycetota > Actinomycetes > Propionibacteriales > Propionibacteriaceae > Luteococcus. Next base: position 1,413,612 of record NZ_CP184360.1, read on the forward strand.
GCGGCCCGCATGTGATGCGAAGGCCGAAGGGCGGGAAGATCTCTGCCAAATCCATGGAGACAGTCAACCGGATCGGTTCAGCCGATGAGTCCGGGCGCGCGGCGCCCGTCCTCCAGGTAGACACAGGTGCGGGCCTGCAGCCCGATCTCGACGCGACGGGAGATGGCGGGGCGCAGCAGGTGGAGTGCCTCGGGCACCGGGGCGAAGCGGTACTCGCTGAGTTCGTCGGGCTGCACCACGATGCCAGCCGCATCGGCCGGCGCGACGGTGCCGCAGTGGAAGAGGAAGCGCAGGCCGAGCTGACGCTTGGCGTGCGGCCGGGTGTCGATGACGACCAGGCGTCCGCGACGCACCGTCAGGCCGGTCTCCTCGAGCACCTCCCGTCGGCAGGCATCCCAAGGTGTCTCTCCGTCGGGTTCCATGGAACCGCCGGGGATGGTCCACCCCGACTTGTAGGTGGGCTTGACGATCAGCAGCTTGCCCTGGCCATCCAGCAGGATCGCTCCGCACGAGACGGGAACGGCCGGGGGCGGCAGGTAGCTGGCTTCATGGTGGGACGGCACGCGTCCAGCATGCTCTCTCCGGTGGGCTTTGTGCACATCCGGACACCCAACAGGGCCCCGCGCAACACTGCACGGGGCCCTGCTCGGTGCGGTGGTCTCAGTCGGCCAGGCCGTAGAGGCGGTCACCGGCATCGCCCAGGCCGGGGACGATGTAGCCCAGGTCGTTGAGCTTCTCGTCCACCGCAGCGACGACCAGCGTGCAGGGCACGTCCAGGTCCTCGACCAGCTTGCGGAAGTTCTCGATGCCCTCCGGGGCGGCCAGGATGCAGATGCAGGTGATGTGGTCGGCGCCGCGGTCCACGAGGAACTTCACGCAGCCACCCAGCGATCCACCGGTGGCCAGCATCGGGTCGAGCACGTAGCACTGCCGTGCGGACAGGTCCTGGGGGAGGCGTTCGGCGTAGGTGACCGGTTGCAGCGTCTCGTCATTGCGCACCATGCCGACGAAGCCCACCTCGGCGGTCGGCATCATGTGCATCATGCCTTCGAGCATGCCCAGGCCGGCGCGCAGGATGGGAACCACCAGCGGCTTGGGGCGGCTCAAGCACAGTCCCTTGGTGGGTGCCACCGGGGTTTCGACGGTGATCTCGTTGACGCGGACCTCTCGGGTGGCCTCGTAGCTGAGCAGCGTGACGAGCTCCTCGACGAGGGCACGGAAGGTCGGGGAGTCGGTGTTCTTGTCCCGCAGCAGGGTGAGCTTGTGGGTCACCAGGGGATGGTCGAGTACGCGCAGTTCCACAGCCCCAACTCTGGCACATGACGCTGCATCGCAGAACCACGGGGCGGGTGGGAGGCGAGGTGCTGCAATGGCGGGCGAATTGGGGTTGACTGGTCTGCGAGGATGGTTGTGCAGCTACCCGGCCAAGGAGGAATCGTGACCGCGTTCGACGATGAGGTGGACCCCTTCGAGGCTGGCGAGAAGAATCCCTCGCCCTACCTCGACGAAGACGTCGTGGCTTTCGACGAGATCGACGATGATGACGACGATCTCGACGATGACCTGGAGGACGACGAGGACGACCTCGACGACGAGGATGATGACGACGACCTCGACGATGATGACGAGGACGACGATGGTGACGACGAGGACGACTTCGACGATGACCTCGACGACGCCGAGGACTCCGACATCGACCTGGTGATCGCCCTCTATCGCGAGGACGGACAGCCGGTGGGCGTCCCGATGACACGTGACCTGGCCAACGACCTCGACGAGTTCCTGACCCAGCTGGTGCGCCTGCCCGGTGATGCGGGGGCCATCGGCATGGTCTCCATCGCGGGGGAGTTCTTCGTGCTCTGCCGGGTGCGCGGCCGCACGGTGCAGGTGCTGCTGAGCGATGCGGTCTCGGCCAACGACTGGCCGATCGCCCGCGACGTGGCCGACTACCTGGGCGAGGACATCCCCGAGTCGGATGATGATTCGGGCCCGATGGGAGACCTTGCGCTGTTGGCCGATCTGGGCGTCAGCGAGTTCGACCTGGAGAACATGTCCGACGACCTGGACGAGGACTCCGACGAGTTGCTTCGTCGCATCGCCAAGCGGGCCGGTTTCCTGTCGGAGTTCGAGCGGGCCGTCGCGGCGCAGGTCAAGCGCTGAGCCGCTGGGATGCGGCCATGCGGGCCGCCCTGGAACAGGCACGACGCGCCGGTGAGCATGGTGACGTGCCGATCGGCGCCGTGGTGCTGGACGCCTCCGGAGAGCAGATCGCGGCTGCGGGCAATGAACGCGAGCTGACCGGTGACCCGACCGGGCATGCCGAGGTGCTCGCCCTACGGCGCGCCGCCGAGGCCGTGGGTGAGTGGCGGCTTGAGGGGTGCACCCTGGTGGTCACCCTGGAGCCGTGCACGATGTGCGCCGGCGCGATCGTCCTGTCACGCATCCAGACCCTGGTCTTCGGTGCCTATGACGAGAAGGCGGGCGCCGTGGCGTCGCTCTTCGACGTGGTGCGCGACCCGCGGCTCAACCACCGGCCCGAGGTGCGGGGCGGGATCATGGCCGACGAGTGCGGCCACGTGCTGCGGGAGTTCTTCGGTCGTTCCCCACGGGTTGGTTGACCTCGAAGCGCTGTGGTTGCCCCCGATTGGCGCACGGGGTACCACCTGTGGCACACTTTTTCGCGGTGACGTGTCTGAGCGGCCGAAAGAGCTCGCCTCGAAAGCGAGTGTGGTGCAAGCCACCGAGGGTTCAAATCCCTCCGTCACCGCCAGTTGAAGGAAGGGCCCCGGGAAACCGGGGCCCTTCCTTCGTCTCCGCATGTTTTCGGCCTCGGCATCTTGGGCGGACTGGTCAAGAAGATGGACAGGGCCGGGGTGCCCACGGGTGGGGTCTGGAAGAATGACCGCCATGCCACCCATCGACCTTGCGCTGTTGGTGGGCGCGGCGGTGGCCATGGTCGCCGTCCTCGCAGCGCGGCTGGGATCCCGGCTCGGGCTTCCCGCGCTGCTGCTCTTCCTCTTCCTGGGCATGGCCTTGGGGCGCAATGGGCTGGGTTACCACTTCGACGATGCCGATCTGGCACATGGTCTGGGCTTTGCGGCGCTGGTCTTCATCCTCATCGAGGGCGGTTTCTCCACCAAGTGGGAGAACATCCGGCCCGCGATGGGCGGCGCTGGGCTGCTGGCCACCGTCGGCATCGGCCTCAGCATCGCCCTGATGGCCCTGTTCAGCCACTTCGTGCTGCGGCTGCCATGGGCGGTGAGCGTGCTCTTGGGGGCCATCACCGCCCCCACCGACTCGGCGGCCGTCTTCGCCGTCCTGCGCGGTGTTGCCCTGCCCAGCCGGGTGCGGGCCACCCTGGAGGCCGAATCGGGCCTCAACGACGCCCCGACGGTCTTGCTGGTGGCCGCCGCTTCCCAGCTGGCGCTGGGCATCGTGCCTGCCGGTGGCTACCTGGGGCTGGCCGGGTTGGTGGTCTTCGAGCTGGCCGGAGGCGTCCTGCTGGGGCTGCTCCTGGGGCTGGTCGGTGTCTGGGTGCTGCGACGGATGGCGCTGCCCTCCTCGGGGCTCTATCCCCTGGCGGCGATGGCCTGGGCCGTGGGCACCTATGGGGTGGGCGTGGCGGTGCACGTCTCCGGTTTTGCTGCGGTCTACGTGTGCGCCGTCGTGCTGGGCAATGGGAACCTGCCCCACCGCCATGCCACCCGCTCCTTCGCCGAGGGCGTCGGCTGGATCGCCCAGATCGGGCTGTTCGTGATGTTGGGGCTGCTGGCCGATCCGGGACGGATCACGTGGCACGCCGTCGGGGCCGGCCTGATGGCCGGGCTCTTCCTCACCTTCATCTCGCGCCCGGCGTCGGTCTTCGCCTCGCTGTCGTGGTTCCGGGTGCCCTTGCCGGAGCAGTTGTTCGTCTCGTGGGCCGGGCTGCGCGGCGCGGTGCCGATCATCCTGGCGACGGTTCCGATGTCGCTGCGGGTCCCCGACGCCGACCTGCTCTTCGACGTGGTGCTGGTCTTCGTGGTGGTCTTCACCACCCTGGAGGGGCCGACCCTGCCGTGGGCGGCCCGAGTGCTGGGCCTGTCCGATTCCAATGCCGCGCGCGATGTGGACATCGAGGCGGCACCGCTGGACAAGATCGCGGCGGAGCTGCTGCACATCAAGATCCCTGCCGGATCGAAACTGTCGGGGGTGCAGGTGCGCGAGCTGCGTCTGCCGCGCAATGCGATCGTCTCGCTGGTCATCCGGGGCGACGTGTCCTTCGCCCCGCACGCGATGAGCCGCCTGCAGGTGGGGGACGAGGTGTTGATCGTCACGCCCGAGAAGCACCGCGAAGAGGTGGAGCGTCGGATGACTCGGATCGGGCGTGAGGGACGTCTGGCGGGCTGGACCGACCACCAATCCCACTGACAAGCCCCAGTGCGAGGGCTGGGTGCGAGGGCTGGGGAGGAGGGGCGCTGGGCTCAGACCTCGGGGGTGGCCACCGGGGAGGGCAGGCACACGGTGGGATCGTCGAGCGCCAGCGAGCGCGGGGCCTTGGGCTGGAAGCCGGTCGACGGGTTACCCACCCGCACCTCGACGCTGTGGTCGGCGCGGCCGTCGGCGGAGACCTTGGCGTCCTTGAAGAAGCCCGCCACCAGCTTCACCTCGGGGTTGTTGACGTCGGCGCCGATGATCTGGGTGTGGTTGACCTCGACCTCGGTGTTGCCCGTCTCCTCCACGACGAAACCGACGGCCTTGAGCTGGTTGCCCACCTTGGTTGCCAGGCCGCTCTTGTTGCCGCCATTGAAGACCTGGACGGTGACCTGCGCGGTGCTGAGCGAGTCACCGACGTTCTGGTCGACGCAGGGCGCCAGCGGAGGAGGCGGGGGCGGTGCGACCACGTTGCGGTAGCCCCAGCGTGCTCCGAAGATCAAGAGTGCAAGCAGCACGAGCAGTGTGATCGGCGTACCGAGCATGCGCACATACCGCTGCACTGGGGCTCCTAGGGGTAGTGGGGTGAAAACTGCTGGGGGCCAGACTACTTCAGTTCGAGCACTCGGGCGTGCATCGTCTGCCGTTGCTGCAGGGCAGCCCGCAGTGCGCGGTGCAGGCCGTCCTCCAGGTAGAGCTCCCCGCGGTAGCTCACCACGTGGGCGAACAGATCGCCGTAGAAGGTCGAGTCCTCTTCGAGCAGCGCCTCCAGATCGAGCGTGCGCTTGGTGGTCACCAACTCGTCCAGGCGCACCTGGTGCGGGGCGATGGCCGCCCACTGCTTCTGCACGTAGCCATGGTCCGGGTAAGGGCGGGACTCGCCCACACGCTTGAAGATCACGCCCCGAGCCTAGCCCGACGGGGTCGCGCGGGCAGGGGTGGCCCGCGGGATGCTGCCCACACCCACGGCACATTCTGCGGACTTTCTCAGAATGGGACGCTCGGTGTGGGTCGGTCCTTCACCAGTGTCAGAGCCCTGTGCCACGCTTGGACCATGACTGAAGCTGCCTCCCCGTCGCCCGTCGAGACCATCGTCCAGGGTTACACCTTCGAAGAGCCGGCCATCGAGCTGGGCGTGCTCGTCGAGGACGGTGAGCCCAATCCGCAGGCCGGCATCCGCATCCCGCTGGGCATGTTGAACCGCCACGGCCTGGTCGCGGGCGCCACCGGTACTGGAAAGACCAAGACCCTGCAGTTGATGGCCGAGCAGATCAGCAATGCCGGGGTTCCGGTCTTCGCCGCCGACATCAAGGGTGACCTGTCGGGCCTGGCCAGCCCGGGGCAGGGCTCGGACAAGCTCTTGGAGCGCACCGGTGCGATCGGGCAGGACTGGCAAGGGGTGGCCAACCCGGTGGAGCTGTACGCCCTGGGCGGGCAGGGGCACGGCATCGCCCTGCGCGCCACCGTCACCAGTTTTGGGCCGCTGCTGCTGAGCAAGGTGCTGGGGCTGAACGCGACGCAGGAGAGCTCCCTGGAGCTGGTCTTCCACTACGCCGACAGCAACGGCCTGGCCCTGCTCGACCTGGAGGACCTGCGCTCGGTGCTGCTGTGGCTCACCAGCGACGAGGGCAAGGCCGACCTCAAGGCCATCGGAGGACTCTCGAGCGCCACCACGGGTGTGATCCTGCGTGAGATCACCGCGCTGGCCGCCCAGGGCGCCGATGACTTTTTCGGTGAGCCCGAGTTCGAGACCAGCGACCTGATGCGCACGGCCGCCGACGGCCGCGGCATCATCTCCCTGCTGGAGTTGCCCAACCTGGCTGATCGGCCGGCGCTGTTCAGCACCTTCCTGATGTGGCTGCTGGCAGACCTGTACCAGGACCTTCCCGAGGTGGGCGACGTCGACAAGCCCCACCTGGTCTTCTTCTTCGACGAGGCGCACCTGCTGTTCAACGGAGCCAGCAAGGCCTTCCTGGAGGCCATCGCGCAGACGGTGCGGCTGATCCGCTCCAAGGGCGTCGGCGTCTTCTTCGTCACCCAGACCCCCAAGGATGTTCCCGACGAGGTGCTCGCCCAGCTGGGATCACGGGTGCAGCACCAGCTGCGTGCGCACACGCCCAATGACGCCAAGGCCCTCAAGCAGACCGTGGCCACCTTCCCCAAGAGCCAGTACGACCTGGCCGAGGTGCTGCAGCAGTTGGGGATCGGTGAGGCCGTCGTCACGGTGATGGACCCCGATGGTGCACCCACCCCGGTGGCCTGGACGCGGATGCGCGCCCCGCAGAGCCTCATGGCGCCCACCCCCGACGCCGAACTGGAGGCACTGGTGCAGGGCAGCTCCTTGCAGGCCAAGTACGGCACCGAGCTGAACCGGGAATCGGCGCACGAGATCCTCAGCGCCAAGATCCAGGCCAGCGCCGATGCCGACGCCGCGGAGGCCGCGGCCAAGGAACAGGCCAAGCTCGACAAGCAGCGCGCCGCCCAGGAGAAGGCCAGCGCCCCGCGCGGTCGGGCTCACGAGGAGAAGAGCGTGGTGGAGCAGGTGGTCGGGTCCAGCGTCTTCAAGCAGTTCGCGCGCTCGGCGGGCCGGGAGATCGTGCGCTCGCTGTTCAAGACGCGTCGTCGCTGAGGTCGTCGCAACGGCGAGGGGGCCCGCAGACCTGCCTGGTCTGCGGGCCCCCTCGTGCGTCCGGGCGTGACTCCTGGCGATGGTCGCCGGGGAAGAGATTCAGCGCCGGCGGGGGATCACCAGCACCGGACAGATCGCGTTGCGCGCCACATGGGCCGCGGTGGAACCCAGCAGCACCCCGCCCAGGGCGCTGCCGCCACGCGAGCCGACCACCAACAGCTCGGCCTCGTGCGAGACGCCGACCAGTGCCTCGCCCGCGTCGCCCAGCGTCACCCGCACCTCCACCTGGAAGTTGGGATCGCCCTTGAGCGTCTCGCGCACGAAGGCATCGAGCTCGGCGGAGTGGTTGTCCTTCACCTGGCCGAACAGTTCGGGATCCATGGGCGGCATGCCCTCCACGTTGATCGGGTTGTATTCCCAGGAGTGCACCACCAGGAGCTTGCCGCCCGTCAGGGAGGCCTCCTCGATCGCGGCCCGCAGGGTGTCGGCGGAGTGGTTCACGTCGTCGACGCCGACGGCCACGGTTCCGCTGGCGCGGGAATCCTTGGCGGTGCCGGTCTCGGGCACCACGGCGACGGGGCCGTGGGCGTGCGAGATCAGGTGCCGGGTGACCGATCCAAGGGCCATCGCCTTCACCGCGCCCAGCCCACGGGTACCCGAGACCACCAGCGCCGCATCACGTGTGGCGTGCACCAGGGCGAGGGCGGGCTCCGAGTCCTCCAACAGGGCCTGCTCGACGTCGAGTTCGGGGTGCTGGGCGCGTACCTCGGCCGCGGCGTCGTCAAGCCTCTGCTGCGCCGCGGCGAGCACCTTGCCCGTGAAGTCCGTGGCCGACTGCCGCAGCATCTGCATCATCGAACCCCGCGACGGAACCTGCAGCGGCGGCATGGCGAGCACCAGGGTGAGGCCGGTGCCCAGCTGGAGGGCTCGGCGCGCCGCCCATTCGGTGGCGACGGCGGACTGGCTGGATCCATCGACGCCCACGACGACTCGACCAGCAGAGTTGATGGTGCTCATGGCTCGCTCCTTTGCGTCCTGCAGTGGGGCGTGCCCGGGGCTACGCCCTCATTCGGATTCTACTTGCTGACAAGGAGGAATGCGAGGGTTGGTGACGAATCTCGCGGTCGTTGCCCGGGGCTCAGCCCACGCGGTGGCGCGCTTGCCGGGGGTCGGCGGCCACCAGGTCGCTGATCCGCTGGCTTTCCTGCAGCAGGGTGTCGATGCCCAACTGGTCCGACAGGAAGGCATTCCACAGAGCCTGGTGGTCGTGGTTCGCGCCGGCCTGGTCGATGAACTGCCAGTGGAAGACGTGCTCACCGGCGGCCTCGAGCAGCTCCTGCTGCCGACGCAGTGCCGGGCCGGGGGAGGAGGCCTGCGCGTCGGTGCGCGTCATCAGCACCTGGTGGGTCTGGGCGAAGTCGGCCGCCACCTCGCGACTGAAGGCTGCCAGCAGCACCTCGGATAGGTGGGCGCTGCCCGGCACGCCTGCAGGGGCCATGAAGGACAGCTCGGGCCCGGCGTGCAGCGCCGTGGCTGGCAGCGCCGAGGTCGCGTCGAGGCCGGGATCGGGCACCACCGAGATCTCGAAGGAGTCGTCGACGTCGGCCTGTCCGATGATCCAGGACCCCGCGGGGGCGAACAGGACCGACTGCTTCTTGCTCCACTCGGGCAGCACCTGCTGCCATGAGCGCTGCGATCCGCCGGGGCGGACGTGCCCCGCCTTGATCACCGTGTGGAGCGCTTCCAAGGCCTCCCGGATCGCGGGGTGCTGCCAGGCGCGCGGCCGGTAGCCGTCCAGGTCAAGGCGCACCTCGTCGCCGCCCTGCTTGATGGCAGAGGCCAGCACCATCCGCAGGCAGGCGGTGGCATTGTCACGCCCCCAGGCGAACAGGTGTTTGCCCTGCTGCTGCGCCTGGTCTCCCAGGGCGATCAGGTCCTCCCAAGTGGTGGGTGGGGTCCAGCCCTGGGCCTGGAACAGGGATTCGGAATACCAGAGCCCGTGGACGACGTGGACCCACGGCAGGCGCACCAACCGTCCCCCGGTGGTGCCCGCTCGCAGCGCCTCGGGGCGCAGCTGCGAGGCCAAGGACTGCCCCTCCGCGTCGGGGAGCTGCTGCTGGGTGATGCCGCGCAGATCGGTCAGGCCCTTGGCGTACTGCCCGGCCCCCAGCATGTCGGGGCCACCGTCGAGCAGCAGGGTGGGTGCCTCGGGGCCACCCATGCGTTCCTGCAGGGTGGCGGCAGGTTGGGCAGTGGTCTGGACGTCGACGGGCACCTTGGCGCGTTGGAGCCGTTCCTCCAGGCCAGCGGTCCAGTCGGCGGAGAAGTGCCCCTCGTCCACCCAGAACTCCACCGTGCCGCTGGTGCGGGCGCTGGGGCTGGCGGAGGGCGACGTGCTGGCCGTGGGGGACGGCGAGGGGGCGGGGTCTGGCCGGCAGCCGCCCAGTGCGGCTGCCGCCCCCAGGCCCGTCAGGCCTGCCAGCAGGCTTCGACGCCCGATCACCACTGCCAGGCCATTCCGTGACGTTGGCCGAGGACGGGATTGCTCAGGCGCATGCTGTAGGTGCCCGCTGCGCTCTCGGCCAGGGACTTCTCGATGCTGAAGTCGGGAAGGTCGACGTCATCGGCCAAGGGGCCATAGGTCCACACCCGGCTGGGGCGTGGCCCCAGGAAGTTGAGGGTCAGCAGCACCTGGCTGGTGGGGCGGGTGAACTGGACGGTGACCGCCGAGGCCGGGTCATCGTGGCTCACCCAGGAGCGGGTGGCGAACTCGTGCTCCTGCCCGCGGCGCAGCGACCGGTCGAAATGGAAGCGCGTGAGGTGCAGGTTCTCTCCGTCGGCGAAGCGACGGCTGTGGCGCTCCACCCAGCCGCCCCACAGCGACTCGGTGTCCAGGTCGAAGCTTCCGGAATTGTTGCTCAGCTGCAGGCCGTAACCGTCATTGCCGTCGGCGAGGGCACGCACCCGACGCACCTGGATGATCTCCTCGGGGGCGCGGTGGTCGCGGAAGGTGTAGGAATAGGTCGCCTGCAGGATCTCGTAGGGCCCGCTCAGCTCGAAGGGCGGCTCCTTGTCGAGCCTGTGCACCGATTCGAACCAGGGCTGCAGGGGTTCCACCCAGTCGGGCAGGTGCACGACGATGGCCTGCCACAGCCGGGCCGAGGGCTTCTCCCGTCCCACTTCGACATTGGCCAGGGTGGAGCGGGCGATGACATGGTCCAAGGCCTCCACCAGGTCCTTCTGGCGCATGCCATGGGACTGGCGTTGCCGCTTCAGCGCCTGCCCGAATCCCTTCACCCCCGCATGGTGGCATGTCCCAGGCCCAATGTGGCAACCAGTGGGCCCTCGCGAGGGGGTGCTGTGGCCCGCGGCGACGAAAGTATGGGCGCCTGAGAACGGGCTGGGCGCAAGAATATGACGAATTGAATCGAATTATGGGGTGGAATACTCTCATCTCGGCTGGTTGTCAGGAGAAGTTTGCATGATGGAGGTGATCGGATGACGTGGTTGCAGGCAACCACCCTGCTCTTCCTCGTCATGGACCCCATCGGCAATGTGCCCATGTTCATGACCGCACTGCGCAAGGTGCAGGCGGAGCGACGTCAGTGGGTGATCGCCCGAGAGCTGCTGATCGCCCTGCTGATCATGGTGGTCTTCCTCTTCGCGGGGCAAGGTCTGCTGAACACCCTGCAGGTCTCGCCCGAGGCGCTGACGGCCGCGGGCGGCATCATCCTCATGCTGATCGCCGTCCGGATGATCTTTCCCAGCCCCGAGTCCACGCTGGAAGAGGTGGGGCTGCATACCGAGCCCTTCATCGTGCCGTTGGCGGTGCCGTACACGGCGGGGCCGTCGCTGCTGGCCGTCGAGATCCTGTTGATGAGCCAGGAGCCCAGCCGATGGATGACCTGGCTCGCGGCGGTGCTCACCGCCTGGGTGCTCTCTGCGGTCATCCTGTTCATGTCCGGCTATCTGGAGCGCATCCTCGGCGAGCGCGTGCTGCTGGCCGTGGAGCGCCTGATGGGCATGATCCTGGTGCTGATCAGCACCCAGATGATCTTCAACGGCATCGAGCAGTTCTTCGGCCTGGCCTGACCCCTCGCGTGGCACCTGGCCCTGCCGGGCCGCCGGATGTGGGCTTCACTGGGTCATGGCCGGCTGCGGTGGTTCCTCGACGTCCTCCGCGGTGCGTCGCGCCGCCAGGGCTCCCGAGAGCAGCACCACCATGGCGGTGGCAAGGGGCATCACGCACAGGGCAGCGCGGAAGCTGACCACGTCGGAGATGCGGCCCACGACGGGCGGCCCCACGAAGAAGGCCAACCGCAGCAGCCAGTTGACGATGCTCAGGCCGGCACCGGCCGGCAGGCCGGGCATGTGGTGGGCGGTGTAGTAGACCGCTGGGACGATCGTCGCCACGCCCCAGCCCGCGCAGGCGAAGCCGATCAGCGTCGTGGCGACCGAAGGCACGGCGAGCGCCACGGTCATGCCGACGGTGGCCACGCCGCAACCCAGCTGGGCGGCGCGTCGGTCACCGAGCGCATCCACCAGGCGGTCGCCGGTGAAGCGGCCGATGGTCTGTGCCCCCACCAGGAAGACGATGCCCAGCCCGGCCACGGCGGGAGTGGCATGCAGCGAGTCACGTAGGTAGAGGGCACTCCAGGTGAAGCCGGAGTCCTCGATGCTCGCGGCGAAGGCGCCGACCAGGCCCAGGGCCACCAGGTGCAGCAGGATCGGCCGGGGGATGCGTACCTTGCCGGTGGGCGCCTCCTCCACCACCTTCGGGTCGGGGCCCTTGAGCAGGAAGGGACGCAGGGCGAAGTTGATGGCCAGCATCAGGGAACCGGCCACCAGGGCGTGCGTCGACAACGGCAGGTGGATGCCGGCGAACCAGGATCCCAACAGACCGCCGCTGACCGCGCCCAGGCTCCACCAGGCGTGGAAACTGTTGTTGATGGAACGGCCGTAGAGCCCCTGCACGCGCATGCCGTGCGCATTCATCGCGATGTCGGTGTACACGTCGGTGGCGCTCATCAGCACGATGAAGGTGGCGAAGGCCAGCGGGGTTGGTGAGTTCAGCACCAGGCAGGACATCAGGATCTGCAGCACCTGCGCCCAGGTGGCGACCCGGGCCGTGGTGCTGGCGCGCATCACCCGCGAGGTGAAGATGCCCGCCACCAGGCCTCCGAGCGGACCCAGGGCGATCGCAAGACCGAAGAAGGAGTTGGTGAGGTCCAGGGCGTCGCGGATCTGTGGGTAGCGCGGCACCATGGCCGCCAGTGTTGCCCCGTTCAGCCAGAACAGCGTCGCGACGGCCGCGCGGGCGCGACGGGCTTCGAGCGAGGGTGGGGTGGGCGCCATCGGGGCTCCTGGTGCTGGGTGCTGCGCGGGCTCCGTGCAGAGCCTTCGGCAGTCTAGGTGACCTGCTGGTAACCAGCCACCCTCCGGCTCGGCGACGAGGCCGGAATGGACGCCTGACCAAAAACTGATGAAAGTGGCGTGCTTCCTGCCTCGCAAGGGGTGACGGTGATCTAATGGCCTCTGCAGGACGATGGCGAGGCCTTGGGCCGAAGCCCCGGATGTTGCGCAAGCATCCGGTGGGGGATCGAACCGCGAGATTGGCTGATCCCCAGTCGTTGTGGCTCGTCGACATCTGGCAGGCAATCGTGTGGATGACACGGTGCGGCAAACCTGCAGTTGTTCGGGGAGGTCATGTGGCCGGCGGAAGTTGCGATCCCCGAACCACCCACGTGGCAGTTCCTCGGCAATGCTGGTGCGTGGAAGCGAGTCACCCTGCCTCCACGCCGGCATGGGGCCCTCGGCCTGTGGCCGGAGCGGAAGGTGCAGCGTTCATCGGCGGCACCTGGGGGCGCGGTCTGTGAGCCGCGCCCCCATCGCTGTGCCGGCAGAAATCTCCCACCCCTCGAGTGCGCCGAGCGATGCCTCCCGGGTGGCAGAGTGGGGTGTGACCATCGCCGCGCAGGGAGGACAAGAGGATGCCTGGTCTGCCTGAGCTGACTCGCCGACGAGTTGCCGCATTCCTTCGGGCGCGGGTCGCCGGGCCGGATGCCGCTGAGCGTGCCTGGCAGATCTGGGGTGCCCCGGGGGATCGCAGCTTTGGGCCCGGTGATCCGATCTGGCGGGTGAACCAACATCCGGCCATGTATGCCGGCGGCGTGTGTGCCCTCTTCCTGCAGTCATTGCACCCCGGCCCGATGGCCGCGGTCGCCCAGCACGACCAGTACCAGTCCGATCCGTGGGGCAGGCTGCAGCGCATCAGCAACCACATTGCGATCACCACCTATGCGCCAGAGCCCATGGTGGAGCGGCAGTTCGCCCTGGTGCGTACCGTGCACGAGCGTGTCAGTGGCCTCGACCGACGGGGCGCCCCCTACCGCGCCGATGATCCGGAACTGCTGCGGTGGGTGCACGACGCCGAGACCTGGAGTTTCCTGACTGCCCACCAGCGCTGGAGCGCGACGCCCCTGAGTGGGGCGGAGGCCGACGAGTACGTCCGCCAGGCAGCCCTGGGCGGACAGCGTCTGGGAGCCACCGGGTTGCCATTGACGGTGGCGGAACTGGAGCAGCAACTGGAGGACTTCCGTCCGCAGCTGTGGTGCACCCCCGATGCGCTCGAGGTGGTGGAATTCCTGACCCATCGTGCGCCGCTGCCGGCGCTGGCGCGGCCCGGTTATCGCATGGTGATCGCGGGTGGCAGGGCACTGCTGCCGGGCTGGGCACGGCAGATGCTGGAGCTTCCCGACGACCCCCGCACCGTGCGGCGCGACGCCCGGCTGGGCAGGATCGCCACCCGGATGGTCGGTTGGGCCCTGGTGGGATCCGACGGTGAACACGATCGCCCGATGCGAGCGCCGCAGGGTGCGGCCGGGTAGGGGCCGGTGCCCCGGATCAGTCCGCCTCGCCGGGGCGGGCGGGAAGCAGCTCTCGCATCGCCTCGAGCTGGAAGAAGTCCACGATCTGCCAGGCATCCATCGCTCCGGCCAGGGGGTCGGCTCCTGCGCCCAGCAGGGCACGCACCGAATCCTCGTCCTGAACGAACAGTGCGCAAGCGAGCGCCGACTGACCACGCTGGTTCACCCGGTCGGGATCTGCGCCCCGGTCGAGCAGCGCCTGCACCAGGGCCGACTGGGAGTTGTAGGCGGCCAGTGCCAGCAGGGTGTCGCCCTTGTGGTCGGTCAGGTTCACCGGAATGCCGGCGTCGATGATGGCCAGCAGGCGTTCGTTGTCCCCCCTGCGGGCAAGGTCGAAGCAGTCGTTGAGGAACTCGAGCTGTTCGTCGGTGAGTTCGGGAGCATCATCGGCTGACATGGCACCACGGTAACGCGTGGGGCGCAGTCGGGACGACCGGGCACCGGAGCGTGAGGGGTCGCCGTTGGCAAGCCCCGTGTTTGGGCGGGCCCGCGCGTCGCCGCCTGAAGATCCACCAAAGTGGCTTGTTTCGCGCGGCCATGTTTGTCACCCGATCAGGGGACATGTCTGATGTGCAACCGATCGATAAAATGTCAACGACAGCCGACGCGGCGGAGGATCGCTGGTTGGCGGATCGTTCTGGTCAACCTCGGGGGAGGTCACGGACACGGTCTTTGCCGTGACGAGACCAGAGCGGTTCGTTGCCAGCGGGGCACGTGTGCAGTGGGTGGGCTCGGGGGAGCCCGTTGTGGTTCACCACCAGACCCATGGCAAGCGGATGGTCTCGGGGGAGGCCAGTGCCGGCCCTGCCGCGTCGGCCTGCTCCGTGTTGACACATCGGAACGCCTGTCACCGCAAGGAAGTGGTGGCGGGCGTTCTGTCGCTGTGGTCAGCTCTCGAAGTAGCCGTCGCGCTCGGCGTGGCTCAACGCATCCGGCACGCCGTTGACGGTTCGGCCCAGCTGGCGGTACTTGCCGGAGACCCGTCGCAGATAGGTGTCCACGGTTGACTCGGACGCCGGCGGGTTCATCAGCCGCCCCACGGACTTGCGCGGAATGCCCTGGTGCAGCAGTTCCAGGGCCTCGATCTCGCGCGGGGCCAGGCGCGGGGTCAAGCTGGGATCCTTGATCAGCACGTCGGCCAGCTGGCTGCTGACCGCGAACTCACGGGCCGCCGCCCCTTCGATGGTGCGGATCAGGCCGTCCAGCGGATCATTCTTCAGGGCCAGCCCGAGCGCGCCGGCGGCCATGGCGCGGCGGATCGGCAGTGGACGCAGCTCGGCGGTGTAGACGACGCTGGGCACGCCCATCTCGTCCAGGCGCTCGACGACCTCGGGGCCCTTCAGGCCGTCCTTGAGTTGCAGGTCGATGAGGGCGACGTCCACGGGTTGCTCGGCCACCAAACGGTAGAGCTCGTCGGGATCGGTGACGGAGTGGACGATCCTGAGACCGCCCCCACTTGCCTGCTCGATGGCCTGCAGGCCAGCGAGCACCACGGGATGGTCGTCCAGCGCTGCCAGCCGAAGCGGTTGGTTCATGGTGCGGTTACCGCCATTCGTACGAAGTCGGGATCATTGTGCAGGGATCCTCCCAGCGACATCACTCTACGGCTCCACTCGGCAAGCTGGGCCTGTGAAGCCTCCAGAACCACCGCGGCTGCTTCGTGCCGACTTCCGCTGAGGGTGACCACTTGGCCAAGGCGGGCGGGCTTTCCCAGCAGGCGCGCGATCTGTGAGGCTGCCAGCCGAACTTCAGGTGGGTCCTCGCTGTTCAGGGTGGAACTGACCTGCCAACCCTGGTTGCGCAGTTGGGCGATGCACGCGCCCAGCCCTTGGTGGTCGGGGCCGAGCACCAGTTCGTCGCGTACCGAGGACTCCATCGTCAGTGCCGCTGCACGCACCCGGGGATCATGGGCCGTGACGGTGCCGTCGGCCACCCGACGGATCAGGGGGAGCACCTCTTGGGTCACCCGATCCGACCAGAACTGTTCGACGCGTGCGCTGTGGTGCATGCGGGCTGTGGCATCCAGGGTGCGCTGCCGCTGGTGGGTCTGGCGCGCCTTGCTGGCGGACAGCGCATGGGCGAAGGCAAGGGCATGATGCCCGGTGACCACCACCACCACGCCGATGACGGTGCCGCCCCCGACGATCATGACCGAGTCATGCAGGCCGAAGCGCAGCAGTGTGCCGACGACCGTGACGAGGGAGAAGACCCCTCCGAGGATCGCAGCCTGCCTGCTGGGGCGGGCCAGCATCGCCAGCTGTACCAAGCCGGTGGCACCCCAACTCATCCACAGGTGGTAGATGTCGAGCGGATCGTCGGGAACGAGCACCAGGTTGAGCACCCACGCGCCTGCGGCGCTTCCCAGCAACAGCACCAGCTCGGCATGGTTCAATTCCTGCTCCAGCAGGCGCCAGCCACACCAGGCACCTACCAGTAGGGCGAAGGAGGTCGTGGGCCCGAGCAGCGCGAAGTGTGGCGTGCCCGGCCCCACCAGGGCCATCACCAGGGCACAAGCCACCAGCGCCGGAAGCGCGGTTGCCACCATCATGCGGCGGGTGCGCGGGTCACTGGCCGGGGCCTTGAACGATCGTGCTGCTGGAGGCTCCGACGGTGACGGGCTGTTTTGTGAACGTGGCCATTGCAGCGCGACCTGCGTGCCTGCACCGGGCTTGGAGGTGATCCGGGCCTGGCCGCCGATGTCGTCCAGACGCTCCACCACCGAGGCCTGCAGCCCCAACCGGTGCGGTCTGCGGCTGGCAGGGTCGAAACCACACCCGTCATCGGTGATCGTCACCCGGCATCCTTCGCTCCCGAAGGACTCCAGTCGAATGCTGCAGTTCTTGGCCGCCGCGTGCCGTTCCACGTTGACCAAGGCCTCGTGGGTGGCGGCGGCCAGGGCGGTGGCCACGGCGCGGGGCAACCTCTCGGTGCTGCCGTGGATCTGGGCGTGGACGCGCTGGGTAGCCGGGTCCTGGGCCAGCAATTCATCCAGACTCAGCAGCACACCCTCGTCAGTGGGTTGGTCGATCATGCGCACTGCATCCCGGCACTCCTGAGCGGCATCGGCATCACTGACGTGGGAACGTTCGGCCGCCAGGGCATGCAGGGCATGCAGGACGTGGTCATGCAGCAGGCGGGCCGCCTCCCGACGCGCCTCGGTCTCCAATCGCTGCCGCTGCTGGCGTTGCCGGGCCTGCTCGGCGCGGCGGGCTGCCTCGTCGTGCTCCTGGGCCATGTTGGTCAGGCCCAGCGAGAAGGTCAGGATGATCAGCATGGGGTAGACGACGAAGATCTCGTCGGCCACCCGTGGTGCCGCCAAGGGCCACCACACGGCAACGCTGACCGCCTCGATGCCCAATACGAGCGTGATCAGGAGGGTCAGCAACCGCCGGCGCAGACGGGAGGGAGCCAGCATGATGGTGACCACCACCAAGGGTGAGGCCCAATACCCGGGACCCCACAGATCCCTGGGAACCAAGTCCATCCGGCCGGTTGTCAACAGCAGGTGGGCCGAGAACAGGGTGACGGCCTGCAGCAGCCAGGCACGCAGGGAGTACCAGCGTCGGGCCAGCACCACCGTGGTCAGCATCTGGGAGAGGCACAACAGCACCAGGCCCACCCTGGCGAGGGTGGGTAGCCGGCTCAACTGGCCAATGATGGGGCCCAGTGAGACCACGAATTGGAAGGGCATCACCAGCAGCCCCAGGGCGCGCAGGCCTTCCTGTACCGACGCGACCCGTTGACGTGCTGGTTGCGAGGAGGCTGTCGCCCCCGCCTCGACGCTGATCTGCACGCCCGGCTCCTCAACTCTCCCCGCGGAATCCCTGTTCTCCCCCGGGAATCCCTGTGTGCGCGGACAAGTGTGTCAGCCCAAGGGGTCACGGTCGGACCACACGGCGTGATCGGCTCCGGGAATGGTGTGGCGACGGATCGCTACTGTGGGCGCATGGATCTGACGGCAGCGGCCGAGGAGCTCTACGGGGCGCCTCCCGAGCTGTTCGTCGCCCGACGCAAGGAGCTGGCCCGCCAGGCACGTGACCAGGGCGATCGTGCCCTGGCCCGGGGCATCGAGGGACTGAGGCGGCCCAGTCGTGGTGCGTGGTTGGTCAACCTGTTGGCCCGGGGAGCGCGCGACGAACTGGGCCAGCTGCTGGAGCTGGGGCCGGAGCTGGCCCGCATCCACCGTGACGGTACTCCCGGGGAACTGCGCCAGCTGACCCTCGCCCGCCGCCAGGCCATCGGTGCCCTCGTGGAGCGGGCCGTCGCGCTGGCCCGGGAAAGGGAGCACGAAGCCAGCGCTGCCACCCGTCGTGACGTGGAGACCACCCTGGAGGCCGCGCTCGGATCCCCCGAGGTGGCCCGTCACCTGCTGGCTGGGCAACTGGTGCACACCCCGCAATCGGCGGCGGCCTTTCCCCTGGAGTTGTTCGAGGAGCACGGCACCAGCGTCGAGCAGGCCCCGCCATCGCCAGACCCGGCCGGGCAGGCCGCGGTGGTCGATCTGGCCGATGCCACTCGGCGCAGGGAGCAGCGGCGTGGACGGCAGGACCAGCAGCGAGCCCAGGCTCGTCGGGTGGCCCGGTGCGTCGAGCAGCTGGAACGGCTGCGCCAAGAGGTGGCCGCGTTGGGGAGCCGGGAGCAGGTGGCCGGTGATGCGCTGGCCAAGGCCGTCGAGGACGTCCGGGAGCAGGGGCAGCAGGCCGAGCAGGCGGCACGCAACGTTGACCAGTTGGACGCCCAGGTGGCCCGGCTGGAGCACGAGCTTGCCCAGCTGCGCAGCCGTAGGCAACAGGCCGAGGAACGGGCCCGGGCCGAGCGCGCCGCGGTGGAGACGTCGCGGGTGCGGGAGGCGACGGCGCGCGAGGCCGCCACACAGGTGGCCCAGACCCTGCGAGAGCGGCGTGCCGCCCTGGATGCAGTGGAAAGCGAACTTGCGAAGCTGGTCGGGCAGGAGCCGGGGCCGGAATCGACCTAGGCTGGGAATCGCCGGGTCTGGACCCGGCCGGCAGCAGCCCAAACCTTCGCCCACAGGAGAGAAGCAACCATGGCCAAGCTCGTCCACTCCGTCCAGCGTGTCATTCCCGCCTCCCCGGACGCGGTCTTCGACCTGTTGGCCCGTCCCTCCCAGCACGCCGTCTTCGACGGCAGCGGCACGGTCCAGTCGGCGGTCAAGGGCCCCGAGCGGTTGGGGCTGGGCGACGAATTCTCCATGGCGATGAAGATGGGGGTGAAGTACGCCACCACGAGCCGGGTCGTCGAGTTCGAGGAAGGCCGCCGCATCGCGTGGCAGACCGGTTTGCGACGCAACGGCCGGCTGCTCTTCGGCGGGCAGGTGTGGCGCTTCGAGCTGACCGATCGCGGTGACGGCAGCACCTTGGTGCGCCAGAGCTTCGATCTGACCGAGGCCAAGGCGGCGCCGGTGGTCAACCGGCTGGCCGCGGGCCCGACGGAGGCGAACATGCGGGCCACCCTGGAGCGGCTGGCGGACCACTTCGCGAGCTGACCCGACTATCGGGCTGACCGACAGTCGGGGCTGGCCCGGGCCGCGGCGGCCCTCAGAACAGGCTCGGATCGTCCAGGTGCTCCCGTAGCGCCGCCTGCGCGTCGGCAAGCGGGCTCGGCAATGGCATGGCGAGTGCCTCCAGGGCCATGACGAGCCCCATCACCTGGTGGTCGTCCAGGCGCAAGGGGGCTTCCGTGCGGGTCACCTCGAGCCAGACGCCTCCGCCCTGACCGCCGCGCCCCCGCAGAGGAAGCTGCGCGGCACGTAGCCTTTCCAGGTCACGTTCCACGGTGCGTTCCGAGACGCCAAGGCGAGCAGCCAGCGCGTCGACGCCCAACGGTTCGCCGCGCTGCTGCAGCAGCACCTGTACGACGTCCAACTGTCGCTGGAGCTGGCGTCGCACGGTGCGCGGGTCGGCGGGGCGCGGCTGTCGGACCCCGCGGCCTTGGGATCGGCTCACCCCACCAGTCTCGTCCTTGCAGGACGACAGCGGAAGGGGGTCAGGAGTCCTGCAGCCGTACGGTGCAGCGCGGCAGGAAGACCTGCACCACCGGCCCCACCAGCACCGCGTAGACCACCGTGCCCAGACCGACCGGGCCACCCAAGAACCACCCCAGCACGAGCACCGTCACTTCGATCAAGGTGCGGATGACCCCCACTCGCTGCCCCGTGAGTGCACTGAGCGAGGTCATCAGGCCGTCGCGAGGGCCGGGGCCCAATTGGCTGCCGATGTAGAGGGCACCGGCGATGCCGTTGAGTACCACGCCTGCCAGCAGGGCGAGGATGCGCCATCCCAGGCTGCCCAGGGAATCGGGCAGCAGGAACAGGGTGAGGTCCAGGGCCAGGCCCACCAGGAAGATGTTGAGCACGGTGCCCAGCCCGGGCCACTGCCGCAGCGGAATCCACAACAGCAGCACCACCGCGCCCACCAGGATGGTGACGGTGCCGATGGTCAGTGGCACGTGCTGGGCCAGGCCCACGTGCAGGACGTCCCACGGCGCCATCCCCAGGCCGCTGCGCAGCACGAGTGCGATCGAGGCACCGAAGACCATCAGCCCCAGGACCAGTTGTGTCACGCGTCGAGACAGCCGCCCGGCACGCAACTGCTGCATGGGCGTCAGGTTCAACAGGGCAGGGGAATCGGTAGGCATACCGTCCATCGTCGGTGCCCCGGCCGATTCTTGGCCACCTGGCCCAGTACGCGGGCGGTGGCCCTCAACCGCAGATGCGCAGCTGGTCCCCGTCGAGCTTCACCCTGGCCTGCCCCAATGGCGCCTCGGCGCGAGGCCGCCCCGCTGCAGGGCGCCGCGACGGGTCACCTCGAAGGGCGCGGGGACTCCTTGGAGGTGGGCGGGTGCGTCACTCGTTGCGCCAGTGCGGGATCTGCGGCGGCGCGGTGCGCGCCAGCTGCTCGCGAATGTCGATCAGCCGCTTGGCGTGCTCCTGCAGCTGCAGGTCTTCGGGCAGCTTCGGATTCCAGGAGCGCACGTGACGCTTGTGGGTGCCGGTGTGGTCCAGCGCCACCAGCACCATCAGGCAGTGGGTGGTCAGCTCCAACTCTTCCTGCATGGGATCGCCGGAACGCACGTGGACGCTGACGTGCATCGAGCTGTGCCCGGTGTGGATCAGGCGGGCCTCCACCTCGACCAGGTGGCCGATGTGGATCGGGCGGTAGAAGCGCACCCCGCCGGCGAAGACGGTGATCGCGGGGCCCTGGTGCCAGGTCTCGGCAACCAGATTGGCTGCTTCGTCGATCCACTCCATCACGATGCCGCCGTGCACCTTGCCGCCCCAGTTGACGTCCTGCGGCTTGGCCAGGAAGCGCAGCGTGCGCTGCAGCGCCTCGGTCTGGTCTGTGTAGACCTGTTGCGCCATGTCCTCCTCGATCGCCTTTCGGCCGTCGATGCGGCGAATGGCGATCTCCTGCTGCTCGCGCTCCCAGTCGTCCTCGGCCTCGAACTTGGGAACCTCCACGGAGGTGCCCTTGCCGTCGGTGGCGACGAAGATCATCAGGCACTGGCAGGTGATGTCCAGCTCGCCGGTGCGCGGATTGCCCGAGCTGACGGTGCACACGATGTGCATCGAGCTGCGGCCGGTGTGGACGATGCGGGCCTGCACCTCCACCAGCTCACCGACGTGCACCGGGCGCTTGAAGCGGATGTTGCCCACATAGGCGGTCACGCAGTAGCGGCCGCTCCAAGCCACGGCTTCGGCATAGCCCGCCTTGTCGATCCAGGCCAGCACGGTGCCGCCCTCCACCGTTCCCTTCTGGTTCCCCTCCATCGGTGCGGCGAGGAATCGAAGGGTGGAGTGGCGTTGGGTTCCTGGCATCTCGGCTGCTTTCTCGGGTTTGTGAAGGTGCTCGGGTCTGGTGTGGCACACAGTCTGTCGATTTCGGTGGCAACCGGCAAGAGCGTGTTCAACGTGCCGGAAAGTCCTTGCTAAGTGACCGAACGTTCGTTAAGTTTGTCTCGATTTTCGGCTGCGAGGAGGCAGACACATGACCGACACCACCGCCCCCCAGGCCTTCTTGGTCTCGGGCAAGCGCACCCCGGTGGGCCGCTACGGTGGCGCGCTGTCCAGCGTGCGCCCCGATGACCTGGCCGCCTTGACCATCAAGGCCGTCGTCGAGGACGCCGGGCTGGATCCGGCCGTCGTCGACGAGGTGATCCTGGGCAATGCGAATGGCGCGGGCGAGGAGAATCGCAATGTCGCCCGGATGGCCTGGCTGCTCGCGGGCTTCCCCGACACCGTGCCCGGCATCACCGTGAACCGGCTGTGTGCCTCCGGCATGAGCGCCATCGGGCTCGCCACCGCCATGGTGCAGTCCGGACAGGCCGAGGTCGTCGTCGCCGGCGGCGTCGAGAGCATGTCGCGCGCCCCCTGGGTGCAGGCCAAGCCCACCACCGCCTTCGCCAAGCCGGGGGAGAGCTTCGACACCTCCATCGGCTGGCGCTTCATCAACCCCGTCTTCGCCGCGCAGGACAAGATGACCTTCTCGATGCCGGAGACCGCCGAGGAGGTGGCCCGCGTAGACGAGATCAGCCGTGAGGACGCCGACGCCTTCGCCGTGCGTTCCCACGAGCTCGCGATCGCCGCCATCGAGGCCGGCCGTTTCGAGCCGGAGATCGCCCCCGTCCCGATCACCGACCGCAAGGGCAAGGTCACCATGGTGGACACCGACGAGGGTCCCCGCCCGGGCACCTCGATGGAGGTGCTCGCCAAGCTCAAGCCCGTCGTCAAGGACGGCTCCGTGGTCACCGCGGGCAACGCCTCCAGCCTCAACGACGGTGCCTCGGCCGTCATCGTCGCCAGCCAGGCTGCCATCGAGAAGTACGGCCTCAAGGCCCGCGCCCGCGTCGTGCAGGTCACCGCCGCCGGCGTTCCGGCCCCCATCATGGGCATCGGCCCGGTGCCCGCAACCGAGAAGGCCCTCGAGCGGTCCGGCTGGACCTTGGACAGCATCGGCGCCGTCGAGCTCAACGAGGCCTTCGCCAGCCAGTCGCTGGCCTGCGTGCGCCGCCTCGGCCTGAATCCCGAGATCGTCAACCGCGACGGCGGCGCCATCGCCCTTGGCCACCCGCTCGGCTCGTCGGGCTCTCGGATCACCGTCACCCTGATGGGCCGGATGGAGCGCGAGGACGCCGACCGCGGCCTGGCCACCATGTGCGTCGGCGTCGGTCAGGGCACCGCCATCCTGCTGGAGCGTGTGAAGTGAGCGCCGCGACGAACCCCGGGGCCTCGACAAGCTCGGCCGCCGAGAGGCACACGATCCCCGAGCCCGTCGTACCCACGATCCCCGAGCCTGTCGACGGGTGGACCGCGCTCAGCCTGGAGGAGCGCGACGACCGCCTCGTCGTCCGCCTCGACCGCCCCGAGCTGCGCAATGCGATCGACCAAACCATGGTCGACGAGCTGCACGCCGTCTGCGCCCACCTGGAGCAGCACCCCAAGGTGCTGATCCTCACCGGCACCACGATCAACGGCAAGGGCATCTTCGCCTCCGGCGCGGACATCGCCCAGCTGCGTGAACGCCGCCGCGAGGACGCGCTGGCCGGCATCAACTCACAACTCTTCGCCCGGATCGCCAGGCTCCCCATGCCCGTCATCGCCGCCCTCGACGGCTGGACCCTCGGCGGCGGCGCCGAACTGGCCTATGCCGCCGACTTCCGTATCGCCACCCCGCACGTCAAGATCGGCCAGCCCGAGACCAACCTGGGCATCAGTGCCGCCGCCGGCGCCCTGTGGCGGCTCAAGGAACTCGTCGGGGAGCCACTCGCCAAGGAACTCGTGCTCGCCGGGCGCATCCTGGACGCCGACGAGGCGTTGGCCTGCCACCTGGTGACCGAGCTGCACCCCAGCGAAGAACTGCTCGACGCCGCCCACGCCCTGGCCGACCGGATCGGCAAGCAGGACCCGCTGGCGGTGCGCATCAGCAAGGCCGTCTTCCACATGCCCGCCGACGCCCACCCGATGGTCGACCAGCTCGCCCAGGCCGTGCTCTTCGAGAGCCAGGCGAAGTTCGACCGCATGCAGGCCTTCCTCGACCGAAAGAAGCGGTGACATGACAGACAATGCCATGACTGACATCCAGGTTCCTGGCCGCGTGGGCGTGCTCGGCGGCGGCCAGATGGGCTCCGGCATCGCCCACGGCTTCCTGGCCAGTGGCGCCCGGGTCGTCGTCGTCGAGCGTGATCAGGCCAGCGCCGACGCCGCCCGCGAGCGCGTCCTCAAGGCCGTCGCCGCCTCCCTCGAGCGCGGCAAGATCTCCGGCGAGCTCGACGAGTGGGCCGGCAAGCTGTCCGTCGCCGTCGGCTACGACGCCTTCCGTGACTGCGACCTGGTCGTCGAGGCCGTCCCCGAGGTCTGGGAGCTCAAGGTCAGCTCGCTGACCGGGGTGGAGAAGGTGCTCCGCCCCGATGCCTGGCTCGCCAGCAACACCTCGTCGATGAGCATCGACGGTCTGGCCGAGCAGTTGCAGCGCCCCGAGCGTTTCTGCGGCCTGCACTTCTTCAACCCCGTCCCCGCCTCCAAGCTCGTGGAGGTGGTCATCGGCAACCAGACGGGCGACGAACTGAAGGCCCTCGCCAGCCAGTGGGTCGAAGGCCTCGGCAAGACCGCCGTCGTGGTCACCGATGCCCCCGGCTTCGCCAGTTCCCGGTTGGGGGTCTGCATCGCGCTGGAGGCCATCCGGATGGTGGAGGAGGGTGTCGCGGAGCCCAAGGCCATCGACGACGCCATGGTGCTGGGTTACAAGTTCCCGATCGGCCCGCTGGCACTCACCGACCTCGTCGGCCTCGATGTGCGGCTGGGCATCGCCGAATACCTGGAGAGCAAGCTGGGGGAGCGCTTCGCACCGCCGCAGCTGATGCGCGACATGGTGGACCGCGGTGAACTGGGCAAGAAGGCCGGCAAGGGCTTCTACGCGTATTGATGGCAAGGGGGGGCGACCCCCTTGGATCCCCGGGCCCCCGGGCCCCCGGGCCCCCGTGCGCTTCGCTCCTCGCGGGCTCGGACATGACTTCGGGCCCGTCAGCAGGTGCTGGCGGGCCCGGGTGTCATGGACCTCATTCCCCGAATTGGTCCATCGGTACTCTGTCCGGCCTCATCCCCCGAAGTGGCCGGGATGCCCATCTCGTCCCCCGAGTCGATGGGCGGTGCCAGCTTCATCCCCCGAATCGGCTGACGGTCTGGGCTACCCAATCCCCCGAGAGGGTGGCCCTGCCGCTTCCCGAATCCCCCGATCCGTTCTGCGGCGTTGACTCAACGATCGCGGTTTTGGAAGGTGAACACAACCTCACCGCATGAATCTTCCAGTCGGATCAGGTTTCGCACAGTTTGCCCCCAGGATTTGTCCCCTGATCACGTGTCATGCTCAGCCTGACAAGGGGATTCATGTCACGTGATCAGGGGACACGGAGCTCCTCAGTCGCCGGGAAGCAGCATGTTGGTGATCCGGAAGGTGCTCAACAGGCGGCCCTGCTCGTCGGTGATGTCCACCTGGTGGCAGTCCAGCGTGCGGCCCAGCTTCACCGGGATGGCGGTGGCGGTGACGAAGCCTTCGCGGGCCGAGCGCAGGTGGGTGGCGGCGACGTCGACGCCGACGCACTTCATGCCGTGCGTGCTGGCATGGATCAGGGCGGCCCAGGAGCCGGCGGCCTCCCCGAGGCTCAACATGGCGCCACCGTGCAGCAGGCCGAGAGACTGCCGGTTTCCATCCACGGGCATCCGCACGACAACCTTCTCCGGGCTCTCCTCCAGCACCTCGATGCCCATCTTCTCGTCGAGTTCACCAAGGATGATCCGCCAGGGTTCGTGGGGGCCGATGGCCGGGTTGGTGCTGCTCATGGTGCCCTCTCGTTCGGTGGGTGGAATCGGGTGGGACGCCCTCTTGCGGTCCCGATGGCGCTCAGTCTACAGTCAAACTAACTGAACGTTCGGTCTGTAAATGAGGTGGGCAGAGCAGTCCACCCCCCAGCTGCGAGAGGTGCCACAGCCCCATGACGACGCCCCAGAGCCTGCCCATCGTGCCCAGCTACACCCGCGACCAGTGGTGGAACCCCGCCGCCGACGTGCGCGCCACCGAGGTCCTCGACGCCAGCACCGGTGAGGTCGTCGCCCGGGTCAGCACCGACGGCCTGGACATCGCCGCCGCCGTCGAGCACGCCCGCAGCGTCGGCCAGAAGTCCCTGGCCGAGCTGACCATCCACGAGCGCGCCCTGCTGCTGAAGGAGATTGCCGGCTACCTCAATGGCCGCAAGCAGGAGCTCTACGACCTGTCCTTCGCCACCGGCGCCACCCAGCGCGACCACATGAGCGACATCGACGGCGGCATCGGCACCCTGTTCACCTTCTCCTCCAAGGGTCGCCGCGAACTGCCCAATGCCAATGTCATCGTCGACGGTGCTCCCGAGGTGCTCAGCCGCGACGGCAGCTTCCTCGGCCGGCATGTGTACACGCCGCTGGCTGGCGTGATGGTGCAGATCAACGCCTTCAACTTCCCCATGTGGGGCATGTTGGAGAAGTTCGCCCCGGCCTTCATCGCTGGCGTCCCGACCATCGTGAAGCCCGCCACCCCCACCGGCTATGTCACCGAGGCCTGTGTGCGGATGATGGTGGAGTCCGGCAAGCTGCCCGCCGGCGCGCTGCAGCTGGTCTCCGGCTCCGCCCGTGACCTGCTGGACCACCTGGACATGCGGGACATGGTGGCCTTCACCGGCTCCGCCGCCACCGCCGGCAAGCTCAAGCTGCACCCCGCCGTCACCGAGCGCGGCTGCCGCTTCACCGCCGAGACCGACTCGCTCAATGCCGCCGTGCTGGGCCTCGACGTCACCGCCGACAGTCCCGAGTTCGACGCCTTCATCAAGGCGATCATGGTGGAGATGACCGTCAAGGCTGGCCAGAAGTGCACCGCCATCCGTCGCGTCATCGTGCCGCAGGCCATGGTCGAGCCCGTCGCACAGGCCTTGGAGTCAAAGATCAGCAGCAAGATCGTCGTCGGTGACCCGCGGGTGGAGGGCTGCACCATGGGGCCGCTGGCCTCGCTGGACCAGCGCGACGAGGTGGCCAAGGCCGTCGCCATCCTGGTGGAGGCCGGCGGCCGGATCGCCTTCGGTGGACCCGACGCCGAGCTGCCCCAGGCCAATCCCAACGGTGCCTTCTTCGCTCCCACAGCCCTGGTCTTCGACGACCCGTTCACCGCGGCCGTCAACGAGGTGGAGGCCTTCGGGCCGGTCACCAGCATCCTGGGCTATGCCGACACCCCCGAGGCCATCCGGATCGCCAATGCCGGTGGCGGTTCGCTGGTGGCCACCGTCTGCACCCACGACCCGGCGCTGGCTCGCGAGTTCGCCGTCGGAATGGGCTCCCACCATGGCCGCCTGCACTTCCTGGACCGCGACGACGCCAAGACCTCCACCGGCCACGGCTCGCCGGTTCCGCACCTGGTGCACGGCGGCCCCGGCCGCGCCGGCGGCGGCGAGGAGCTTGGTGGCGTGCGCGCCGTCAAGCACTGCATGCAGCGCCTGGCCGTGCAGGGCAGCCCGGACCACCTCACCGGGATCACCGGCCTCTGGCACACCGGCGCCGCCACCCACAGCGTCAGCCGCTCCGACGTCGACGCAGGCAAGGGCAAGCACCCCTTCCGCAAGAGCCTGGCGGAGCTGCGGATCGGCGACCAGTTCCGCTCCGAGCTGCGCACCGTCACCCTGCAGGACATCACGGATTTCGCGAATGAGACCGGCGACACCTTCTACGCGCACACCGACGAGGAAGCGGCGATGGCCAATCCCTTCTTCCCTCGTCGCGTCGCTCATGGCTACCTGCTCGTCAGCTGGGCCGCCGGCCTCTTCGTCGACCCGGCTCCCGGGCCCGTCCTGGCCAACTACGGCCTGGAGAACCTGCGCTTCATCACACCCGTCACCTACGACGACCAGATCCGCGTCACGCTCACCGCCAAGCAGATCACCCCGCGCGTCACCGACGAGTACGGCGAGGTGGCCTGGGACTGCGTGCTGCACAACCAGGACGACGAGATCGTCGCCACCTACGACGTGCTGACGCTGGTCACCAAGACCTGGCCCACGGCCTGACCTGTTCTTCTGGGGTCTGTGGGCTGCAGACGCTCGGGTTTCCGCGATCCGCTCGTGTTGCAACACACGCGGATTGCGGGAACCCGAGCGTCTTGCGTCAGCGGGTGCGGATCCCGTCCATCGCGATGGTGCGGACGTTGTGCACCAGCTCGTCGACGTCGGCGGGGCCGTCCAGTTGGTACCAATCGACGATCGAGTTGACCATGCCCAACATCAGGCGAGTGGTGGCCTTCGCTCCCAGATCTGGACGGATCAGCCCGTCCGTCTGTGCGCTACGCACCAGCGCCTCGATCCGCTTGGTGGCGGCCCGACGGCGCGCCATGGCAGCCAGCTCCACCTCGGAATTGCCGCGCAGGCGCAACAACAGGGTCACGTAGGGGCGCTCTGCGGCCAGTAGGTGGACGCTCTGCTCCAGCATCCACTCCACCCTGTCCAGGCTGGTGCCGGAGTGCTCCTCTGCTTGGCTGATGGTGCTTTCCAGTGCGCCCAGCGCCCGCTCGACGGCCATCTCGAGCAGCTGCTCCTTGGAATCCACGTGGTGGTAGATGGCGGATTTGGAGACGCCCAGGGCGTCGGCAAGGATGCCGATCGACGTCGCGTGGTAGCCGTGTTTGATGAACTCGGCCACGCAGACCTCCAGCAGCGCCTCTCGGTCATAGCCCGGGCGGCCTCGGCGCTGTCGGGTGGGTGCCTTCTGGATTTCCATCACCGTCTTCCTGTCCCCCGGCAAGCCGGGGGATGTGGTTGGCAGGGACTACTGAACGTTCAGTATCCCAGAGCGCACGAAAGCGCTGCACCCCGCCCTCCGAATGGAGTGGCGGGGTGCAGTCCGGTCGAACTCGAATCAACCTTGGCCGTGGCTGGGGGCATCGGGGCGCAGGTCGTAGATTCGCTTCAACTTGCCCTCGGACCTTGCGAGTTCACCGGGCTCAGCGATCTGCACGGCGCAGGAGCTGCCGATGCGCACCTTCACGCCGCGGGCCAGCATCTTGGCGGCGTTGTAGCCATCCTCCGTGGTGGAGTCGTGGCGGCGCTCGACGCGGACGGTGAGTTCGTCCATCCGTCCCGGTCGGGTGATCTCCAGGATGAAGTGCGGACTCAGTGCCGGCTGTTCCAGGATGATCTGCTCGATCTGCGAGGGAAAGATGTTGACGCCGCGCAAGATGATCATGTCGTCAACGCGCCCGCTGATGCGTTCCATTCGGCGATGGCCCGGGCGTGCGGTGCCCGGCAACAACCGGGTCAGGTCCTTGGTGCGATAGCGGACGATCGGCAGGGCGTGCTTGCCGAGCGAGGTGAAGACCAGCTCGCCCTCCTGCTCGTCTGCCAGGGGCTGCATGTCTGGGTCCACGATCTCCGGCAGGAACATGTCCTCCCAGAGGTGTGAACCGTCCTGCGTCTCACATGACTCGCCCGCGACGCCGGGGCCGAGCACCTCAGAAAGGCCGTAGATGTCACAGGCCTTGATGTCGAACATCTCCTCGATCTCCTGGCGCATCGGCTCGGTCCACGGCTCCGCGCCCAGGATGGCGGTGCGCAGCTTGGTGCGGCGGGGATCGATCCCCTGGCGTTGCATGGCATCACCGATGGTCAGCAGGTAGGTGGGAGTGGCGAGGATCGCCGTGGGGCCAAAGTCCTGGATGACCTGGATCTGCTTGTCGGTCTGCCCGCCCGACATCGGAATGACCGTCAGGCTCATGGCCTCGGCGCCGTAGTGCATGCCCAGACCGCCAGTGAACAGGCCGTAGCCGAAGGCATTCTGCACCATGTCGCCGGGCTGGACGCCCGCCATGCGGAAACAGCGAGCGACGATCCTGCCCCAGTTCTGCAGGTCCTCCTCGGTGTAGGCCACCACGGTGGGCTGTCCTGTGGTGCCGGAGGACGCGTGCACCCGCCGCACCTGGTCCATCGGGACCGCGAGCGCCTTGAAGGGGTAGTTCGACCGCAGGAATTCCTTGTCGGTGCAGGGAAAGTGCTTCAGGTCATCCAGGGTTTTCAGGTCATCGGGATGCACGCCGGCCTCGTCGTAGAGCTTCCTGTAGGCCTCGACGTTGTCGTAGGCGTGGCGCAGGGTCCACTTCAAGCGACCGAGCTGGATGTCACGGATCTGCTCGACATTCATCCGCTCCTCGGGGTCGAGCTTGCTGGGATCATTGCTGACGCCGGCCATCACGGGTGCAATGTGCGGATTGGTCATGTCTTCTCCTGCTGTCTGGTCTGGGGATAGTTGTACGTCAGGGGCGGGGCAGCATGGTGCGGCTGCGGCCGCGGAAGTGGGCGATCGGTCTGCCGGGTGCGTCGAAGGTCTCGTGGGCGGTGACGACCACGTCGTGGATGCTTGCGGAACGTCCTTGGTGGATGGTGGTGGCGGTCGCGACGAGGACCTCACCCACCGTCGTGGGGCGTAGGTAGTCGATTTCGCACTGTTGCGCCACCATCTGACTGTCGGGGGTGGTGTTGCAGGCGATCGCGAAGGTCTCGTCCGCGAGTGTGAAGACCATGCCTCCGTGGGTGATGCCGAATCCGTTGAGCATGTCGTCACGGACGACCACGCGCAGGGTCGTGCGCTGCTCGTCGGCCTCCACCACTTCCATCCCCAGGGCCGCCGCCACGGGACTGCGGTGCATCGTCCCTGGTGTGCGGGACTGTGTGGCTGACATGAGACGCCCCCTCCCGGACGCTTCGCTGCGCCCAATACTTACTGAACGATCAGTAGGTTTTCTCGAACTGGCCCTCCGCGTCAAGGGTTTGGGTGACAAAAATCACAGGACGGGAAGTTTTGTCCGACCTGTTGACAGGGGGCGCTGGCGCGACATACCTTACTGAACGATCAGTCAGTTATTCGTCTCAGGAGGACTCCCATGACAGATGTCGCCACCGACGTCGGCACCGAGCAGGAGGCCTTTGACGCGCTCATCGCCGCCGACCAGCGCGTCGAGCCCCGCGACTGGATGCCCGACGACTACCGCAAGACCTTGACTCGCCAGATCAGCCAGCACGCCCACTCCGAGATCATCGGCATGCAGCCCGAGGGCAACTGGATCAGCCGCGCCCCGTCGCTGAAGCGCAAGGCCATCCTGATGGCCAAGGTGCAGGATGAAGCCGGCCATGGGCTCTACCTGTATTCGGCCGCCGAGACGCTGGGCACCCCGCGCCACGTCCTCAACGAGCAGCTGCTCAATGGGCGCGCCAAGTACTCGTCGATCTTCAACTACCCCTGCCGCACCTGGGCCGATGTTGGCGCGGTCGGGTGGCTGGTCGATGGCGCCGCCATCGCCAACCAAGTCCCGCTGTGCCGCTGCTCCTATGGTCCCTACGGCCGTGCCATGGTGCGAGTCTGCAAGGAGGAGTCCTTTCACCAGCGCCAGGGCTGGGAGATCCTGTACACCCTGTCCCACGGAACCCCGGAGCAGAAGAAGATGGCGCAGGATGCCGTCGACCGAATGTATGCCCCGGCGCTGATGATGTTCGGCCCGCCGGACGACCAGTCCTCCAACTCGGACAAGTCCATGGCCTGGAAGATCAAGCGCTTCAGCAATGACGAGCTGCGCCAGCGCTTCGTCGACATGATCGTGCCGCAGGCCGAGGCCCTGGGCCTGACCCTGCCGGACCCGGACCTGAAGTGGAACGAGGAGCGCCAGCACTACGACTTCGGCGAGCTCGACTGGGACGAGTTCTGGAAGGTCGTCAAGGGAGGCGGGCCGCTCAACGTCCAGCGCCTCAACCGCCGCATCGAGGCCCATCGCGAGGGTGCGTGGGTCCGCGAGGCGGCCGCGGCCTACGCCGCGAAGCACACCGAGACCGTCCCGAACCTGATCGGAGCATGACCATGACCGACGTCCAGAACACAGCCCCCGAGCAGGGTGCCGAACAGGCGTGGCCCCTCTGGGAGGTCTTCGTGCGCAGCTCGCGCGGCCTGAGCCACGTCCACGCCGGCTCCGTCCACGCCCCCGACGCCACCATGGCGCTGCGCAATGCCCGTGACCTGTACACCCGTCGCAACGAGGGCACCAGCGTGTGGGTGGTGCCCGCCGAGGCCATCACCGCCAGCGACCCCGACAGCAAGGGCGGCTTCTTCGAGTCCCCGTCGGGCAAGGTGTACCGCCACGCCACCTACTACAAGCAGTCCGAGGGGGTGCCCCACCTGTGAGCGAGCACATCATGAGCGTCAGCAGCGATTCCGCGACGAAGATGAGCGTCGGCGAGGGCATCACCGCCGAGCAGATCCAGGAGGACGGCACCAAGGCCAGCGAGGCCGCCGCCCAGTACGCCCTGATGCTGGGCGACGACGCCCTCATCCTGTCCCAGCGCCTGGGTTGGTGGATCAGCCGCGCGCCCGAGCTGGAGGAGGACATCGCGCTGGGCAACATCGCGCTGGACCTCGTCGGCCACGCCCGCTTCCTGCTCAGCTACGCCGGCACCGCCTGGGGCAAGACCGAGGACGAGCTGGCCTACTTCCGCGACGAGGAGGAGTTCCGCTCCTGCCGCCTGGTGGAGCAGCCCAACGGCGACTTCGGGCAGACCATCGCCCGCCAGCTCTTCTACTCGCACTTCGCCTACGCGCAGTACGAGGCCCTGCTGGGCTCCAGCGACCAGACCTTGGCCGCGATCGCCGCCAAGGCCGTCAAGGAGGTGGCCTACCACCGCGACCACGCCGACCAGTGGGTGCTGCGCCTGGGTGACGGGACCGAGGAGTCGCACCGTCGCATGCAGGAGGCGCTGGACGCCATGTGGCCCTATGTCGAGGAGCTCTTCGAGGACCTCGAGGTGCACCGCCAGCTGGACGGTGCCGTGCCGCTGCCCTCGTCGCTGCGCGAGCGGGTGCTGGGCGAGGTGACCGCCGTCATCGAGCGCGCCACCCTGCAGGTGCCCACCACCAAGCAGGCCATGAGCGACCAGCGCACCGGTGCCTTCAGCGAGTACCGCGGCTACATCCTGGCCGAGATGCAGGTGCTCGCGCGCCAGCATCCCGGCGCCACCTGGTGACCATCATGGACAGCCAGTACGACGGTGCCCGTCCCGACGAGCCGCGCGCCGCGGCCGTCTGGGACGCGGCGGCCACCGTCCCGGACCCGGAGATCCCCGTGATCGGCATCGACGACCTGGGGATCCTGCGCGGCGTTGAGGTGGACGACGCGCAGCTCGGCAAGGCCGTCGTGGTGATCACCCCCACCTACTCCGGCTGCCCCGCGATGGGCCAGATCGCCGAGGACGTGACGGCGGCGGTCACCAGGCTGGGCTACGACGAGGTGGAGGTCCGTACCGTGCTACACCCGGCCTGGACCACCGACTGGATGAGCGAGAAGGGCCGGGCTGCCCTCGAGGAATACGGCATCGCGCCACCGTCGGTGCGCCCCGCCGACGGCCCCGTCGACCTCGCCATGCCCATGCTGCGCACCGATTCCGTGCGTTGCCCGCGCTGCAAGTCCTCCGATGTGAAGGAGCTGTCGCGCTTCGCCTCCACCTCCTGCAAGGCGCTGTACCAGTGCGGCGCGTGCCGGGAACCCTTCGACTACTTCAAGGTGCTGTGATGACCGAGACCACCGAGTCCAACCCCATGACCGAGACCCCCAAGAAGCGCCGTGCGGACTTCGCCCGGTTGACCGTCCGCAATGTCCGTCGTGTCACCGATGATGCGGTGGAGGTGACCTTCGAGGTGCCCACCGAGCTGGAGGACGACTTCGACTACCTGCCCGGCCAGTACGTCGCCCTGCGCGCCACCATCGACGGCGAGGAGGTGCGCCGCTCCTACTCGCTGTGTGACGTGCCCCGCCGGGGCGAGGTGAAGGTGGCCATCAAGAAGACCCGGGGTGGCCGTTTCTCCACCTGGGCCAATGAGCAGCTCAACGTCGGTGACCAGATCGACGTGATGAACCCCCAGGGGGGCTTCACCTCCAAGCACCGGCTGACCAGCCTGAACAGCGCCCAGGGCGTCGCTGACGAGGTGGCCGCCAACCCACAGCTGCACCTGGTGGCCATCGCCGCCGGCTCTGGCATCACCCCGATCCTGGCCATCGCCCAGGCCGTGCTGTCCGGCTCGCCCAGCTCCACCTTCGAGCTGATCTACGCCAACAAGTCCTCGGGCGACGTGATGTTTGCCGAGGAACTGGGCGACCTCAAGGACCGCTGGCCCACGCGCTTCGCCGTGCACCACGTGCTGTCCCGCGAGCAGCGCAGCAACCCGCTGCTGAGCGGCCGCATCGACGTCGAGAAGCTGAACACGATGCTGGACCACGTGATCCGCACCGCGCGAGCCGATGAGTGGTTCCTGTGCGGGCCCTTCGAGCTGGTGCAGCTGTGCCGCGACGCCCTGGCCGCCCGTAATGTGCCCGAGGACAAGGTGCGCTTCGAACTGTTCACCACCGGCACCAGCCCCGCCGGTGAGGGCAACCATGGCGCACCCGTCGTGGTGGAGGAGGACGGCGACAACATCGTCATCGACTTCACCCTCGACGGCACCCAGGGGCAGGTGAAGTCTCCGCGCGCCGCCAAGGAGACCGTGTTGAATGCCGCCCTGCGCGTGCGCGACGACGTTCCCTTTGCCTGCGCCGGCGGTGTGTGCGGCACCTGCCGCGCCCGGGTCATCAAGGGCGACTTCGAGATGGGCGAGAACTACGCCCTGGAGAAGGACGAGGTGGAATCCGGTTACGTGCTGACCTGCCAGACCCGCGCCACTGGCGACGAACTGACCGTCGACTTCGACGCCTGACCAACCACCAGAACCCGACCAGACGAGGGGGCATGACCATGGAGACAGTTGCCGAGTTCGGCATGGTGAAACTCGGCTTCGCCGACGGCGTGGCCGAGGTGGTGCTGGATGCACCCAAGAAGCTCAACGTGCTCAACGAGCAAGGGCTGGATGACCTGTCCGCCTGCTTGCGGGCCGCGGGTGAGCTCGATGGGGTGCGGGCGCTGTTGTTGCGTGGCGAGGGCCGGGGCTTCTGCGCCGGCCGGGACGTCAGCGCCGTCGACCCGGCCACGGACGATGTCGCGGGCTATCTGGAGGGCAGGATGGGGCCGCTGATGCAGCTGCTGTCCAGCTTCCCGGCTCCCACCTTCTGCGCCGTCCAAGGGCCCTGTCTGGGCGTCGGGCTGGGCCTGGCGATCGCCTGCGACGTCGTCTACGTCGCCGACGACGCCAAGCTGGGGTCACCCTTCGTGAACCTGGGAGCCGTGCTCGATTCCGGCGGCCACGCGCTGTTCGTGGAGCGACTGGGCGTGCACCGCACCCTGGACCTGATCTACACCGGTGAACTGGTCAGCGGCGCGGAACTAGTCCGGGGCGGGGTCTTCAGCCGGTCGGTGCCCGCCGACGAGCTGCTGGACTTCACTCGTCGCACCATCCAGAAGGTGGCACAGGGGCCGACCCAGGCGCTGCTGGCCTCGAAGCGGCTGGTGCGCCGGATCGAGGCCGAGCAGCTGGGGCTGTGGGATGTGCTGACCGTCGAGAACGAGGAACAGGCCCGGCTGGCAGCTCATGACGACTACCGCGAGGGTTTCCGGGCCTTCCAGGAGAAGCGGAAGCCGAGCTTCACGGGCGAGGCCTGACCCCTTCTCACTGGTCCCCAAGAAGGATCAGTGCTGCAGGGCGGCACTGATCATCGCGGCCTTGAGGTGGGTCGCGGGGCTCTCCGGGTGACGGATGAAGTCCGCGATCAGACCCAGGGCCGAATTGTCGTCGCGGTAGTAGTCGTGGATGGTGCGCCACTGGGCGGCGGCGGTGCGACGAAGTTCCTGCGCGTCATGGGTGTTCTTCATGGTGTCCTCCTGTGGCCGTCGCGTCGTGAACGGCCGGTGATGGGGGGAGATCGCAGGCGACCCGACCATTCGTGTCGGTGCGCGAAAACCCCGTGATTTCGGTGTGGGCACTGGCTGGCGGTCAAGCCGAGGGGAGTGCCGCTTTGCTGGGCTGCCCGGTTTCCACATCGGTAGGGCCCAGCTCGCATGGCCGCGGCCGGATCAGGGGCGATCGGCGCAGCCAGGTCGCATTGGTGCGACCAAGTGGTACAACGTTACTCGCCCTTGGGGTATTCCGCACATCGAGGGCTGCTTCGTCAGCTGGTGTTCAGCAGTCGACGCGCTGGCGGGTCACAACCCAAGCCGCCTGGCCACCTCGTCGCCTCCCATGGCACGCAGCTGCTGCGGGTCGCCCACCACGACCAGGCGGTCGGTGGCGCGAGACAGCCCCACGTACAGCATCTCGCTGACGCGCTCCCGGTCGGCGACGGTGTTGACGCACAGCACCACCGCGCGTCGTTCCAAGCCCTTGAAGCCCAGGACGTGGGAGTAGAAGACGTCCTCCCCGGCCCAGAACTCCTCCCAGTAGCCGTCGTAGCCCAGCATCTCCTGGCGCTCCACCTGCACGGGGTGCCGGCGTCCCATGGTGAGCAGGGCGATGTCGCTCTCGTGCCAGCCCTCGTCGAAGAGGAGGTCCACCTGCTCGTCGGCGGCGTCGACGGCCTCCTCCGCGGTGCTGGGCACGAAGCTGACCTTCGGGCCGGAACCTCCTCGCAGCTCCATCGGGGGCGCCAGCGGGGCGAAGGTCTCGGCGATCTGGCGGGTGTTGCGCAGATTGTGGTCGAGCACCAACGGGACCAAGGGCACCGGTGGGCGCCCGAAGCGGGGGAAGACGCGCTGACGCTCGTCGGCGTAGACGTAGAGGCCACCGTCCTGCTCGTCACGCAGCGCGGCCAGCACCGGGGCCCACCACTGGTCGGCGAAGTCCTGTGCCTCGTCCACGACGATCGCATCGAAACGCTCGTCGGCGGTCAGGTCGCCGGCCCGTCGCGCCATCTGGGCGGGCAGTTCGTGCTCCCAGAAGTGCGAGTCGTCGCGGCCGGCCATCTGCAGGCCCCACTGGCGTCCCAGCTCCTCGAAGGTGCCGACGAAGGCAGGCTGGCGGGCGCGCGAGCCACGGCACAGGTCACGCCGCAGCAGGCTGGCCAGGCCGTAGGAATAGCACAACACCGCCACCCGCTGGCGCTCGCCGGTCAGCTTGCCGCTGGCCAGGTCTTTCGCCTGCTGCAGGGCCAGCTGGGTCTTGCCGGACCCGGCGCCACCCCGGATCTCGACGCGCTTCAGCAGCCGGGTGGCATGCAGCAATTGCGCCTGTTCCAGGGTGAGGCGCCGCGCCTGGTCTTCACGGTCCTCGGCCAGGGCGCCCACGTCGAGCTGCGGCAGGCCCCGGCCGAGCAGGATCTCCTCCACCAGGTCGATGTCGTCGCGGCTGGGGACGACGGCATCGGTGCGGTGGCGCCAGGTGGTCTGCCAGACGCGCTCACCCAGCTCGTCGAGTTCCTTGGCGCCGCTCACCTGCCAGCGGGGGCAATCGGGGGTGGCGAAGTCGTCGTCGAGGGCGGTCCTGGCCAGCACCACGTGGTGGCTCCAGCGAAGGCGACGACGGCTGCCCCAGCGCGGATCGGATTCGACGTAGTGACGCAGGGCATAGCAGGCGTCGCGGGCCTGGCTGACGGGGTGGATCACCTGCTGGTCTCCGTCACGCTGGATCCGCCAGTTGCGCCCGTCGTGCCAGACGTGGCTGCCCTTCACCTCCACCACGACGATGCCCGACTGCGGCATCAGCACCAGCAGGTCTGCCTCATGGTCCTTGGACTGGTCGCTCACGCGCAGGTTGGCGATCACCAGGCAGTCGTCGTCAAGCTGGCGCACCAGGCGCTGGTGGACGTCGTGCTCGGAGCGGGTGGCGAAGCTGGGCGGCGTGGACGCAGTACGGGCCGGCATGGTTCAAGCTCCTGGACTTGGGCGGCCCCGAACCGCGGACGAGTCTTCATCCTAACCGCGGGGTGGGGTCGTTGCTTGTCTTGTGTGCAAGGGATGCGGCAGATCATCAGCGGTGCCGCAGGGTTCGCGTGGCGAACGCCGACCGCGATTGTCGGTGGCCGGGTGTTGACTGGGGTCAGGTCACCAGTGGAAGGGGCGCCATGCGCACGTTGTTCGAACACGATCCGGCCCTGCTGGGCGCTCCCTCGCCGCAGAGCCGTCCGGATCGGGTGGACCCGAGGCTGGCCAGTGGCAGCCAGCCATGGCTGCGCGAGGCCCTGGTGGACCTGCTCGGTGAGGAGCTGGTGCTGCACCGGGCCAGCGACCTGGTGCGCTACGCCTCTGACGCAAGCCCCTACCGTCACGTGCCCCAGGCGGTGGTGACCCCTCGCACCGCAGAACAGGTGGCGGCGGTGCTGCGGTTGTGCGCCCAACGTGGCATCACCGCGACCTTGCGGGCCGGCGGTACCAGCCTCAGCGGCCAGTCACAGTGCGACGGGGTGCTCATCGACGTGCGTCAGCACTGGGGCGGAATGACGGTGGAGGACGGCGGTGAGCTGCTGCGTGCCCGCCCCGGCGTCGTGCTGCAGCATGCCAACAGTGTGCTGGCGCGCCACGGGCGTCGGCTGGGGCCAGACCCCGCCAGCGCCAGTGCCGCCTGCCTGGGCGGGGTGGTGGCCAACAATTCCGCCGGCATGCGGTGCCGGATGGAACGAAGCGCCTACGCCACCCTGAGGCACGTCACCTTCGTCACCCCCAACGGCACCTTGGTCAACACCGAGGATCCCGACGCCGAACAGATCTTTGCCCAGGGGGAGCCCGCTCTGGCCCGGGGGCTGATGGAGCTTCGCGAGGAGATCCTCGCCGACGAGGAGCTGACTGCGCTGCTGCGCCGCAAGTACTCCATCCGTAACACCACCGGTTACACCATGAAGGCCCTGCTGGACGGCACCACACCGCTGGAGATCTTCAAGCGACTGCTGGTGGGATCGGAGGGGACCCTGGCCTTCATCGCCGAGGTGGTGATGGAGACCATCGAGGTGCCTGCCGCGGCCGGCATCTGCTGGGTGCACCTGCCGGACACCTCCACCGCCGTCGACTTCGTCGGCCAGGTGCGCGAGCTCGGGCCCGAGGCGGTGGAGATGATGATGTCCACCAGCCTGGTGACCGCGGCCGGCCGGATGCCCGATGCGCCGAGGGCCTGGCTCGACCTCCCGGAGGGAGCGGTCTCGATCCTCGTGGAGTTCGGCGGGCAGAGCGAGGACGAATTGCACGCCCTGGCCGAGCAGACTCGACGCGTGGCCGAACCGCACGGGCCCTTGCTCCCGGTGGAGATCCGCCTGGACCCGGGCTTCCAACGGATGAGCTGGAAGGTGCGCAGTGGGCTGTCCAGTGACCTGGCCCTGAACAAGCCCGCTGGTGCGGTCAACGTGAACGAGGACGTCGCCTTCCCGGTCGAGGTGCTGGGCCAGGCGGTGCGAGACCTGGCGGGGCTGCTGCGCCACCACGGCTTCAACGACCAGGTGGTGGGCCACGCCGCCT
Organism: Luteococcus struthionis; assembly: GCF_048595755.1. GTDB lineage: Bacteria > Actinomycetota > Actinomycetes > Propionibacteriales > Propionibacteriaceae > Luteococcus. The sequence continues at coordinate 1,452,993 of NZ_CP184360.1, forward strand.
ACGGCAACATGCACTTCACCCTGGCCACCCACCTGGACACCGAGCAGGGCCGCGCCCGCTACGCCGCCTTCATGGAGGACTTCGTGCACCTGGTGGTGGACGTGCACCACGGCTCGCTCAAGGCCGAGCACGGCACGGGTCTCAATATGGCGCCCTTCGTGGAGCGTGAGTGGGGCCCGCGCATCACCCAGATGATGTGGCGCATCCGCGAACTGGCCGACCCGAACGCGGTGCTGGGCAAGGACGTGCTGCTCAGCCACACCCCGGGCATCCACCTCAAGGACTTCAAGCTCGACCCGGTGGCCCACCCGATGATCGACGGGTGCGTGGAGTGTGGCTTCTGTGAACCGGTCTGCCCCAGCCGCAATGTGACCACCACGCCCCGGCAACGGATCGTGCTGTGGCGTGAGATGGCGCGCCAGGAAGCCGGTTCACCACTGACCACGGCGCTGCAGCAGCAGTACCAGTACGACGCGGTGGAGACCTGCGCGGTGGACTCCTCCTGCGCGCACGCCTGCCCCTATGGCATCGACACCGGAGCTGTGATGAAGGAGTTGCGCGCCCGACAGACCACCCCGGCGGGGCGACGGTTGGCCAGCGTCGTGGGGCAGCACTGGCAGTGGGCGGAAGGCGCCGCGAGGGTGGCCGTCGGTGCCGCCGACGTCGTCCAGCAGCGGGCAGGAGCCCGAGGACTTGCCGCGCTGACCGGCTTGGCACGGCGCGTCATCAGTCCAGACCTGCTGCCGAGCGTCCCCGGCCCGATGCCTCGACCGGCGCGACGCCTGCCCAGAGCAGATGGGACGAGCCAACCGGATGGGACGAGCCAGCCGGAGGGCGCCGCGTCGGGGCCCGGGCAGGCCACGGCCGTCTACTTCCCTGCCTGCGTGAACCGCATCTTCGGACGCGACCCCGACACGGTGCAGGGCATGGGGCTGGCCGAGGCGCTGGTGCGGGTCTCGGCGCGGGCCGGGCGCCCGTTGTGGATCCCCGAGGACGTGCCCGGCCAGTGCTGCGGCACCCCATGGGCCAGCAAGGGATACGTGGCCGGACGCGACGAGCGTCAGGAAGCACTGGCCCGTGCCCTGCTCGAGTGGTCGGAGCAGGGGCGGCTGCCCGTGGTGGTGGATGCCACCTCGTGCAGCCACGCCATCATCCAGGAGATCCCCAAGCATCTGGGTGGGGACTTGGCCGAACGCTGGTCGCGCTTGCGGGTCCTGGACGCGACGCAGTGGGCCAATGAGCTGCTGGGCAGCCTGGAGGTGGGCACGCGGCTGCCTCGGATCACCCTGCACGCCGGGTGCTCGGCCACCCACCTGGGAATCACCGACGCCATGGAGTCGCTGTGCGGGGCGCTGGCCGAGACCGTGCACGTGCCCTACAGCTCGGCCTGTTGTGGTGCCGCCGGAGACCGTGGGCTGCTGCATCCGGAGCTGGTGGAGTCGGCGACGCGGCAGGAACGCGACGACCTGGGCGATTCCCAGGTCTTCGTCGCGGCCAATCGCACCTGTGAGATGGCACTGCGCCAGGCCACCGGAAAACCCTTCGAGTCGGTGATCTTCACCTTGGAGCGCCTCACCCGCCCCGGCGACTGAGCGAGGACGCCCGTGGGGGGGCCGATCTGGTCACTCGTTCAGGCTTCTGACGTGGCTGCGGAGGGCCATTCTGCTGTGGGCGTAGTGGGTCAAAACCATGTTCGGCCAGACCACCCCAAGGGGTACCCTCACTCGGAGCATCGCCGGACAGAACCGGCCATTCCCCACAGGCGCCGACGCCGAGCACACTTCATCAGGAGGACATTCGTGGCCATCAACATCAACCTCGGCCCACGGCAGGATGTTGAACCCCTCACCCAGCCGATCCCGCGTACCTTCGTCGGGTTCGACCCCAAGATGAGTGATGAACAGCTGTGGAATGCCAACCGTGGCGCGTGGGAGCTGCCCGAGGAGGCCTTCCAGAAGCAGTTCGCCACCTTCAGCCATGACGGCACGATTCGCCTGGTGGCCGAGCTGGAGGGCATCGAGAACGTGGAGCAGGACGGCAAGAGCGTCCATGCCCTCATGGGTCGTCTGCTGCACCGCGGTGATCCGGTTCGGGATGCCCTGGTGGGCAAGGCCGTCGAGGACACCGAGTCGGAGATCGGCTTCATCGACACCACCGAACTGGACGAGATGAAGGCCGCCGAGCGTTATGCCCCCAGTGAGCGGAGCCGTCGTACCTTCCTGGTGCGGATGAATGCCGACCAGTGGTTCTGGAGCCCGGAGGACGAGGCCGAGATCATCACCCGCACCGGGGCGGGAGCGCCGGTGCGCGAGACCTGGCCCTCGGGTGGCCGCCAGCAGGGAATCGAGCCGGGCGACCGGATCTTCCTGGTGCGGGCCAAGGGCAGCAACTTCAGCGTGCGCGGCAGCGGTGTGGTCTCCAGCCGCGTCTACACCGGTGAGCACTGGGACGATCCGGCGCGCACCGCCAACTACATCGACATCGACTGGGACACCGTGCTCCCCGTCGAGGAGGGCATCTGCCGCGAGGACCTGCTCAAGAAGGTGCCCGGCTACGCGTGGAATCCCCAGAAGGGCGGCGTCGAGCTGCACGAGCCGATGGCCAGCCAGATGGAGGAGCTCTGGCAGGAGCACGTGGGCGTCGAGAACCCGGTGCCCGTGGTGCGCCCCACCGGTTGGGACTTCGACGATTCACGTCGTCGGGTGCTCAACGTCGCGGCCCGCGAGCGCGTCCTGCAGACCTTCGAGGCCGACGGCTGGGAGGTGGCCGAGACCAATGAGGAGCGCCCCTTCTGCGCCGTGGCCTACCGCGGTGAGGAGCTGTGCTACCTGTTCGCCAAGGGCGCCGAGACGGTGGGACGCCCGGTGCTGCTGACCGCCGACGAGGTGGAGCACATCAAGGCCCATCCCGAGGACTGCGCCCTGGGCCTGCTCACCGACGTCGAGTTCGAGCAGGGGAGCGTCGCCGACGAGAACTCGGGCATCTTCACCGTCTCGAAGCTGACCGTCGACGAGGACAGCTTCACCCCGGTGCTGTACAGCTACGAGCTGCCCACCTCCGAGCTGCCCACCTCCGAGGAGTGACCAGTGCGGCGGACTGATCAGCTCCAGGGCTGACCCGCCGCAGCTGGTTCAAGCACGAGGTTCATGCACGAGGGTTCCGTCTCCGATCTGGGGACGGAACCCTCGTCGTCGTTGGGCCCCTGTGCCGGCCAGGGGCAGGTCAGGCCCCGGCGAAGGGATCCGGCAGGGCCAGGTAGATGGTCTCGAGGTATTCGTCGATGCCCTCACGACCTCCCTCGCGCCCCAGCCCCGAGTGCTTCACACCGCCGAAGGGAGCTGCCGCGCTGCTCAGGACGCCCTGGTTGACGCCGATCATCCCCACCTGCAACTGCTCCGCTATCCGCAGCACCCGGGCCGTGTCGCGGGTGAAGACGTAGCCGGCCAAGCCCATCTGGGAGTCATTGGCCACCTCGAGGGCCTCCTGTTCGCTGCCGAAGGTGGTGATGACCGCAACCGGGCCAAAGATCTCCTCCTGCAGGATCGCGGCCTCGCGGGGAACGTCGGTGAGCACGGTGGGGCGGTAGAAGTGCCCCTGCCCCGGCACCCGTTCACCGCCGGTGAGCACTCGGGCGCCCTCGTCGACGGCCCCCTTCACCAGCGCATCGATGCCCTCGACCGCGTCCTCGGAGATCATCGGGCCGATGTCGGTGCCCGGCTCCAGGCCGTCGCCCACGCTCAGCGACGCGAATGTCTCGGCCAGCCGCCGGGCGAAGTCGTCGGCCACCGATTCGTGCACCAGCATCCGGTTGGCGGCGGTGCAGGCCTCGCCCATGTTGCGCAGCTTGGCCTGCCGCGCACCCTTCACGGCCACGTCGAGGTCTGCGTCCTCGAAGACCAGCAGGGGTGCATTGCCACCCAGTTCCATGGAGGTGCGCAGCACCTGGTCGGCCGCCTGCTTCAACAGCGTCTGGCCCACCGGGGTGGAGCCGGTGAAGGAGAGCTTCCGCAGGCGCGGATCGCCGATCAGCTCGTCGGTCACGTCGTGCTTGCTGCTGGTGACCACGTTCACCACTCCCGCCGGCAGGCCACAGTCGGCCAGCACCTTGGCGAACAACAGGGAGGTGAGCGGGGTCTGCGTGGCGGGCCGCAGCACCACGGTGCAGCCAGCTGCCAGGGCCGGGGCGATCTTGCGGGTGGCCATCGCCAGCGGGAAGTTCCACGGCGTGATGAACAGGCACGGCCCCACTGGGCGTCGAGTCACCAGCTGGCGCATCCCACCCTCGGGGGAGGGGTTGTAACGGCCCGAGATGCGGGAGGCCTCCTCGCTGAACCAGCGCAGGTACTCGGCGCCGTAGGCCACCTCGCCGCGGGCCTCGGCCAGCGGCTTGCCCATCTCCATCGTCATCAGCCGGGCGAAGTCGTCGGTGCGCTCGGTCACTGCCTCGAAGGCGCGCCGCAACAGTTCGGCGCGTTCCCGGGCCGGGGTGCGGGCCCAGCCGTCCTGTGCCTGGACCGCCGCGTCGAGGGCGGCCCGGCCCTGGCTCACGTCGCAGTCGGCGATGCTGGCGAGCACCTGCCCGGTGGCCGGGTTGGTCACCTCGATGCTGCCCCGTCGACCGTCGACCCATTGACCGCCGACGAGGCACTGGCCCGGCAGGTCCTGGGGGAGTGTGTGGTTGCTCATGCCTCGAGTCTGTCACCGGGCAGGGGTGCAGAACCAGTGTCTGGAAGCCAGGCCATCAGGAAGGATGAGGGAGGGGTGTCATCCTGTTGCAGGCTGAGACGGACGAAGTCCCGGTCCACTTCCACTTGGCTGGAGGGGCTGTCCAGGAGGGAGCTCCACCGGCTCCACTGGGCCGGGGCGGCCTCCAGCACGACGGCGCTGGCCACCTCATGCCGGGCACTGAGCGTCACCACCTGGCCGTCGTGCTGGGGCGGTCCGAGCACCTCGAGCAGGGTGGCGGCGGCGCGCAGCGCCCGCGGGTCATCGTCGCTGGTCAGCAAGGTCTGGATGGCCCAGCCCTGCTCACGTCGCAAGGCCAGGATGGCAAGCAGCGGACCCTGGCCGGGGCCCAGGCGCAGCTCGTCGCGCAGGCCCACCTCGAGCTGCAGGGCGGCGTCGCGCACCTGCGGATCACCCGGGTCCTGTCGGTGCTCGGCGACGTCGCGCAGCAAGGGCAGCGCCTCCTTGGTCACCCGGTTCGACCAGAAGTGGTCCAACCTGTTGTCCACCTGCAGGCGGGCGGTCGCGGCACGCAGCCGGCTGGTCAGCCGGGCCTGCGCCTCCTCGTCGGCGGTGGTGCGCCGCGCCACCGCCAGCGCGGCCAGAGCTGAGCCGAGCAGACTGAGGGTACTGGTCAGGGTGCTGCCGTAGCGCAGCCAGTGCTCGTTGAGGCCGTAGCGCACCTCGATGGCGCCCAGCACCGCGGCGTACCAGACCACGGTCACCACCACGCCGCGCCCCACGCTGCCGGACAGGGCCACCTGTTGCACCAGCGCGGTGCCCAACCAGGCAGTCCAGAGCAGGAAGACGGTGGTGGGGGTCTGCGGTGCCACCGCCAGGTTCACCACCCAGCCGACGAGGATCGCTGCCATCACCAGCGCCGCTCCACGATCCCCGATTGGGCGTCGGTGCAATTGTGCGGTCAGGAAGAAGCCGAAGCCGGCCATCACCAGGCCATTGGCCAGTGCCAGGAGGGGCCGGGTGGTGTGCGGGAACATGGTGAAGGACATGATGACCCCGGCCAGCATCCCCGGCACGGCGGATCGCGCCAGGGCAGTGCGCACCTTGTCAGTGGGCTGTTCCCGCAACGCCAGGCTGCTGCTGTGGGGGTCTCGGGGCCAGCTGAGCACCACCTCGGTGCCTTGGCCGGGAGCGGAGCGAACCTGCGCCTGGCCACCGATGTCGTCCAGGCGTTGCACCACTGAGCGGCGCACCCCCAAGCGGCCGTCGGGCAAGGTTCGCGGGTCGAAGCCCTCGCCGTCGTCGAGGATGCTCACCCGGCACTGCGGGCCCTGCTGGGAGACCACCACCTGGCAGTTGCGGGCACCCGAGTGGCGGATCACATTGCGTAGGGCCTCGTGGGCTGCCGCGGTGAGGCTCTCCGCGGCTGCGGTGGGAATCGGATCGCTGCGGCCGAGCAGTTGGGCGCCGGAGCGCACCAGGGCGGCGTCGTGGCGCAGCAGGTCTTCCACCTGGACGCTTTCGCTGCGGCGCTGGGGCAGGGCCAGCGCCTCGACGGCATCGCGGCATTCCAGCCGGACCATGTCGTCGTCGATCGTCCGCGAGGGGCTGTTCAACGCATGGAGTGCGTGCAGGACGTGGTCGTGCAGCAGCCGCGCGGTCTCGCGGCGGGCACGCACCTGTGCCTGCTGCTCGGCCAGCCGCACCTGCGCTCGGTCCTTCACCACGGCAGCCTTCTGCTGGTCCTCCACCAGGCTCATCAGCCCGTCCCCGAAGAGCAGCACGCTCAGCAGCGGTGGCCACATGAGAACCACGGGCCCGATCTGCAGCGCGCTGACCGGCAACCAGCTCCACCAGGAGGCGAAGGCCTCGCTGGCGGCCAGCAGGACCACCAGCACCGCCGTTCCGTAGAGGTACCAGGCGCGGGGCAGGTTCACGATCGCGGCTGCCACCAGGGGGATGGCCCAGTGGCCGGGTGACCACAGGTCATTGGGCTGCAGGTCGAAACGCCAGTAGTTCATCATCGTCACGCCTGCCACCAGCAGCAGGGCCGTGACGCTCATCAGGCCGATGCCGGCTCGGTGCAACAGGCAGACGGCGGCCAGGACGAGGTAACCCAGCAGCAATCCGTAACCGATGCTCGGAACGGTGCCTGCCAGAGTCGGCTGCCCGAACATCGGGATGACGTTGTAGACCAGCACGCTCACCCAGGTGATCAGGCCCAGGGCGCGCAATCCGTTGGCCACGGCTTCGCGCATGCCGGATCCGACGCGTGGCGTCGGATGGGGAGTGTTTGCTACTGGCACGGGGGAAGCCTCTTGCTGCTTGCCGGGGTTGCTCGGGTCTGGCGGTGGCAGTTTCTCACGGCACGATGCGACACGCCTTGTCGAGCGGCACTCGCCGAGGCAATGACAGTTGCTCCTCAGCTGCGGAGCTGCGGGCGGGAAGTCCGGTCAGGAGCTGTTCGCCCACAGCCTGTTCGCCCACAGCTGTATTGGTCCCGCAAGGCCGTTCGGCGATGGCAGCGTGGAGGGCATGGACAAGACAGTCGCACCCTTCGAGTTCCTCGGCACCTGGGAGTCGCCGGTGGTCGCCACCGCGATCCACACCGGTCACGAGTTGCGCCCAGAGGTGGCCGACCTGATGGTGCTGGACGAGCAGGTTCGCCTGCGCGAGGAGGACCCCTTCACCCACCTCATCGCCCAGCTGGTGCCCGCCCGCGTCAACGTGAACCGCTCCCGCTTCGAGGTGGACCTCAACCGCGCTCCCGACAAGGCCGTCTACCGCACCCCGGACGACTGCTGGGGGCTGGAGGTCTGGCGCGGCGAGTCGCTGCCCGACGACGTGGTGCAGCGCTCCCTGGAGGTCCACGAGCAGTTCTACGCAGCGCTGGCCGAGCGCCTGGACGAGCTGGCCGAGCGCGGCCCCTTCGTGCTCTTCGACGTCCACTCCTACAACCACCGTCGCGACGGGGCCGATGCCGCTGCCTCGCCGCAAGAGGACAACCCCGACGTGAACGTCGGCACCGGCTCGCTCGACCGGGAGCAGTGGGGCGACGTGGTCGACGTGTTCAACCAGACCATGGCCCAGGCGCCGGTCAGCTGGGGCAGCCTCGACGTGCGTGAGAACGTCCGCTTCAAGGGTGCCCACCTGGCCCAGTGGGTGCATGATCGCTACCCGGGACGCGGCTGTGCGCTGGCCCTGGAGTTCAAGAAGATCTTCATGGACGAGTGGACGGGCGAACACGACGCCGAGCGGATCGCCGAGCTGTCCCAGGCGCTCGCCTCCACCATCGAGCCGATCACCGACGTGCTGCGTCGGCGCAGCTGAGGAGCGTGGCGATGACTGCGCAGAGCGAAGCCCCCCGGCTGGCCCCCGCCGACGCCCGGGTGGACGACGAGCTGGCACAGCTGTCGGAAACCTTGCGGTTCCTGCTGGACCTGACGCCCGTCGACGCCGCCGAGTGGCGGCGTCGCTGGGTGGGCGGTGACCACCGGGAACCCCGCTTCACCTACCGCGAGCCCTCCACCGACCCGGACGTGGTGCTGGCCACCCTGGACCGCATCGACTTGGATTCGGTGACCGATCCCACCGTCGCGGCCCTGTTGGAGCACAAGCACCGCGAGCTGCGCCTGCAGGCCGAACTGCTGCGCGCCCGCAACACCCCCGACTTCCTGCCCTTGGCGATCGAGCTCTTCGGCCCGGTCACCCCGGAACTGCGCGACATCGCCCGCGCCGTCCTGGACGAGGTGAGCGCCGAACCGGAGCCCTCCGATCCGGTCACCGCGGCCGAATTCCACGAGCTGGCCCAGGCCGAGATCGAGTGGTACAAGCAGCAGGACCCCGACGTGGTGATGCACGCGGAGCTGCGCGAGGACGTCAACGGCGTGCTGGTCAGCGGCGACTCCTTGCTGATCGGCGTCGACTCGGCGGTGCAGCGCCGTCGGGTGAATGCCCTGCTACAGCACGAGATCGGCACCCATCTGGTGACCCAGGTCAATGGTGCCGACCAGCCGGTGCGTTGTCTGGGCGCCGGCCTGGCCGGCTACGACGAGACCCAGGAGGGTCTGGCGGTGCTGGCCGAGATCGCCTGCGGGGAGCTGACCCGCACCCGCCTGCGGCAGCTGGCCGGACGGGTGCTGACCGTCGACGCGATGATCAACGGGGCCAGCTTCGCCGAATGCTGGCAGAAGTTGGTCAGCCGCGGCTTCAAGCGCGGCAGTGCCTTCACCACCGTCATGCGGGTCTTCCGCTCCGGTGGTTTCCCGAAGGACGCCTGCTACCTGCGTGGCCTGGTCGACCTGCTGGTGCACGTCGAGCAGGGCGGCCATCTGGACCTGTTCTACCTGGGCAAGTTCGCCCTGGAAGACCTGCCGCTGGTGGAGAAGCTCGACGAATCGGGCCTGCTGACCCCGGCCCGCATCACCCCGCACTACCTGGCCGACACGTCGGCCATCGACCGCCTGGAGCGCGCCGCCCAGTCTCCGCTGGCCGCGCTGGTGGCGGACTCGCCGTGACCCACGCGGCCCACCCATCCCAAGACCACTGACCCCTAGAACCACACAGGAGAAAGCATGAAGATCGGATTCGTCGTCAACGACATTGCCTCGGAGCAGGCGGGCTACACCACCACCCGGCTGGCCCTGACCGCCTCACAGTTGGGGCACGAGGTGGGTCTGATCGGCCTGGGTGACTTCAACTACCTGCCCGACGGCTCGCTGGGCGCCCTGGTGCATTCCAGCTCCGACAAGTCCTACCGTTCCCACAAGCGTTACCTGGAGGACCTGAAGAAGGACGAGGGCCAGCAGACGGCCTTGGGGGACTTCGACGTCATCATGCTGCGCTCGGACCCGGCCGCCGATCCGGAGCGTCCGTGGGCCAGCACGGCCGGCGTCGCCTTCGGCCAGTTGATCGCCTCCACCGGGGTGCTGGTGGTCAACGATCCGGCCACCCTGGCCACCGCCATGAGCAAGGCCTACTTCCAGCACTTCCCCGAGATCGTGCGGCCCAAGACGCTGATCAGCCGCGACGAGGGCCAGATCGCCGAGTTCGTGAAGGACCTGGGCGGTCAGGCGGTGCTCAAGCCGCTGCAGGGCTCCGGCGGGGCGGGCGTCTTCCTGGTGACCAAGGAGGAGTCGCCCAACCTGAACCAGATCATCGAGGCCATCGCCCGTGACGGTTACGTCGTGGCGCAGGAATACCTGCCGGCGGCCGCCGACGGCGACACCCGCCTGTTCGTGATGGACGGCAAGCCGCTCAAGGTGGACGGCAAGTACGCGGCCTTCCGACGCGTCAACGAGTCCTCGGACCTGCGTTCCAATGTCTCGGCCGGCGGCCACATCCGCGAGGCGGAGATCACCGACGAGATGCTCACCATGGTCGACATCATCCGGCCCAAGCTGGTCAGCGACGGGATGTTCCTGGTGGGGCTGGACATCGTCGGCGACAAGCTGATGGAGATCAACGTGTTCACCCCGGGTGGGCTGGGCAGCTCGCAGAACATCTACGACGTGGACTTCACGCCCAAGGTGATCGAGGCCCTGGAGCGCAAGGTGCGCATGCAGGCGCACTACCCGCAGGGCCTGCCCAACAAGACCCTGGCTGCCATGTGATCCAGGGTTTCAGGCGGCGTCCGGCGTGGCCGGGCGTCGCCGCTGGCCGCGCACGAACGCCACGATGCCGGCCACGGCCAGCAGCACCAGCACGATGGCCAGCGCGGGGTGCACCCGCCACAGTGTGACGAAGGCCCCCACCCCGATGAAGCCGGCGCTGGCATAGACCGTTGCCCAGATGATGCAGCCCAGCACCAGCGCGGGAAGGTAGCGACGCAGCGGCATCCGGGTGAAGCCGGCCACCAGGTTCACCATGGTCTGCACCCCGACGGTCAGGAAGCTCAGCGTGATGGCGGGAGCTCCCCACCGGTTGAGCTTGTCCTCGGCGGCGACGAAGCCCGGCCGGTTGGCCAGGGTGGCGTTGCGGGTCTCACTGCCCCGACGCAGCAGCCTCCCCACCAGGTAGGTGGCGGAGGCGCGGAAGAAGACGATCACGAATAGGGCGCCGGCCACGACGGCGAAGGGCGCATTCCAGCTGAGCGGATTCCACCAGGCACTTTGCAGGGGCACCACTCCACCCTACGCGCCGCGACGGTGGGCGCCGGGCCGGGTTCACAGCTGCAGCTGGGCGGGGCCCTCCTGCGGCGGTTCCGGTGCCGCACGCCGGGGCCCGAACCCGCGGCCCAGCGGCAGCACGATGCGGGCGAACTCCTCGTCGGTCTCCACCTGGCTGAAACTCGACTGCCATCGTTCGTACTGCTTGCGGCTGGGAGAGAGAACCACCACCGAGATCTGGTCGGGGGCGGCGCTGACCGTCATGCGCTGCATCAGGTGACGGGGCGGGCCGATGTGGTCGAGCATCAGGGCGGCCGCCTCCACCTGTGTGCGGTCATTGCCCTGGTTGAGCGTCGAGACCAGCAGCCAGCCCTCCTCGCGGCGTGCGGCCAGCGCGGTCAGCAGGTGGTGGGCGTTGGGGCCCAGCACCAGTTCGTCGCGAAGGGTCGCCTCGATCAGTTCGGCTTGGCGACGCAATTCCGGCTCGCTGGAGTGACGACGCCCCTCGGCCACGTCGCGCAGCAGGGGGAGGGCGTCACCCGTGACCCGGCGCGACCAGTACTGGTCCAGGTGGTGGCGTGCGCTGAGGCGGTTGGACTCGCGGCGCATCGTCAGTTCGATGTGGCGCTGCGTGGCGTCGCGCTCGGCGATGCGCTGCGCGGAGTGGTAGGCGATCAGCCCGACGGTGGCCTCGCCCAGACCCACCGAGATGACCGGATGCAGGTTCTCCCACGGAAGCTGCCAGCCGAAGCGGGCCACCAGCAGCAGCACCATGGCGGCGAACCAGCCTGCCATCGCCGCCACGGCAGTGCGTAGACGCACCTGCAGCACCACCAGCTGCAACAGGGAGGTGCAACCCCAGGCCAGCCACAGGTAGTGCACGGTGTCGGTGTCGTCGGGGGCGCACAGCAACTGCACCGCCCAGGAGCCGATGGCGACGAAGAGCAGGACCCCCGCATCACGTTCGGTCAGGGGGCGTCGGTGCAGGCGACGGATGCTCAGCACACCCGTGACCAGCACCGCGATGGTCGCCAGCAGGGCGGGCCAGCGGGGATTGGCCAGGGGAAGCAGCATGATGGTCAGGATCGGCACCTGCGCCAGGTTGGGCCATGCCATGCGGGTGAGGACCTGGCGGGCACGGGCCTGCGCGTCCCCGGAGTCCAGCCGTGCCGGCTCCTCGGGAGCGGGCCAGACCAGCTCCACCGTGGTGCCGCGCCCCGGGCGGGAGGTGATGGTGGCACGGCCTCCCACCTCGCGCAGCCGATCGCCGATCGAGCGACGCACGCCCAACCGGCCGCGTGGGATCTGGTCGGGGTCGAAACCGCGACCGTTGTCGAGGATCGTGCAGGTCCACTGCTGCGAGTCGTGGTTGAGTTCGACGGTGCAGTCGCTGGCGTGGGCATGCGAGGTGACATTGCCGAGGGCCTCGTGGGTGGCGTCGGCGAGGGCGCGGGCCACGTGGTGGGGCAGCTTGGGGGCCTCTCCTAGCAGGGTGGCCCCGGCCGCGGCCAGTGCCGGATCGGCGCGCACCATCTCTGCCAGGTCGACGGCCTGGTCGTCGTCGTGGTGCAGGTGGACGCTGAGCGCCTCCACGGCGGATCGGCATTCCTCTGCTGCCATCTGGGGCGGCAGGTTGCCGTCGCGGCTCAGCGCGTGCAGGGCGTGCAGGACATGGTCGTGCAGCAGCCGGGCCGCTTCACGCTTGCCCTCCGTCTGCGCGGTGATGGTGTCGTGCTCCTGTTCGGCGGCCTGCCTGGTGGACGTGGCCGCGTCACTGCGTCGGGCCAGGTCGAGCAGACCGTCGCAGAACAGCAGCAGGATGGCGATGGGCACCACGATGCCCGGCACTGGTTGCAACGAGAACCGGTCGACCGGGGCCCCCACCAGGTACTGGACCACCACGTCGATCACCGGCAGGGTGGCGAAAATGCCGATGAGCAGTCTGAGGTAGTGGCGCCGCGGCAGGATGATGATGGCCATCGTGGCCCACGGCAGGGACCAGTAACCGGGAGCCCAGAAGTTCTCGGGGTAGATGGTCTGGCGTACCGGGATGATCAGCGCGATGCCGGTGAACAGTGGAATGGCGGTGGCCACCAGCACGTCGCGGGTGAGCCACCCCCGCAGCAGCACGACGAGCACCGCGAACCAGTGCAACAGCACCAGCGACAACCCGACGATCACCCCACTGGGATGGTTGATCTCCTGCCGGATGACGGTGAGCAGCGCCCCGGGCAGCAGCAGGGTCCATGCCCCCAGCGCGGTCAGCCGCAAACCGCGCAGGACGGCGGCCTCCATTGCCCCCGGAGTGCGTGGCGCAGATGCCCGTGTCGTACGCTCGGTCGGCGTCGTGGGCGGGGCCTCTCGCCCAGCCGCGACACCATCCATGATTCCTCCCACCACAGGTTCGGGGCGCCACGGATGGGCGCCCCGATCTTTCATCCAAGCCTGCCGGAGAGTCGAGGGCAATGGGGGGATCAGCGGTGCCCGAGCAGGCGGCGTGTCCCCGGGGTGTCGGTGGTCAGTCCCAGCCGCTGCCGGTGCAGCCGGATCGCGACGGTGAGCAGATCGGCGGTCTCCTCGCGGCTGCACCCCGCGACGACGGGGAGAGCCACGCCCTCGGCCAGATAGGGGCGGGTGATGCAGGTCAGCACGATCCCCTCCTGCTCGGCCCAGTCGTAACCCTCCGGTGTGAAGGTCACCACGATCCGACGACGGTGGTCGTCTCCGCCGCGGTCGTCCTTGCCGGAGTGCGCGCCACTGAGGTACTGCCAGGGCAGCACCCGGCCGTTCCGTTCGGCCAGACCTTCGGGCCTGATCCGGATCGTGCGGCGGATGTGCACCAGGCGGTGCGCGGCCCACGCCACCCCGACCAGGGTCAGGAGTGTGACGAAGCCCAGTCCCAGCCGTTGCCAACTGCTCTCCACCTCGAGGAACATGCCCAGCGCCAGGCTGAACAGGATGGCCTGCAGCAGCAGTTCACCGAGCACCCGCCACCCACTGCCCGGCAGGTCGACACAGGGGGAACCGTGGACAGCGTTGAGGTGCTTTTGAAGACGACTCATGACAGCTCGCGATCAGACGACTGGTGGCAGCCCGAGGTGGCTGCGGTGGGCTCGGATGGCGGCGGAGAGCACCTTGGCGGTCTGTTCGGTGGTGCAGCCCTTGATCAGGGGCATGGGGATGCCGCGCAGGTCACTGCGGTAGGTGGTGCGGCCGCGCAGGGTGCCGTGCTGGCGCAGCCACGCCTGGCCCTCATCGGTCAGGGAGAGGATGGCCAGTTCCTCGTTGGGGCCATTGACGTTGGGCTGCTCGGTGCGGAAGGCGCCGGCGATCAGGGGCCAGGGCATCGGTGGCGATCCGCTCCACGACAGGCCTTGGGGGCTGATCCGGTACAACCGCGGGGCACGTCCGAGGTTGACCAGGTTGGACACCGCCGCGACTGCCATCCCCGCCCCAAAGACCAGCGCCAGCAGACGCGTGGCCGTGGACTGGGCAGAGGCTGCGGTCGCCAACAGCAGCAGGGCGAGGACCGTCGCGGCCCCCGCCTTCCACAACAGCTGGGAGGTCTTGCCCGGCAGCTGGGCGGTGGGCTGCTGCTGGACCAGGCGGATCAGCTCGTCGGGCTTGCCCATGTGACTCCTGTGCTCGATGGGATCGACTTGATGGGATCGACTTGCTTGCGCATCCGGTTCATCGCAGGCTCCAGGGGGCGACGTCGGGTGGTAGCCCAAGGTGCTGGCGGTGCAGCCGGATGGCGACGGTGAGCAGCTCGGCCGTCTCTTGACGGCTGCATCCCCGAGCCTCGGGAATGGGGAAGCCCAGGGCCCGTTCGGGCTTGGCCACCTGGATGAGGGAAAGTCCCTGGGCGCGCGCCCAGGCGCGGCCCTCCGGGGTGGGGAGTGCGAGGACGCGCTTTCGGGTGGTGCCCTCGTAGCCTGAGGCTTCCTCGCCGTGGGTGGCGCCGGCCAGCATCTCCCAGCCGATCACCCGGTCATTGCGGGTTGAGAGGCCGTGCCGCGTGATCCGGATGGCCGGGCGGAGGGTGAGCAGCAGCCAGGAGCAGTAGACGACGCCCGCCAGCGGCAGCAGGGTGGCGAGCCCCAACAGGAGGAGCTTCCAAGGTCCGGGCTTGCCCATCACCATGGCCGCGACGAGAAAGACCACCATGGCGATCATCGGGAGCAGCTGGGCGCCTTCACGCCAGGTGCTGCCGGGGATGTCCACCTCCTCATGGCGGTGGATTGCGTCCAGGTGCTTGTGCAGTTGGCTCATGGGGCTCCTGGTTCAGGCGACGGACGGCAGGACGAGGTTGAGCGCGGTCCGCCGCCTGTTGGAGGCCAGGTCGACGGTCGTCGAGGTCTGGACGGCGATCAGATGGTACGGCGTGACCATGCCACCCACGTTAAGGGGAAGGCAGTTCGTCCGGATCGCGCGATTGCGCACCCCGGCGCTTTTCGAACGTGTCCTGGGCCGGTCTTCGCTCGATCCGGACGATCCATCTTCAGCAGATCGGCTGGAAGACGTCGGTGACGAGGTCTTCCGGGGCCGCCTGGTCCGGTGTCACCAGGTAGTGGTTGAACGGCTTGGCTGCCAGCGTCCCGTCGCTGCGCAGGGCGAGGCCGTCGGCGACCAGCCGGCTGTTGATCCGGTCGTGGGCGGTGGTGATCTGGTCATAGGGCCCGGCGACGTGCGCGACCAGGCAGTCGCGTTCCGGCAGCTCGAGGACCTGCAAGGGGGCGGTGGTCGTGGTGCCCGGCGCGACGGGGAAGAAGACCGACAGCTCGACGTCGTGTTCGGTGTACTCTTCGCAGTGCTCGATGACCCCGCACGGGCCGATCGGGGTGATGCCCTGGGCCTGCAGCAGCGGGAAGAACTGCTGCCACAGCTGGCCCTCGTCGGAGTAGGTGGGTACGACGCCGTGCAGGGCGACGAGGGTCTGGGCGGGCACGGTGGTGCGTTCGACGGTGATGGACATGCTGGGCTCTCCTTGGCTGAGAAGTGTGGTGATCAGGGCCAGCCGGGTCTGGGCGGCGCGCTGTTCGGCGACGAGGGTCTGGCGCTGCAGTTCCAACGCACTGGCCCAGGCCGACGTCCCGCGGGCGGCGAGGAGGGCTGAGATGGCGGAGACGCCGAAGCCGACGTCGCGCAGGTTGCGGATGTCCGCGGCATCCCGCAGCTGCTCCGGGGAGTAGCGGCGGTATCCCGTCCACGCGTCGACGTCCGCGGGCACCAGGACACCGTGGGTGTCGTAGTGGCGCAGCATCCGTACGGACAGGCGGGTCAGCGAACTGAACTCCCCGATCGTCATGAGCTTCGTGGTCTCGACCATGGCTCCACTGTGGGCCCTGACACGGTGGCAGGGTCAAGGGCTGGCTCAGGGCTTCGCCTACAGTGGGCGCATGAGCGTTGCGGAGGTGGTGGAGCAGTTGCGCGCTGACAAGGCGTCGGGCGTGTTGGCCCAGCTGTGCGACGAACATGGCGTCGAACTCCTCACGCTCTTTGGCAGTGCACGGCTCGATCCGGAAACTGCCCATGACGTGGATGTCGCCTACCAGTTCCGTCCGGGGGCGCCGCGTGACGATCTGGCCGTGGTGAACGCCCTGGGGGAACGCTACGGAGACCTGCTGGACATCATGCCGCTGGACCGCGCGGGGGAGGTGGCTCGTTACGCCGCCCTGGGGCCCGCCGACGTGCTGGTGGAGTTGGATGGTGGGGTTTTCGCACGCTCCCAGATGAGGGCATTTCGTGACTACTGCGACACGCAACGCTTCCGTGACCTGATGGTGGAGGTGATGGCCCGATGAGTCCGGATGACCTGACGAGTGCACTCGAAAACGGACTCAGGGCCCTGGACCCTGCGGGAGCCGGTCCGTCGGCGCCGGCTGACGAGTATGCGCCGGAGGCGGTGGAGATTGGGCGACGGCTGCCCGAAGCCACTTGCGTCGGCGAGGTGCAGGAGCTGATCCACCACGTGATGGTGAGCTCCTTCTCACCCGTCAACGTGGGCGGCGCGAGCCAGTATCGGGAGCTGGCCGAGACGCTCTGGAATCGCTGATCGGGCGTCAGCGGCGCGACGTCCTCCTGCCCAGCATCAACCCGGCGACGAGGCTGGCACCCCAGATCACGAACAGCGGATCCCACAGCCAGGCGTGGCCGATCATCGCCATCCGGTCGTAGCCCGGGCCGCCCACCAGGCCGGCCAGCACCAGGTTGCAGACGACGGTGTTCACCCCGCCCCACGCGATCAGGATGACGGCGCCCAACCAACAGACCGTCCGTGCCCACCGGCGGTTGAGCAGGCCGAATGTGGTCAGGGCGACGGGGAAGAGTGCGAAGCCCGCCTTGACCAGGGCGACGGGGATCAGGAGCCAGCGTCGGCCCTCGAAGGCCTGGACCAGTTCGGTGCCGATGGTGCTGAGTAGCCAGTTCCCGCCGAGTGCCCAGTAGAGGCTCAATCCGGCGTGGACAAGCCCCGCGAGGGCGGCGATGATCAGGAGCGGGTGGATGCGGCGGGGTGTCGTCTGCACCGCTCCAGTCTTCTTGTGGGGCTGGCCGAGCGCATCAGGGGAACCACCCGGATGGCCCCGATGAAGGAGCAGAAGTGGTCAACAGCCAGACCTTGAGCGAAGCGGACCGGCGGCTGCTGGCCTTGTGGGCGGCCGATTGCGCTTCGCGCGTCGTGTCGCTCGTCGACGGTGACGCGGAGTGCCTCGACACCATCACCGACGCCGTGGAGCGCGCCCGAGCCTTCGGAAATGGTGAGAGCACCGCCGCGGCCGAGATCAAGCTGCGGATGCGGGCGGTGAAGGCAGCGGGCAAGGCCGATTCCCCGGCCGGTGCAGCTGCCGCTCGGTCCGTCGCCCAAGCGGCAGCGGTGGCGCACATGGGCGCCCATGCGTTGGGAGCCGCCGCTTACGCCGCGAAAGCGGTGTCGCTGAGCCGCGGTGTGGATGCCGTTGATGACGAGATAGCCTGGCAGATCTCCCACCTGAGCTCCGACCAGCGTCGGGCGCTGGCGCAACTGCCCGAAGTTGGCTGTGACGAGCCGGGGCCGCTGGGGTCGGGCCTGCTGAGCCGCGGCTTCCTCGGCGAAGCGGTGCGATGCCTCCAGGGGGCAGTCGCGGGGGAGTGACACTCCCGCGAGCGCTTGGCTCGACGGGCGGCCTGGGCTCGTCTGGCTGGTGCCATCATGCCCGCCCTGCGTCGCGACGGGGAATGTGGTCTATTTGGGGTGTTCGCTGGCTCGTGGCAGACGGCGCCCCCCGGTCCCTTCCGGAGAGGGTAGACGCCAGTGCCGAGCTGGGTGGCCATCTTCCGAGAAAGAACCTCATTGTCGCTCACCACACATTTCGCATCGCTTCTACCGAATCGTGACGATGTCACAGAGGTGCGCCAGCACTGGAAGGGCGACATTCTGGCCGGCATCACCACCGGCATCGTGGCTCTGCCCCTCGCCCTGGCCTTCGGTGTTGCTTCCGGCATCGGCGCAACCGCAGGTCTGATCACCGCGATCGTCGCCGGAATTGCCGCCGCAATCTTCGGCGGCTCCCGATTCCAGGTTTCCGGCCCCACCGGGGCGATGGTCGTGATCCTCGCGCCTCTCGTTGCCCAGCACGGCCTCGCCGTCATCCCGCTGTTGTCGATTCTCGCGGGCCTCATCCTGGTCGCCGGTGCTCTTGCCGGAGTTGGTCGGGCAGTCTCGCTCATTCCTTGGCCCGTCATCGAGGGCTTCACTGCCGGCATCGGTTTGATCCTGATCCTGCAGCAGATTCCGAACGCTCTCGGTGTGGAAGCTGAGGTGGGAGCCAACACCCTTGCCGCCGGCATTGACGCGATCGTCCAGGCTGACTACCCGAGTGCCCTCATCCCACTGGGAGTCGCCCTTGGCACCGCACTTCTCATCGTCGTCTTCGACAAGATTTCACCCCAGTTCCCCGGCACTCTTGCCGCCATCGTCATCGCCACTCTCGGCGTCATGGCCGCGAAATTCCAGATTGCAAACATCGGCGAGATCCCGGACTCGCTCCCCGCTCCGACTCTGCCCGCCTTCAGCACCGACCTGCTCATGGCACTCGTGCCTGGCGCCATTTCCATCGCACTTCTCGCCGGTATCGAGTCCCTCCTCTCGGCGCGAGTGGCAGCCGGCATGGTCCGCGGAGGTACCTACCACCCCGACCGTGAACTCTTCGGTCAAGGCATCGCCAACGCCGCTTCCGGAATGTTCGGCGGCATGCCCGCGACGGGCGCCATCGTGCGCACGGCCGTCAACATCCGTGCCGGCGGACGCTCCCGCCTTTCTCCGATCGTGCACGCGCTGCTGCTCATGCTCATCGTCTACGCGGCATCCGACGTCGTTTCGGTCATCCCGATGGCCGCCCTCGCCGGGGTCCTCTTCGTCACCGCTGGCCGCATGATTCCCTGGGAGGCGATGAGTCAGATTCTGCGCTCGACGCGCGCGGATGCCCTGATCTTCATCCTGGCTGCGATCGTCACGGTGGTCTTCGACCTCATCTGGGCGATTCTGCTGGGTGTGGTCATCGCAGTCATCGTCATGATGCGCCACTTCGCCCGCCTGTCCGGCATTCATCGCGAAGGTCCCGTGGAGGATCCCCGCATTCGCATTCTGCGGATCGACGGCGCGATGTTCTTCGGGGTTGCCGACCGCATCAGCCACGAAATCACCCGCCTCGATGCCGTTCGTGTTGTGATCCTGCGCCTGTCACGCGTGGGCATCATGGATGCCACGGGTGCGAAGGTTCTCTCCGAAATCGTCACCGCCCTGCGGCAGGCCGACAACCACGTCCTGCTCGTCGGCCTGCGCGAGCAGCACGAGGCACTGACCAACGTGCTCGGACTTCCGCAGGCGATGGACGCGCCTGATCGATTCTTCGACTCGATGGACGAGGCTCTGGTTGCGGCCGAGCAGATCGTTGCCGAAGACGAGCGTGAGCTCGAGGAAGAGCTCCGGCGACAGGCGCTCGCCGAGGCCTCTGGGGCGCCTGATGCCACCGTCTCGACTTCCGCGTCTGGAAAGTTCGGAAGTCAGCTTGCTGCACGGGTCAACAGGATGCGTGGGCGCGGCTAGTTGACTCTTGTCACGACGCTGTGGACGCGAAACGCCCTCGGGAGCCAGAAGCTCGCCGAGGGCGTTTTCCCCTTGTCAGGGATGGCGGAGGATACGGGATTTGAACCCGTGAGGGCGTGAACCCAACCCGCTTTCCAAGCGAGCGCCATAGGCCTCTAGGCGAATCCTCCGTGGGAGAGCGTACACGTTGGGTTCACCTCGCCGCCAATCGGCGGTCTGTTGTGGCTAGCTGTCGTGGATGATCTCGGCGTACAGGGTGCCTGGGGTGACCTCGTCGGCGTCGGGCGCGACGTGCTTGCGTCCGAAGAACCACGCCACGCCCAGGACCATGAACCACACCGGGGTGACCAGCAGGGCCTGCAGGGTGTCCTTCTCCTGGGTGAGCACCGCCAGGATGAACACGAAGAAGACCAGCACCACCTGCGGCATGAAGCGGGCCCCTGGCATCTTGAAGACGCTGTTGGCGTGCGCCTCGGGGTAGCGCTTCAGGTAGGTCATGTAGCTGAGCAGGATCAAGGTCCACACGAAGATGAACAGCACCGCGGAGATCGTCGTGACGATGGTGAAGGCGCCCATGATCGAGTCGTTGAGCATCAGCAGGATCGCGGTGAGGATCAGCGTCACCGAGACCACCAACCCTGCCACCGGAACCCCGTTGCCGGAGAGCTTGCCGAAGCGCTTGGGTGACATGCCGCGCTGGGCCAGCCCGTAGAGCATCCGTGAGGTGGAGTAGATGCCCGAATTGCAGGAGCTGGACGCCGAGGTCAGCACGACGAAGTTCATCACCGATGCGGCCGCGGCCAGACCCACCAGGCCGAACAGGTTCACGAATGGTGACATGGTGGGGTCCACCTCGTCCCAGGGCGTGACGCACATGATCGCGGCCAGGGCGAGCACGTAGAAGACGACCACTCGCACCGGGATCGAGTTGATCGCCTTGGGCAAGGTCTTGACCGGGTCCTTGGTCTCCGCAGAGGTGGTGCCCACCAGCTCGATGCCGACGAAGGCGAAGACCGCAATCTGGAAGGCCGCCAGGAAGCCCTTGAGGCCGGTGGGGAAGAAGCCGCCGTGGCTCCACAGGTTCGACAGTTGCGCCACCTGCCCACCGGGCGAGGTGAAGCGAGTGACGAGCATGAAGCCGGCGGCCAGGATCAGCACCACGATCGCGATCACCTTGATCAGGGCGAACCAGAACTCCAGCTCACCGAAGAGCCGCACGGTGAGCAGGTTGAGCCCCAGCAGCGCCAACATGACCGCCGCGGCCAGCGCCACCGACAGCGGCATGTCGTGCACCCAGTAGTCCCAGTAGCCGCTGATCGCCACCACGTCGGCCATGCCGGTCACCACCCAGCACATCCAGTAGGTCCAGCCGGAGAAGAAGCCGGCCCAGGGCCCGAGCATGTCGGTGCTGAAGTCCTGGAAGCTCTTGTAGTCCAGGTTGTGCAGCAGCAATTCGCCCATCGCGCGCATGACGAAGAAGAGCATCACGCCGATGATGGTGTACACCAGCAGCAGCGACGGCCCCGCGACGTGGACCGTCTTGCCGGAGCCCATGAACAGGCCCGTGCCGATGGCACCGCCGATGACGATCAGTTGGATGTGTCGATTGCTCAGGCTGCGCTGCAGGCCCTCGCTGTGCTCGGTGGTCTGGGTCATGACTTCCTTCTGCCCCTGGGAATCACGGTGGCCATGGCCAGCCGCTCGTCAAGCACATGCGTGGGTGACGCAGGCACGCTACTCCTGCCGGCAGCTGCCCGGAAGGCATCCGGAAATGTGGACGACGCGGCGTCGGGAGAGCCGGATTCGTGCTCGGAGGCAGACGGGCGGTAAGCTACTCCGCAAGGTCCCCGCGCGGCGGTACCTCGCCCAACTCCCCCAGGGTCGAAAGGCAGCAAGGGTAAGTGAGCTCTTCCGGGTGCGCGGGGGCCCCTTTGTGTCTCCAAGCGCGTGTGTGTCTCGAGGCGCGTGCCGTCGCGCGCCTGCCCTCGGAGCCAGGGGTCAGCGACGCCCCGGTTCGCGGCCGATGAGTCGCTCAATCTCGCGCCGATCCTTCTTGGTGGGACGCCCGGCACCCCGGTCGCGTCGCGCCACCGGCCCCGCCAGCAGGTATTCCGGCTTGGGCGGCGACTGGTCGATGTAGCAGGTCCGCGCCACCGGGGCCCCGACACGCTTGGCGATGGTCTGGGTCACCTCATACTTGCGCTCCCAGCCGGGTTCCTTGACCGTCACCACATCACCGGGCACCACCGAATGCGCCGGCTTCACCGGGCTGCCATTGAGGCGGACATGCCCACCGCTGACGGCCTTGTTGGCGGCGGAGCGGGTCTTGAACAGCCGCACCGACCACAGCCACACGTCGAGTCGGGTCATGCCCACAGACCCTAGCGCTGCCAGCCGCCGCGGCCGAGCAATCCCTTGGCGTCAGCCGCGCAGCAGGTCTCGACGCCGATGCAGCAGGATGGCAACGCCCAGGGCGCACGCCGTGGTCACGGCGATGGCCGCGGTGGCGACACGATCACCCGCTTCCAGTGGCACTTGGCCAATGAGTTGCAGCAGCGACAGGTCCTTGGCCCACTGCGGCAGACGCAAGGGTTCGCCCAGGATTCCCACCACCAGCGCCCATCCCAGCGGCAACCAGGCGAGCCAGCGCAACCGCGGCGCGAGGCCGACGAAGACCGCACCGATCCCCACCAACGCCAGGCAGGGCACGAGATTCCACGCCCCGGCGCGAAGGGCCCGCTCGAAGGCGTCGCGCTGGTCCAGCACGCTCCACTGCACCAGTCCGAGCACGGCAGCCGAGGCCAGAGTGATGACCAGGGTGCTCACCAGGGCCAACCCGGTGAAGGCCGCCCACCAACGCACACGTCCCTGCGTCGCGGACAGCAGGAGGCCATAGCGGCCGGATTCCTCCTCCTGACCCAAGCGCATCACCACTGTCAGCCCTGCTGCCGAGGCCATCGTGTTGGTCAACAGCAGCGCCATGATCGTGCCCAGCGACGATGCCTGCTCACCGAAGGCCTCGGCCAGGCTCGGGTTCGCGCGCATCACGTCGACGAATTCCTGCTGCATGGCACCGATCGCCGCAGCCCACACCACGGCGCCCAAGCCCCAGGCGAGGATGCCGCCGCGGCCCAGCCGCCATGCCAAGCCAAGCGGCCCCCGCAACCATGGCGAGGCGGTGGGGCGGCCCAGCTTCACCGGCAAGACACCGGAACCCAGATCGCGACGCAGGGCCAGGCCGACCCCGATCGTCGTGGCCAACAGGGCCGACGCGCCAAAGGCGGCCAGGGGCCACCAGACCCACTCGCCCCAGGGGCGTGACTCCGCAATCCATCCCAGCGGTGAGAGCCAGACCTGGTCCAACTGCCGCCCGTCGACGACCGCGCGCATGGTGAAGGTGGCCAGCGTTAGGGCGATTCCGCTTGTGAGGGCGGTGCGGGCGGTGGAGGCCAGCTGTGCCAGCACCAGTCCCACCGCGGAGGCCGACATTCCACAGGCGGTCAGGATTGCGGAGTAGCGGATGCTTCCCGCGGTGGGAAGGCCGACTGTCACCAGCCCTGCGGTCGTGAGGGCGGCGAACATCAGCCACGCGAGGGTGACGGTCACACTGGCGGCCAGCGGCACGGTGGCGCGGGAGATCCGCCCCGCGGTGACCAGTTCCATGATTCCGGTGTCCTCCAGGTGCCGCGTCAGTCGGATCGGCAGCAGCAGGCCGATCACGGGCAGCGCCAACTGCCCCATGAAACCCACCTCATAGGCGACGATTCCGCCGAGGGTCTCCAGATCGTGGCCCCGTCCGTTGAAGGTCGCAGCCGCGGGGGAGGAGCCCATCGTCTGCTGGTAGGTCAGGCGCTGTTCCGCGGTGGGGTACAGCTCCGCGATTCCGGCGGCGGTGGCGGTGACGACGACGGCCAGCAGCGCCGGGGTCAGCAGCAGGAGTCCGCGGTGGGTGCGCCACTGCAAGGCCATGACGCGGCCGAGTCCGGTGGTCATCGCTCGCTCCTGCCGTAGTGCTGCCAGAACAGCTCGTCCAGGCTGGCGGGGGTTACGGTGAGGGTGGCGGGGGTTAGCTCGGTGAGGCGACGCACCACCTGGGTCACGCAGCCGGGCTCGACGCTCATGGCCAGGTGCAGCCCGTCGCGGCTCAGCTCACGATCCTGCGCCCCGGGTAGCTCCAGGTCATGGGGTGGGGCTTGCTCGAAGCCCGCCTCGACGCGCACCCGGGCCTGTGAGCGCAGCCGGTCCAAGGAATCGGTCACGACGGTGCGGCCGGCCCGGATGATGGTGATCCGGTCACACAGTCTTTCCACCTCGGCCATGATGTGGCTGCTGAGCAGCACCGTGCGCCCCTCGTCGGCGATCTCCCTGATGGTCTGGATGAAGCGTTCCTCCATCACCGGGTCGAGCCCAGAGGTGGGTTCGTCCAACAGCAGCAATGGGGCTCGGGTGGACAGCGCCGCCACCAGCGCCACCTTCTGTCGATTCCCCTTGGAGTAGGTGGCGGCCTTGCGGCGGGGATCCAGCTCGAAGCGCTCCACCAGTTCGGCGCGGCGCTGCGGGTCTTGACTGCCCTGCAGTCTTCCCATCAGGTCGATGCATTCTCCGCCGGACAGGCTGGGCCACAACGCAGTGTCGCCCGGGACGTAGGCCAGGTGGGCGTGCAGTTCGGGTGCCTGCCGCCACGGGTCCTGCCCGAACAGCGTGAGGCGGCCGCCGTCGGTGCTGATCTGGCCGAGCACCGCGCGGATGGTGGTGGACTTCCCCGCGCCATTGGGCCCCAGGAAGCCGTGGACCTCGCCGCGCTGCACCGTGAGGTCCAGGCCGTCGAGGGCCCGGACGGCACCGAAGGACTTGGTGACACCGTCGGCGCGAATTGGATAGTCGCTTTCAATTGAGATGCGCTGTCTCATGGTGCAAGCGTAGGTTATTTGGGAGTCACTGTCAGTTCTTGCGGGATACTGTCAGGAAGCATGTGAGCAGACCAGAGGAGCGGGTGTGGCAGGGCTGAGGGAGCGCAAGAAGGCGGCCGCGATGCGGCAGATCCAGCACCAGGCCGTGGCGTTGTTTCGTGAGCACGGTTTTGATCGGGTCACCGTGGAGCAGGTGGCGGAGGCCTCCGAGGTCTCACCGTCGACGGTCTACCGCTACTTCGGCACCAAGGAGGGCTTGGTCCTCCACGACGAGTACGACGACGTGATCCTCGAGGTGATGGAGGCGCGCTTGCGCGAAGGGGTGGCCTTCCTGCCGGCAGTGGGTGAGGCGCTCGGCGCCATCGGTCAGGGGCACTTCGGCGATGACCGGGAGGAGACGATGCTGCGCATGCAGCTGTGGCTGGGGCACCGGGGCGTCCAGGCCGCGGCTGGGATCTACTTGACGGAGGTCACCGAGCGGGTGGCAGCCCTGCTGGAGGAGACCGGCCATGGCAGTCGTGCCGAGGCGCGTTTCGTGGCCGCTGCAACCATCAATGGCTTCATCGCGGCCATCCGCAGCTGGCACGAGGACGGTGCGGTGCGTCCCGCCGAGGAGTACGTGCGGGAGGGGCTGGATGCCCTCGCGCGGCTTCTCCAGGCTGCCTGACCGGTGGTGCCCGGCTGGCCCCGTCAGGCGTTCTGCTCGTAGGCCTGCCGCAACAATCCTTCCAGCCAGCCCGGGTCGTCGCCGACGACCAGGTGGGTCCAGTGCGTGGCCTGGGCAAATCCCTTGGCGGGTACGATGCGCTCGTCGTCGGGGGCATCACGGAAACGCAGCCCGACGCGCACGGTGTTGCGCGGGCCGGGCCCCACGGCGGCAAACTGCCGCCGGTGCACGATCGGGGTGTAGGTGGCGCGTCCCTCGACGGTGGCCTCGGGGCCGACGGAGGCTGCCAGCGCCACCACCTGGTCATGGAGCGGACGCAGCGGCTGCTTCTTGCCGGCATACATCTGGTCTGCGAACTCGTCGGCCGTGGGCATCACCCATCCGTGGCGCCCGGCCACCTCGAAGGCGATGGCCCACTGGCTGTTCTGGGCAATGCCGTGCTCCTGCTTGAGCCAGCGCCGCACGGACAGCTGGTCCAACGGATCCAACCCACTGGCCTCCACCACCGCAACCCATTCCTCCAGGGTGCGCCCGGTGCGCTGGGCCATGGATTCGCTGACCGCGCGGGCCATGTCGTCTGGGCTTGCCATGCAGACCATTCTGCCCCGCTGAAAACTGTCGGTGGCGTCAACTAGGCTCCAGTGCGTGGATGACGACTTCGAGGACGAGCTGCAGGACGATGCCTCCGAACCCTTCGAGCAGGACGGCCCGGGGCTGTTCGACGAGGGGCCCACGGCCGCGCCCGACGGTCCGCTGGTGACCCAGGAGCCGGACGATGGGCTCGAGGACGACCCCGAGGACGAGGTGCTGATGGGTGGCGCCGGTGATCCGACCGTGCTGGATCCGGAGGAAGCCGACGATGCTGCCACCAGCATCGATGCCGCCCCGGTCGATCTGCAGGCTGCTGAGTCCGACGCGGATGCGCCCAGCACCCCAGGCGCGCCCACCACCGCTCCCGTGCCCAGCGCAGCCGAGGGCCCGGGCGAACTGGCCGCCCCGGCGGCTCGACACCAGCCGCGGGCCGTCGACGAGGCCCCTGCCGCGCCCCTGGCCCTGTACCGGCGCTACCGGCCCGAGACCTTCGCCGAGGTCATCGGGCAGGAGCACGTCACCGACCCGTTGCAGCGCGCCCTGCAGAACAACAAGGTCAACCACGCCTACCTGTTCAGCGGCCCGCGTGGCTGCGGCAAGACCACGAGCGCGCGCATCCTTGCTCGTTGCCTGAACTGTGAGAAGGGGCCGACCCCGGAGCCGTGTGGTGAGTGCCAGAGCTGCAAGGACCTGGCCCGCGGCGGCAATGGCTCCATCGACGTGATCGAGATCGACGCGGCCAGCCATGGCGGCGTCGACGATGCGCGTGACCTGCGTGAGCGAGCCTTCTTCGCCCCGGTGCACAGCCGCTACAAGATCTACATCATCGACGAGGCCCACATGGTGACCGCCCAGGGCTTCAACGCGATGCTGAAGTTGGTGGAGGAACCACCACCCCATGTGAAGTTCATCTTTGCCACCACCGAGCCCGAGAAGGTCATCGGAACGATCCGATCCCGCACCCACCATTACCCCTTCCGTCTGGTGCCGCCGAAGGTCCTGCAGGGCTACCTGGCGCAGCTGTGCCAGGCCGAGGGTGTCTCGGTCGACCAGTCGGTGCTGCCCCTGGTGGTTCGTGCCGGTGCCGGATCGGTGCGTGACTCGCTGAGCGTGCTCGACCAGTTGCTCGGCGGTGCCGCGGAGCAGGGGGTCAGCTACGAGCAGGCCTCGGCATTGCTGGGCTACACCCCTGATGCGCTGCTCGACGAGATCATGGACGCCTTTGCCGCGGGAGATTCCGCGGGGGTCTTCGCCACCATCGACAAGGTGATCGAGGTGGGCCAGGATCCCCGTCGCTTTGCCGAGGACCTGTTGCGTCGGTTGCGAGACCTGGTGATCGTCGCCGCCGTGCCGGATGCCGTGGCCAGCGGCCTGATCGACGTCTCGGGCGACCAGGCCGAGCGGTTGGAGACCCAGGCCAATGGTCTGGGGCGGGGCGAGCTGACCCGTGCCGCCGAGGTGATTGCCACCGGCCTGACCGACATGCGGGGCACCACCGCACCCCGGCTGCACCTGGAACTGATGTGTTCCCGCGTCCTGCTGCCCGGTGCCGACGTCGACGGTCGCGGCATCCACGCCCGGCTGGACCGGTTGGAGCGACGGATGGGAATGGTGGGTGGCGCTCCCGACACGGCGCCAGCCGACCAGGGGCGTTGGGAGATGCCCGAGCCGACGCCGCAAGGGCCAGTCGGCCCCCAGGCGGCCCGGGCCGCAGCCCAGGCCAGCCGTGCGCCGCAGCCCGCAGGGCCCAGCGAGCCGGCGCCCGGGCAGCGGCCAGCGCCGGCCCCGACCGGCGCCCCGGCCCCAGGCAATGCCCAGGCGCCCGACGTGCCGCCGGCTGCCGGGCAGCCTGCCCAGCAGAGGCCCGCGCCGGGTCCGGAGACGGCCGGCCAGCCCATGACCCCACAGACTCCCCAAAGCCATCAGCCGCAGCAGGCAGCGGGTCAACGTCCCGCTGCGGGGGCAGGGCAGCGCCCGGCAGGTCCGCCGCCAGGCCAGGGCCAGCGTCCTGCGGGGCCCCCGCCCGGCCAAGGCCAGCGCCCTGCGACAGCCGGGCCCCAGGCCCCCCAGCCGCAGCAGCCGTCACCCGCCCAGGGACCAGCTGCACGCGGGACCCTGTCGGTGGCCGACGTGCGTCGGTTGTGGCCCCAGGTGCTGGACGAGGTCAAGAACCGCAAGCGCTTCGCCTGGATCCTGCTGAGCCAAAACGCCCAGGTGGTCGATGTCAGCGACGGCGTCCTGGTGCTGGGCTTCACCAGCACGGGTGCGCGCGACCGTTTCGCCTCGGGCGGCACCCAGGACGTGCTGCGCGACTGCATGGTTCAGGTGATGGGCGCCGACCTGCGGATCGAACCCATCCTGGAGGCCGGTGGGGGACGTGCGCGCACCGAGCCCAGCAACCGATCACAGCCTCGACCCGCGGCGCCGGACCATGCTCCCGGGGGTGCGCCGGCCGGACAGCCCCCGGCAGCGCAGGCTCCGTCGGGGCCGGCCCCGGCCGGTCCGGCGCCATCGGGGCCAGGCGATCGGCAGGCGGCGGCTCCTGCCGTCGCACCCCGCGCCCCCTACGACGACATGCCGCCACCCGACCCGGAGGATGCGCCTCCGCCAGACCCCCGTGACGAGCACGAGCCGCCCGCCACTTCACGCTGGACCCAGCAGGCGCGCCAGAGCATCCGCCCCACCGCGGCGGGCCCCAGCGCGCCAGAGGCCGAGGTGGACGAGTCACAGCTGGTCAGCGAGGACGACGAGTCCCTGGATGAGAGCGGCGAGTCCGCTGCCGAGCTGATCACCCGGGCGCTGGGAGGCGTCGTGATCGCAGAAGGTGAGTCGCAACTGTGAACCCCAACGTGACGATCGTCTTGGCACCCGACTCCTTCAAGGAGAGCCTCACCGCCAAGCAGGTGTGCACCGCCCTGGAGGCCGGCCTGCGGCAGAGCCTGCCCGAGGCGAACATCCTCCACGTCCCGATGGCCGACGGCGGTGAGGGCACCGTGCAGGCGCTGGTGGATGCCACCGGTGGCAGCCTGCTCACCGCACCGGTCGCAGGGCCGATGGGAGGGCCGATCGAGGCAACCTTCGGGATCCTCGGCGACGGGGAGACCGCGGTGATCGAGATGGCCGAGGCGAGCGGTTTGGCCTTGGTTCCCGAGGGTCGGCGCGACCCGCGTCGGGCCACCACCCGCGGTACCGGCGAACTGGTGCTGGCCGCACTCGACGCCGGGGTGCGCAACATCGTGCTGGGCATCGGCGGCAGTGCCACCAATGACGGCGGTGCGGGCCTGGCCCAGGCGCTGGGTGCCCGCCTGCTCGACGAATCCGGCCACGAGCTGCGCCCCGGCGGAGCGGAGCTGGCCAAGCTGGCCACCATCGACGTCTCGGGCCTCGATCCGCGGCTGGCCGAGACCACCTTCCAGGTGGCCTGCGACGTGAGCAACCCACTGTGCGGCCCACAAGGCGCCTCGGAGATCTTCGGCCCGCAGAAGGGCGCCGACCACCGCTGTGTGGCCGAACTCGACGCCGCCCTGGCGCACTATGCCCGCATCATCGAGCGTGATCTGGGCCGCGACGTGGCCACCCTGCCCGGCGCGGGCGCGGCGGGAGGCCTGGGCGCGGCCATGGTCGCCTTCTGCGACGCCACCCTGCGGCGCGGAGTCGACATCGTGCTGGAACACAGCGGTCTGGAGCAACACCTGCAGCATGCAGACCTGGTGATCACCGGCGAGGGGCGACTCGACGGGCAGACCCGCTTCGGCAAGACGCCCAAGGGCGTGGCCGATCTCGCCGGGGAGTACGAGGTGCCCGTCATTGCCCTTGCTGGAAGCCTTGGGGATGGGGCCGAGACCCTGCTCGATGCGGGCTTCAGCGCTGTCCTGCCCGTCGTTGCCGGGGTCGGCACCCTGCAGCAGGCGCTGGCCGAGGCGGCCGGGAACCTCGAGCGCACCGCACGCAACCTGGGCGCCCTGCTGAGGATGGGGGCGGCGCTGCCCGTACCCCCGTGGCCCGTGGCAGACGCCGGTGGTGAGCAGTCCGGTGCCCAGCAGGCCACGTAGGGTGGTCAACGGCTCCCGGCGCGTTCCATGACCGGGATTCCCCGGTCCACCAGCAACCACCAGCAGCACCCGATGAGAGGAAACCGCATGTTCCCCGAAGGCATGGACATGAACAGCCTGATGGCCCAGGCCCAGGCGATGCAGGCGCAGTTGCAGCAGGCGCAGCAGGAACTGGCCGAGTCCAGCTTCACCGGTACCGCCGGAGGAGACCTGGTGGAGGCCACCATGACCGGTGCCGGTGAGCTCACCGGGTTGGTCATCAAGCCCGAGGCGATCGACCCGGAGGATGCCGAAGGGCTCGCCGACCTGGTGCTGGCCGCCGTGCGCGACGCCAGCGCCCAGGTGAGCGCCAAGGCCGCCGCGGTGATGCCCGGCATGCCCGACATGGGCAGCCTGGGCTTCTGATCCTCCGCCCCGCGGGGCCTCGACAAGCTCGGCCGCCGTGGTTGCCGAGCTGAATCCATCACGGTCCCCGAGCTTGTCGAGGGGCAAGAAAGGTCTCCATGTACGAAGGTCCGGTCCAAGACCTCATCGACGAACTGGGCCGTCTGCCCGGCGTCGGGCCCAAGAGCGCCCAGCGCATCGCCTTCTGGATGCTCGATCAGCCGGTGGAGGACATCGAGCGCTTTGCTCGCGTCGTCGGCGAGGTGAAGGCGCGCGCCCGGTTCTGCCAGGTCTGCTTCAACGTCTCGCAGGAGGAGACCTGCCGGATCTGCCGCGACGCTCGCCGTGACCAGTCGGTCATCTGCGTGGTGGAGGAGAGCAAGGACGTGGTCGCCATCGAACGCACCCGCGAGTTCCGCGGGCTGTACCACGTGCTGGGTGGCGCCATCAGTCCGATCGACGGCAAGGGGCCGGCCGATCTGCACATCCGTGAACTGTTGAGCCGGCTGGCCGACGGCACGGTCACCGAGATCATCCTGGCCACCGATCCCAATACCGAGGGCGAGGCGACTGCCACCTATCTCAGCCGCCTGTTGAAGGACATGGGATTGCGCATCTCCCGGTTGGCCTCGGGGCTGCCGGTGGGCGGAGACCTGGAGTATGCCGACGAGGTGACCCTGGGGCGCGCCTTCGAAGGCCGGCGCTACGTCGACGGCTCCCCGGCCGGGAGGGCATGAGCGTGTTCCGGTTGGTGGCGACCGATCTGGACGGGACCCTGCTCCAGACGGACAAGAGCATCAACGCCTGGACTCGCAGCGTCCTCGACGCGCTGCAGGACCGAGGCGTGCCAGTGGTCCCCGTCACCGCCAGGCAGCCCAAGGGATTGGCCCCCATCACCGAGGCCTGCGGACTGGCCGGCTGGGCGATCTGCGTCAACGGCGCCCTGGCCCAGCACCTGGGAACGGGCGAGGTGGCCTTCGAACACCTGGTGCCGGTGGAGGCGATGGCCGAGCTGGCCAACCGGGCCCAAGCCGAGGTGCCCGGAACCGTCTTTGCGACGGTGCGTGACCGCGGCGCGACCTTCGGGCTGCAACCGGAGTACCGGGCCATCACCGGCCCCGACGACCACCAGCCCGCCATCGCGTCCTCCCATGACATGTCGCTGGCCGAGGTGATCGCCGAACCGGCGCTGAAACTGCTGGCCCGTCACCCCAGCATCCCCGCCCTGGAACTGTCGCACCGGTTGCAGGGGCTGGGCCTCGAGGGAGTCCACATCACCACTTCGGGGGCGGACTTCGTCGAGATGGCCGCCGGGGGAGTGACCAAAGCCACTGCCTTGGCCGAACTGTGCCAGGTGTTGGGGATCGACCAGCACCAGGTGGTGGCCTTCGGCGATGCACCCAATGACGTGGAGATGCTGCGCTGGGCCGGCCGCTCCTACGCCATGGCGGGCGCTGACGAGAACGTCGTCGCCGCCGCCACCGCGCGATGCGGCAGCAACGACGACGACGGTGTGGCGCGCCAGTTGATGGAGCTGATGCGTTCCAGCAGCTTCCTGCTGGACTGACCTCCCGGCCGGGAGGCCAGCCGTCGGGTCAGCTCTCCTCGTTCTTGTCGTCGAGCACCGGCTGCACCTTCTCCTCCCAGAAGGTGCGGGCTGCGGCGCGCAGCGAGTCGATGTCGGAGTCGTTGGTCACCACGTAGGTGGAGACCTCCTCGCGCTCGTCGTCGGTCACCCGGGCATCCAGCCGCTCCCAGGCCGCCTCGCGGCTGATGTCCTTCTCGCTCATCAGGCGTTCGGCCCGGTGCTCGACGGGGCTCGCCACGGCCACCACCTCGTCGAAGCGGCTGGCCTGGTTGGTCTCTGCCAGCAGCGGTGCATCCACCACGACGACGGCGTCCGGGCCGGCCTGGCGCGCCCGGGCCTCGATCTCGCTGATGATGCGCGGATGCATGATCGCCTCCAGCCGCAACCGGGCGTCGCGGGAGGAGAAGACCAGGCGGCCCAGGGCCTGCCGGTCCACGACGCCCTCGGCAGTGACGATGTCCTCACCGAAGACCGAGCGGATCTCGTCCTGGATCTCGGTGTCGTCGTCGAGCAGGCTGCGGTTGATCTCGTCGGCATCGATGACCACGCCACCCATCAGGCGCAGCTCGTCGGCGACGATCGAGGTGCCCGAGGCGGCTCCGCCGGTGATGGCGATCGACAGCAGGGGCAGCCCGGCCTGGGCCCGGCGCACCGCATAGGTGTTGGGCACGTGGGTCTCGAACTCGGGTTCGGTGCCCGGCTCGAACTCGGGACGGATCACGTACTCGGTGACCGGCACCCCGTCCTCCTGCACGCGACGCACGTACTCCTCGGCGGGCAGCACCTGCTTCCACTGGCGGGTACGTACCGGGCGTGCCGCGCCGGCATCCTCGCGCAGTGCCTGGATGACCATCAGCATCTGCAGGAAGTTGATCACCATCATCGGGAAGCCGATCACGATGATGACCTCCTGCAGGGCGCTGAGGCCGTTCTCCCCGGCGGTGAGGATGATCGACGCGCACACCGCGCCCACCGACAGGGCCCAGAAGACACCCTGCCGCCGCGGGGCCGGGTCTTCGTGTCCGTTGGCCATGGCGTCCATCACCAGGGCGCCGGAGTCGATGGAGGTGATGAAGAACAACACGATCGCCACCAGGGCCACCATGGCGGTGATCTGGTACAGCGGCAGCGCGCCCAGGAACTGGAACAGGGCAGCCTGGACATTCCCCTCGGTGACGATGGTCTCGGTCAGGTCGCCTCCGCTGGCCGCATTCGGTGCGCTTGAGCGGTCCTGGGTGATGCCGTTGTAGCCGTAGATCGCCATCCAGACGATCACGAACAGCGACGGTGCGCCCAGCGTGCCCAGCACGAACTCCCGGATGGTGCGGCCGCGGGAGATCTTGGCGACGAACATGCCGACGAAGGGTGCCCAGGTGACCGTCCAGGCCCAGTAGAAGACGGTCCAGTCGCCGGACCACTGGCCGTCGTTGTGCAGGTCGTTGAAGAAGGACAGCACGGGCAGGTTGGCCGCATAACCGCCGAAGGACTCGACGATGGCGCGCAGGGTGGGCACGGTGGCGCCGGTGATCAGGATGAAGACCAGCAGCGCGGTGACCACCACGATGTTGGCGTAGGACAGCCGCTTGACGCCCTTGTCCATGCCGGCCAGCACCGAGGCCAGTGCGATGCCGGTGATGATCGCCAGGATCATCGCCTGCACCCAGGGAGCGATCTCGAGCCCGAAGACGTAGTTGGCGCCGGAGTTGATCTGCAGCGCGCCAAGGCCGGTGGAGACCGACAGACCGAAGACGGTGGCGACGATGGCGATCACGTCGATGATCTTGCCGATGGGGCCGTGGATGCCGTCACCCAGCAGTGGGTGGAAGGCCGACGAGACGCGCGGTGGCAGCTTGCGCTTGTACGTGAAGTAGCCGAAGCCCAGGCCGGGAACCACCAGGATCGCCCACATGTGCAGGGCGAAGTGGAAGTTGGCGATGGCCAAGGCCTGGTCGGCAGCTCGGTCGCTGAAGGGAACCGTATCGCCCAGCGGAGGATTGGCGTAGTGGTTCATGGGTTCCGCCACGCCCCAGAACATCAGGACGGCACCGACGCCGGCGGCGAAGAGCATGCCGAACCACGCCACCCCGGAGTAGTCGGGAGTGGCGTCGTCGTCACCGATCTTGACCTGTCCGTAGCGGGACAGGGCCAGTGCGAGGGCAAAGAGCACCAACAGCGTCACCGAGAGGGTGAAGAACCACCCCATCTCGTAGCGCAGGAAGCTCGACGCCTTGCCGAAGATCCCCTGCACAGTGGTGGGGAAGGTGCTCATGGTGACTGTGAAGAGCACCACCAGCAGGGCGGATCCGAAGAAGATCGATGGTGAGGTGCGCAAACCGAGGGCAGAGTGTAGACGGTGGGCGACTTTGCTCATGGGGAATTCCCGGGTAGAGGTCGATGGCTCGTGCCAGCCGACCACCACAGGGGCTCCGGCCAGCCATGAAGTGCTCCGTGGAGCCTACTGGCAGTGGCGCCCACTGGGGAGACATCTCCGCGGCGTGTGCGCGGATTGCTGAATTCTTCGCGCTTGGCGGCATGGCCCCTGCACGGCGGTGGCAGACCGTGCAGGGGCCATGGTGTGGCTCAGCCCGCGATGCCGTTGAGCTCGTTCGGCGTCTGGTCAACGGTGATGGAGCGGTCGACCTTCTTGCTCGCCAGGTCCACGGAGTGGAGCTTCTTGGCGGCCGGTTCGCTGACCCACACCTGCTCACCCTGCACGAACAGCGTCGGGCGCGGCTCCTGCCACACGACGGGCTCGGTCCAGGCCTTGGTGACGGGGATCTCTGCCGTGATCTTCGCGCTGGTCGGGTCGATGACGCGCAGTGTGCCATCGGTGCCCAGCACCAGGGCCTCGCCCTTCGCGCCCCGTCCCAGTGAGCGGAAGGAGTAGGAAGCCTTGACGTCCACCAGCTGCAGCTTGCCCGTGGCGGTGTCGGTCAGGGTGACGCGCGTGGGGCGCTCCAGCTCGGCGTCCTTGTCCACCTTGTAGTCACCCAGCACGACGGTCGAGGACGGGCTGCCGAACTGGTTGCCGATCCGGCCGTACGCGTCGGGCGACTTCACCTTGGTGATCGTGTTGCCCTTGGCGATCAGCAGGCCGTCCTCGCAGCCGACGGTGATGGCGTCCTTCACCGCGGCCTCGCCGTGCACGCCGGGGCAGTCGGTGTTCTGGGCAATGGTCTTGCCCTCCTTGTCCTGGATCGCCAGGCCGTTGCGGCTCTTCTCGTCGCCGATGGTGTGGATGAGGCTGTCGTCCTCACGGAAGACCGCGACGCCGTGGTGGGCCTGGGGCAGCTTCACCTGGTGGGTGTGGGGCTTCTCGTCCGAGAGGGTGGTGGGGTCGTACCACTCGATGCGGCCCTCGCCGTCGTAGAAGAGGGCGGTGCGTCCGCCGTGGGTGACGGCGTGGCCGGGTTCCTTGCCGTCGAAGGTGATGTCGGTGAGCAGCGGTTCGGTCTTGTTCGAGTGGGTGTGGTCACCGTGTGGCCTGGTCCACGCGCCCATGTCGAGCACTCGGAAGCCCTGGCCCTCGGTCACCAGCAGTCGCCGGCCGTCACCGGCCTGGTTGAGGCGGGTGAACCCGTCCAGGGGGAAGGCGGCAACCTTCTCTCCCTTCTTGGCGTCGATCACCTGGACGCCGCCGTCGTAGGTGAAGGCCAGCCGCGGGGTGGGGCCGGCGGCTTCGACGGTCTTGCGAGCGCTGGGGCTCTCGTGCTCGTGGCTCTCGTGGTCGTGCGCGCTCTCGGTGGCGCTGGGTGTGGCTGCCGGGGTGGCCGCGGTGCCGCAGCCGGTCAGGATGGCGAGTCCGCAGGCGGCGGTCAACGCAACATGGATTCTATTCATAGTGAGAATCAGTATCATTAAGGGTCTCGGGTGCGCAAGGAAGGGCAGGGCTGGCCAGGCTCTAGCGGGCTCGGACAGCGTGCCGCCCTGCGGATACGACAGGTGCGTTGACCCCACCGGGCCGGGTTAGGCTCACCCGCATGCTCGCCCAAGACGCCAAGCCGCGCCTGTGGACACGGACCTTCACGAGTCTGACCCTGGCGAATTTTGGCATTGCCATGATCTTCTACATGCTCACCGCGACGTTGAGCGGTTGGGCCTTGACCGATCTGGGCGCGAGCCAGACCCAGGCCGGCTTGGTGGCTACGGCGTGGTTCCTGGGGGCGATGACGGCCCGACTCTTCGCCGGCCGCATGATGATGCAGTACGGCGAGCGAGTGGTGGTCCTGGGTAGCGGCTTGGCCATGCTGGCAGGCAGTCTGCTGTACCCGTGGTCGGACTCCGTGCTGCTGCTGTTGGTGCTGCGTTTCGTGCACGGCATCAGCTTCGGGGTGGCGGCCACGGCGCTGGCGGGAACCACCCTGTCGCGGGTGCCGATCGAGCGACGCGGTGAGGGCTCCGGCTGGTTCAGTCTGGGTCTGGCCCTGGCCACCGGGGTGGGGCCCTTCGTGGGCAATGTGGTGCAGGCCAGCGGGTTGGGTCAGCAGGGCGTCTTCTGGTTGTCGGTGGGCTTTGCCCTGTTGACGGTGGTGATGTCGCTGGTGGTCGTCGGTGAGATGTCGGGGCCCCCCACGGTCAAGCCGGGCAGGGGCAGTTCATTGTCCGACTACGTCGATCCGTCCGTGCTCCCGATCGGCATCGTGGTGGCGGCCTGCGCCATGCCCTTCGGCACCATCCTCACTTTGCTGATGCCCTATGCGCGGTCCATCGACCTGGAGAAGGCCGGGGGCCTGTACTTCCTGGTCTATGCGGTCGTGATCGTCTTCTCCCGCCCGGTGGCGGGGGTCCTGCAGGACCGTCTGGGAGACACGACCATCATGCTGCCCATCATCGGGGCCATGATTGTCGGTCTGCTGTTGACCACCTGGGCGCCCAACGGACTGGTACTGCTGTTGGGTGGTGCGGTGCTCGGCCTGGGGTACGGAACGTTGGTGCCGGCCGGGCAGACGGTGGCGATCAACCTGGTGGGCTCGGCCCGCGCCGGCCTGGCGGTCTCCAGCTACTTCCTGCTGGTGGATGCCGGTACCGGCATCGGTCCCTTCGTCCTGGGTTCCTTGGTGGAGCCGCTGGGCTACCGCGGCGCGCTGCTGGTGGGAGTGGCATTCTCGGTGGTCGGTTTCATCGGCATGTTCCTGCTGCGGCGCAGGATCGCTGCGCAGAAGCAGGCCGCTGCGGCCTGATCGTCGCTGGGAAACTGGTTTGGGGCCCCGCCCATGCGGCCCTAGAATGTCTGCGTCCGCAAGGCGACGATGGGGCCATCACCCCGGAGCTGCCGGAAGAACGGTCACCACCCACCGGGTGGCGGCTCACTAGACCCGGCCGCGGCGAGCAAGAGCGGGATCTCCGTCGGCCCAGCCTGTCGAGGCCACGGAATCCAAGGAGGGTGGTACCGCGGGCCGCCCGGACACGCGTCCGGCAGTCTCGTCCCTTCGTCCAAGGACCGACGAAGAGGAATGCGATGAGCACCGATACGACGAGCACCCCCGACAATCCCGGTGCGGAGCCCAGTGGGCGTGCTGCGACGCAGGAGCAGCAGGGCGCAGGGCGCGGAGCGCGGGGGGTTCAAGGGGGGTCGTCCCCCCTTGCCTACAAGGCAGTCCCGGCCCAGATCGACCTGCCGGCCATGGAGCACGAGATCCTGGACTTCTGGCAGGCCAACCAGACCTTCGAGGCCACCTTGGCCAAGACCGCCGACGGTGAGCCGTGGACCTTCTACGAGGGTCCCCCCACCGCCAACGGCCAGCCGGGCACCCACCACATCGAGGCTCGCGTCTTCAAGGACGTCTTCCCCCGCTTCAAGACCATGCAGGGCCGGCACGTCGAGCGCAAGGCCGGTTGGGACTGCCACGGTCTGCCCGTCGAACTGGCGGTGGAGAAGGAACTGGGCATCGACTCCAAGGACCAGATCGAGGACTACGGCGTCGAGGCCT
This sequence comes from Luteococcus struthionis, assembly GCF_048595755.1. Taxonomy (GTDB): domain Bacteria; phylum Actinomycetota; class Actinomycetes; order Propionibacteriales; family Propionibacteriaceae; genus Luteococcus. The sequence continues at coordinate 1,490,993 of NZ_CP184360.1, forward strand.
TCAATGCCAAGTGCCGCGAATCGGTCGGCCGGCACGTCGGCCAGTTCGCCGAGCTCACCAGCCGCATGGGCTACTGGGTGAACATGGACGAGGCCTACTGGACGATGTCCCCCGAGTACGTCGACTCCGAGTGGTGGGCGCTGAAGACCATCTTCGACAAGGGCCTGCTGGTGGAGGACTTCCGCGTCGCTCCCTACTGCCCGCACGACCAGACCGCCTTGAGCGACCACGAGCTCGCGCAGGGCTACGAGGACACCGTCGACACCACCGTCTTCGCTCGTTTTCCCCTCACCAGTGGCCCGTGGGCCGGCAAGGCAGACCTGGCGATCTGGACCACCACCCCGTGGACGCTGATCTCCAATGTCACCGTGGCCGCTGGCGCCGACATCGACTACTGCGTGGCCCGCAAGGAGGGGGAGACCCCCGTCGTGTTGGCCGTCGACAACGTCCCCACCGCGCTGGGCGAGGAATGGAGCATCGCCGAGACCTTCAAGGGCGCCGAGATGGAGGGCTGGACCTACCAGCGGCCCTTCGACGCCATGGAACAGCCCGGCAAGGCCTTCTTCGTCGTGCTGGAGGACTACGTCGCCGTCGGTGAGGGCACCGGTCTGGTGCACCAGGCCATGGCCTTCGGCCAGGACGACTACGAGTCCAACAAGCGCCACGGGGTGGAGTTCGTCAACCCGATCGGCGCCAACGGCTGCTTCAAGGAGGGGACCGGCTTCGTCAGCGGCCTGTTCTTCAAGAAGGCCGACCCGGTCATCATCGACAAGCTGCGCGAGACGGGCCTGCTGCTGGGCACCCTGGACCACGAGCACCCCTACCCGCACTGCTGGCGCTGCCACACGCCGTTGATGTACTACGCCATGCCCAGCTGGTACATCCGCACCACGCAGCGCAAGGACCAGTTGCTCGCCGAGAACGAGAAGACCAACTGGTACCCCGAATCCATCAAGCACGGCCGCTTCGGCGACTGGCTGGAGAACAACATCGACTGGGCGCTGAGCCGCAGCCGCTACTGGGGCACGCCGCTGCCGGTGTGGCGCAACGACGAGGACCCCACCAAGGTGGTGTGCGTCGGTTCGCGCGCCGAGCTGGCCGAGCTGGCCGGCGACCCGTCGGTGGCCACGATGGACCCGCATCGTCCCTTCGTCGACGACGTGACCTTCACCCTGCCCGGGCACGGCGGCACCTACCGTCGTGTTCCCGAGGTGATCGACGCCTGGTTCGACTCGGGCTCGATGCCCTTCGCGCAGTGGGGTTTCCCGTGGGTTGAGGGCTCCAAGGAGAAGTTCGAGGCCAACTACCCGGCCGACTTCATCTGCGAGGCCACCGACCAGACCCGCGGCTGGTTCTACACGCTGATGGCGGTGAACACGCTGGTCTTCGACCAGTCCAGCTACAAGAACGTGCTCTGCCTGGGCCACATCCTGGCCGAGGACGGCCGCAAGATGAGCAAGCACCTGGGCAACATCCTGCTGCCCATCCCGTTGATGGACAAGCACGGCGCCGACGCGGTGCGCTGGTTCATGGCCGCCTCCGGTTCGCCGTGGGCCGCCCGTCGAGTGGGTGACGGCACCATCACCGAGACTGTCCGCAAGGTGCTGCTGACCTACTGGAACACCGTCGCCTTCCACGCCTTGTATGCCCGGACGAATGACTGGGTGCCCCCGAAGGCCTCGACAGGCTCGGCCGCCGCAGACGCAACCACGCTCCCCGAGCCTGTCGAGGGGCGTCACGTGCTGGACCGGTGGCTGGTCAGCGCCACCAACAAGTTGGTGGTCGACGTCACCGAGGCGCTGGAGAACTTCGACACCCAGCACGCCGGCAGCCGGATCGCGACCTTCGTCGACGAGCTGAGCAACTGGTACGTGCGTCGCAGCCGCCGTCGCTTCTGGGACGGCGACCAGTCCGCGCTGACCACGCTGCACGAGACGCTTGAGGTGCTGACCCGGCTGATGGCGCCGTTGGTGCCCTTCATCACCGAACGCGTCTGGCAGGACCTGTTCGTCGCCGCCGATCCCGAGGCCCCGAAGTCGGTGCACCTGGCCGACTGGCCGGTCGCCGACACCTCGGTCATCGACGAGCAGCTGGACAAGGCGATGGACATGACCAAGCGCCTGGTGGAGCTGGGCCGCAGTGCCCGCGCCGAGGCCAAGGTGAAGACCCGCCAGCCGCTGGCCCGGATGCTGGTGCCCAGCTACGCCCACGCCCAGCTGGACGACAGCCTGGTGGCCGAGATCGCCGCCGAGCTGAACATCAACAGCATCGAGTCCTTCAGCTCGGCCGGCGACGTCGTCGACTACTCCGCCAAGGGCAACTTCCGTGCCTTGGGCAAGCGCTTCGCGAAGCAGACGCCGCTGGTGGCCAAGGCCATCGCGGAGGCCGACGCCGCCAAGCTGGCCGCCGACCTGACCGCCAACGGCACCGCCACGGTGGACTTCGACGGTGGCACCCAGGTGAGCGCCGACGAGGTGATCATCTCCGAGCGTCCGCGTGAGGGCTGGAGCGTGGTCAACGAGCAGGGCGAGACGGTGGCGCTGGACCTGCAGCTCACCCCGGAACTGGTGCAGGCCGGTCTGGCCCGTGACGCCATCCGCTTCGTGCAGGAGACCCGCAAGGCCTCGGGGCTCGAGGTCAGCGACCGGATCCACCTGCAGTGGGCTGCCACCGGGGACCTGGCCTCGGCCATCTCGACCCACCAGCAGCTGATCGCCGACGAGGTGCTGGCCACCCAGATGGAGGCCGGCGTGCAGGGCGACGACTGGAAGGTGGAGCCCGAGTTGGGGCTGGCCGTGAAGGTCACCCGCCTCTGAGCGAGCCTGCCCGAACCGCCCGTCATCCTTCCTGAGGATGACGGGCGGTTTCCTTTACCCGAAGTTCATCATCCGACGGCAACCCGACCTGCCGCCCCGGGCGTATTGGGGGTGAGGGGACGGACCTGCTGCCCCCTTTGTCGAGGAGGACATCGTGAACGCCAAACGTCGTACCCAGTCACTGACCAGCCTCGCCCTGGGCGCGGCCATGGTCGCCGGTCTCCAGGTGGGCGCCGCTGCCCCCGCGCAGGCCGCCGGACCCAAGCAGCCAAGGCAGGTGGAGTTCACCAATTACGGCACCCGCGCCACCTTCACCCACGTCACCCTGACCGTCGGTTACCCCAAGAAGGTCTCCCGGACGGCGTGGGAGAGCACAGTCCAGGTCTGTGCCCGCGGCGCCGAGCCGGTGGCGATCGGCCCGGACACCTTCAGCTACACCGTCGCCGATGGCGACACCCGCATCTACCAGCCCAGTGCTGGTGAGACTGGCAAGGGCCTGGCCAACCAGTGGCTGCCGGCCGGCAAGTGCACCAGTGGCACCATCACCGCGACGGGCAGGGAGCCGCTCATGACCAGCTTCCACGACCTGGCCACCAATGAGCGCGTCGACATCCTTCCGGCCACCGAGTGGGACGCGATTCCGCGGGTCGGCTGGCCTCGTGCGGCCGGCACCAGCAACTACTTCGGTGACTTCACCAATGACAAGGTGGCCGACGTGATGGGCCTGTCCAATGGCGAGGGCATCACCTACCGCACCGTCGCGGGACCGCGTCTGACCGCCGCCGGACGCCCCGGCGTCAAGGGCCTGAACTCCAAGTACAACTGGATTCGCAAGGCCCCCGACATGGACCACAACGGCGCCTCCGAGATCCTGGCGCGTGACTTCACCGGCACCTTGTGGCAGCACCGCATGATGGGCAACAACCGGGCGGGCTTCCCGACGATCATCGGCTACGGCTTCAACGACGCCAGCTACATGACCGTCATGAATGACGTCAACGGCGATGGCCATGCCGAGCTGCTGGCCGTGCGCAAGGACGGACGGTTGACGCGCCAGTCGGTCAAGCCGGTCAGGGTCTCCGCCCCGGTGCAGGTGGGGCGCAACTGGCATCTGATGCGCGAGATCCTGTCGGTGGGCGACTTCTCCGGCGATGGCCGGGCCGACCTGCTGGCGATCAGCGACGACGGCAAGCTCTACCGCTACGCCTTCGATGCCAACGGCAAGATCGTCAACACCAAGCAGGTCGGCCGCGGCTGGACGACCTTCTACCAGGTCTTCAGCCCCGGCGACATGAATGGTGACGGGCGTCGCGACATGGTGGGCGTGCGCGGTGACGGCAACCTGTACTTCTACGCCAACAAGGGCCCCGGTCGCTGGGGTGCGGCGAAGCAGATCGGCAAGAACTGGCGCGGGCTCGGGTCCATCGCCTGAGCCGATCCTCGACAGGGTTTTCCTTCCGGCAGGCAGTGGGGTCGTGATGCGGCGCCACTGCCCGCCAGCCCTCTGATTGCCGGAGAATGCCAGCAGGTGGTCCCATCGAGGCCGGGTCCGTGACAATGTTGGGGCATGGACAAGCGCGCAGCAGACCGGCCCATCAGGTGGGGCATCGCCGGGCCGGGCCGAATGGCCCAGGCCTTCGTCAAGGACTTCGCCCATGTCGAGGGGGCCGTGCCCCTGGCGGTGGGGTCCCGCAATCGTGACCGTGCCCAAGGCTTTGCCGACGAGTTCGGCCTCGAGAAGGCCTTCGGCAGTTACCGCGAACTGTGTGAGTGCCCGGACGTGGACGTGGTCTACATCGCCACACCGCACCCGCAGCACAAGGCGATCGCCCTGGAAGCGATCGACAATGGCAAGGCGGTCCTGGTGGAGAAGGCCTTCGCCACCACGCTGGCCGGCGCCCACGAGATCGTCGAGGCGGCCCGAGCGCAGCAGGTCTTCGCGATGGAGGCCATGTGGACCCGCTTCCAGCCCGTCGTGCGTGCCCTGCACGAAGTGGTCGACCAAGGGCAGTTGGGGCAGTTGCTCGGCGTTCAGGGTGATCTCTACGCCCAGCGCGACTTCAACCCGACCGACCGCCTCTTCGCCAAGGAGCTCGGTGGTGGCGCGCTGCTCGACCTGGGCGTCTACGTGCTGCAGTTCGCGCAGGACTTCCTGGGTGCGCCCAACCAGATGGAGGTGAAGGGCACCCTGTACCCCAATGGCGTCGACGCGCAGGCAGGCATGGTGCTCACCTACGACTCGGGGGCGCTGGCGACGCTGGCCGTCTCGCTGCAGTCCACGGGCCCGGGGCGCATGGTGGTGATGGGCGACCAGGGCTGGGCCGAGGTCAAGCCGCGCTTCCACCACCCGGATCGCGTCGTGGTGCACCGCAAGGGCGTCACGCCGCGCACCCTCGCGCACGCCCCTGCCGGCACCGGCTATGCCCACGAGATCGACGAGGTCAACGCCGCGCTGCGTGAAGGCCGTCTCGAGAGCGAGATCATGCCGTTGTCCGACACACTGGCAGTCATGGCACAGTTGGAGCAGGCGTTGCACGCCGTTGGCGTAAAGCACACCGATCAGCCACTGTGATCAGGCAGGATGAAAACATGAACATTTCCGTTGCGCTCAAGAACGAGAAGAAGCGATACGAGGCGACCGTCGACGGTCAGCTCGCCGGCACCATCAGCTACGAGGTCGAGGGCGATGTCCTCGACCTGCAGCACACCGTCGTGGAGCCCGACTATGAGGGCCAGGGCGTTGGCGGTGAGCTCGTCAAGGGCGCCCTGGACCACATGCGTTCCATCGGCAAGAAGGCCAAGCCCACCTGCTCCTTCGTCGCCGACTGGATCGAGAAGAATCCCGAGTACCAGGACATGGTTGCCTGATCGACCGTTCGGCCTACACGGCCACGGCCCCCGAGCTTGTCGAGAGGGTCATGCGGAGCCCTTGGGGAGCGACCTCTTGTCGCCGTCCCCGAGGGCTTCGTCGTTCTTCGCCTGGTTCTGCTTGTCGTCGGCGTCATCGCCGAGCAGGGCTGCGGAGACCATCATCGGGATCAGGATGATCCACCAATACCGCCAACCGGTGGCGAAGCAGATGATCAAGGCCAGCGGAAAGGCCGCGCCAGAGGCCGCCTGTCGCCAATTCCAGGTCTGGCCGGTGACGACGGCGGGGGCAGAGTCGCGACGCACGTCCAGCTCCCCGCCGGGCTCGTCCCGACGGAAACGACGGTGACCCTCCAAGGGCGGCAGATCCACGAAGAGCACCGCCAGATCGCCCAGGGTGCGCGCCTGCAGCGCGTCCGACATCCGCTCGTCGAACTCGGCGGCGTCGATCCGCCCAGCGGCATGGTGTTCACGCAGCTGGTCCAGTGCGTCGTCGCGTTCGGCATCGCCGATCCGCAGGGAGGTGTTGCCCACGGCGGCAGACTACTTCGTGGCGGGGGCAGAGGACCTGTCGGGGGCTTCCTGCCGATCGCGGGGGAGGCGCTCCCACTGCGCGGATGAACTGACGCCCGGGCTGGCTGCTCGGTACAGTTGCAGTTGGCCCCCACGTCCGGGGGTCGGCAACCGGGAGGTCTCATGGGACGGATTGTCCAGAAGTTCGGCGGATCATCGGTGGCGGACGCCGCCTCGATCAAGCGCGTCGCGCGCCGCATCCTGAACGCGAAACTGGCCGGCAACGACGTGGTCGTGGTGATCTCCGCCATGGGCGACACCACCGACGAGCTGATGGACCTGGCCCTGCAGGTGAGCCCGCAGCCCAAGGCGCGTGAGCTCGACATGCTGCTGACCACCGGTGAGCGCCAGAGCGCCGCCCTGCTGGCCATGGCCCTGAGCGATCTTGGCGCCGAGGCCCGCAGTTACACCGGATCGCAGGCCGGGGTCATCACCACCGGCAAGCACGGCGACGCCCGCATCATCGACATCACCCCGGGCCGCGTGGAGCAGGCACTCAACGAGGGCAATGTGGTCATCGTCGCCGGTTTCCAGGGCGTCAGCCAGACCACCAAGGACGTCACCACGCTGGGCCGCGGTGCCTCCGACACCACCGCCGTGGCGCTGGCCGCCGCACTGCATGCCGACCACGTGGAGATCTACTCCGACGTCGACGGCGTCTTCACCGCGGATCCGCGCATCGTGCCGGGCGCCCGGCACATCCCCGAGATCAGCTACGAGGAGATGCTGGAGATGGCCGCCAACGGCGCCAAGATCCTGCACCTGCGCTGTGTGGAATACGCACGCCGCGAGAACGTCCCCGTCCACGTCCGTTCGTCCTTCTCTGACAAGCCCGGTACCTGGGTGAAGGACCTGCCCGAAGGAAGCAAGATGGAACAAGCACTGATCACCGGCGTTGCCCACGACCGCTCCGAGGCCAAGATCACCATCGTCGGGGTGCCCGACCGTCCGGGTGAGGCGGCCGAGATCTTCGACACCATCGCGCGCTCCGAGATCAACATCGACATGATCGTGCAGAACGTCTCGCAGGTGGCCAGCGGCCGCACCGACATCTCCTTCACCCTGCCCAGCACCGACGGCCGCAAGGCCATCGAGGTGCTGAACTCGATGAAGGACCAGATCAAGTTCGAGGAGCTGCTCTACGACGACCAGATCGGCAAGGTCTCGATCATCGGCGTCGGCATGCGCTCGCACCCCGGCGTCACTGCCTCCTTCTTCCGTGCACTGGCCGACGCCAGCATCAACATCGACATGATCTCCACCTCCGAGATCCGCATCTCCGTGGTCGTGGACGCCGAGCAGGTGGACGACGCGGTGCGTGCCGCGCACACGGCCTTCGGTCTCGACGCCGATGGTGAGGCCGTGGTCTACGCCGGCACCGGCCGGTGACCGCATCCTCGGGGGGAGACAGGCCGCACGACCGCGACGGCGGGGGCTCGGCCCGCGCCGTCGCTGCCGAGGATTCCCCTGACACTGCGCGAGTGGAGCCGGCGACTCCCGACGCGCCAGCTCCCGCGAAGGCGTCCGTGGGGCGCTCGAGCGCCCTGATGGCTGCGGGCACCCTGGTGAGCCGCATCCTGGGCTTCGTCCGCAACGCCCTGTTCGCCTCCGTGGTTGGTATCTCCCTGGCCGGCGAGGCCTTCAACGTCGCCAACACGATGCCCAACTACCTGCTGACGGTGCTCAACGCAGGCATCCTGCAGGCAGTGCTGATCCCGCAGATCACCGCGGCGATGAAGAAGGAGGACGGCGGGCAGGAGTTCATCGACAAGCTGCTCACCGCGGCCTTCGGGGCCATCCTGGTGGTGGCATTGCTGGGGACGGCAGTGTCGCCCTGGCTCATCCAGTGGACCAGCGACCTCCGCGGTGCCGCGCTGCGCTTGAGCATCGTCTTCGGTTTCATCTGCATGCCGCAGATCCTGTTCTACGGCCTCTATTCCGTGCTTGGCAATGTGCTGAATGCCCGGGACCGCTTTGCCGCCTTCATGTGGGCACCGGCGCTGGCCAATGTGGTGCAGATCGCAGGTCTGACGGCCTTCCTGGTGCAGTGGGGGCAGCAGAAGGATCCCGCCGCGTGGACCGCGGCCATGATCTGGACGCTGGCCGGAAGCACGACCCTCAGCATCGCCGCGCAGGCCTTCATCCTGGTGCCGCCGCTGGTCTCCAGTGGCTTCCGTTACCGCCCTCGGTTCGGTCTGCGCGGCTCCGGGCTGGGGGCCGCGTCGAAGATGGTCGGCTGGACGGTCACGGCCCTGCTGATCGCCCTGGGCGGCGGCTTCGTGGTCCAGTGGGTGCTCACCTCTGCCGCGACTCGAGCAACCGCCGGCGGGCCACCTGTGGGCGGCATCACCGCCTACAACTACGCGATGCTGGTCTTCACCCTGCCCCACGGGCTGGTGACGGTGAGCATCATCACCGCCCTGTTCCCGCAGCTGACGCGCGCGTGGCAGGGCGGCGACCTGGGCCAGATGCGTCGGCTGTTGGCCCGCGCGCTGTCGATGCCCGCGGTGCTCATCGTGCCGGCAAGCATCGCAATCCTGGTCCTGGCCGGGCCCATCGTCCACGTCCTGCTGCAGCTCTCGCCCCGCGACGCCCAGCCCGTCGTGCTGGCCCTGCAGATCATGAGCTTCGGCATCCTGGGCTACGGCTATTCGGTGCTGCAGCAGCGCTACTGCTTCGCGCGTGAGGCCGGCCGCGAGAACCTCGCCTACCAGAGCTTCCTGACCGCCATCCAGGTGGCCTTCGCGCTGGGGGCCCTGTGGCTCGCGCCTGTCCACTGGGTGCTTCCGCTGGTGGCGCTCGGCCTGGTGATCGGCAACTGGGCCCAGTCGCTGCTCTTCATCGCGATTGCCCGTCGGCAAATGGGAGGGCTGGCCCTGGCTGGCGTGGTGCGACTGTGGACCCGCCTGCTGATCGCCTCGGTGCTGGGCGGCGCGACGGCCTGGCTGGTGGTGCGCGCAATGAGTGGCCTGGGGCGCGCCTGGGGCCTGTCGTTGGCCACCTGCGCGCTCGCGGGCATGGCCTTCGGCCTGGTCTACCTGGCGGTCTCGAAGCTCCTGCACATCCGCGAGGTGGACGAGGTCTTCGGTCCGGTCCTGCGGCGCCTGCGCATCGCTCGCTGATTCCACCCCGAACGGGCCCACCGGCTGCACCGCCTGGTGTGGTCAGGGGATACAGAAAGGCCCCGGATTTGCGTGTCCGGGGCCTTCCTCGTTGCAGATCCCGCTCGGGGGTTCGGGACCTGCGATGCAGAAACAACACTCGGGGGATTGCTGTTTCGTTGTGTAGATGGCGCTCGGGGGTTCGCCATCTGGTGAATACTCTATGCAGACCGTCTGACCGAGTCAACGCGGGGAGTCGATCTACAGCTCCCATTCAGTTGTTAAGTTTTAAGTCCTTGCGGTGCGGAGAGTTTTGATGCGGATTCACCTCTGTGGCTTAACCTTTTGGGGGTGCTCGCAGCGTGATTTCCGCTCCGGAAGCGTAGCAGCGATCCATGCGTGCTCCAAAGGCGGGGCAGGCCATTCCAGTCCTGCTGGCGATCGCGCGGTCCTGGGTGGGATTGTGTGCCCGTGCGGCGGGCTTCATGTCGAGCGATGGGCAGGACGTTCGCAACAGTGCTTAAATTGCTCAGTCAGTGAGGGGAATGGAGTGGCTGGGAAGCTGTGGGCTGGGGCAGTGTGGACCCTCGATTGGCCACGGTGCGGAAACAAATGATGGGTGTGGATTCCGTGGAATCCACACCCATCACGTGCTGGTCGGGGTGACAGGATTTGAACCTGCGACCTCGTCGTCCCGAACGACGCGCGCTACCAAGCTGCGCCACACCCCGTCCTGCTGGCCCTTGGGCCGAGGAACACTGTATCCCACTTTGCCCCGGGAAAACCAATCGGCACCGCGCGCCCGGCATTGTTCCGATCACGCGGCCAAATCGGCATGTCTCAGCGAGCCACGAGGGTCAGCAAGGTGGCCTCCGGCCGGCAGGCGATCCGGTAGGGCGCAAAGGGCGAGGAGCCCATTCCGGCCGAGACGTGCAGCCAGCTGGTGTGCTCTACACCCGCCGGCGTGCTGGCCGTGTGCTGGCTGAGGCCCTTCACGCGCTCGGTGTCCAGATCGCAGTTGGTCACCAGGGCACCCTTGAAGGGCAGGCAGACCTGACCGCCGTGCGTGTGCCCGGCAAAGATCATGTCCATCTGGTCGCCGGCCATGGCATCCAGCAGCCGTAGATAGGGCGCATGGGTCACTGCGATGTTCAGGTCGGCCTGGGCATCGGGTGGCCCTGCCACCAGCGAATAGTCGTCCTTCTTGAGGTGCGCGTCGTCGGTGCCCCGGAAGGCCAGACGACGGCCTGCGACCTCGAGCGTGGCCCGATGGTGGTTCAGGTCGCGCCACCCGCGAGAGGTCATGGCAGCGCGCAGGTCGTCGAAGGGCAGCGGGGTGGTGGTGTGCTCCTCCACCTTCGACGGACCCGCCAGGTACTTGGCGGGGTTCTTGAAGGCGGGCATCGTGTAGTCATTCGAGCCGAAGACGAACACTCCCGGCACGTCGAGCAGACGTCCCCACGCGTCGAGCAGCGGCTCCAGCGCGTCGGGGGAGCAGAAGTTGTCACCGGTGTTGACCACCAGATCGGGCTCCAGCCCTGCCAGGCTGGCCACCCACTCCAGCTTGCCCGTCTGACGGGGCAGCAGGTGGATGTCACTCATGTGGAGAACCCGCAGCGGCCGCTGTCCCGACGGCAGCACGGGAACCTCCACCCGTCGAAGCGTGAACTGCTGGGCCTCCCAGACCCCATAGCCCAAGGCGCCAGCACCACAGGCGAGGCACCCCAGGGCCAGCTTGGAGGTGGTGCGCATCAGCCGGCCGTCGTGGTCGCCGCGGGCTTGGGTGCAGCCGCGGTGGTCCGGGGGGCCGCCGCCGTGGTCTTGGGTGCGGGCTTCGGGGCCGCAGCCGTCGTCTTGGGGGCTGGCTTGGGCGCGGCGGTGGTCTTGGGTGCTGGCTTGGGTGCGGGCTTCGGGGCAGCCGTGGTCTTGGGCGCCGGCTTCGGGGCGGGCTTCGGAGCAGCCGTGGTCTTGGGCGCCGGCTTGGGCGCGGCGGTGGTCTTGGGCGCCGGCTTGGGGGCAGCCGTCGTCTTCGTGGCCGTCGGCTTGGGTGCAGCAGTGGTCTTCTTCACCGTCGGCTTGGGCGCCGCGGTGGTCTTCTTCGGGGTGGGCCGGTAGGTCGGCTTGGGGCGCGGGCGCGGACCCTGCGAGACGTAGAAGACGATCGGCTTGTTCGTGTCGTGGGTGCCCTTGTTCGGCCACGCGTACAGGTAGGTGCCCTTGCTGTAGCCGCTGTGCTGGTAGGCGATCTCGGTGGTGAAGCCGGCTGCCTCGGCCTTGGCCATGGCCTCCTTCATGCCCAGACCATTGAGGTTGGGCACCGAGAGCTTCTTGCCCTCGATCACCTTGCCGCTGGGCTGGTTGAACTTGGTTCCCGTGGTGCCGTCCAGGGCGGCTTGCATCGAGGCGCGCCAGATCTTTCCGGCGTCACCGGATCCCGAACCGGACAGGGTGCAGTAGTAGCCGCCTGTGCAGTCGGTGCCGTTGATACGACGCCCGGTGATCGAACGACGCTCCTTGCCCTTGTAGGCAGCCGCCTGCTTGTCGGCGGCGATCATCGCGACAGCCGCCATGTCCGGGGTGTAGCCGGCCAGCCACACGGCCTCGGCCGAGTCGGTGGTACCGGTCTTGGCGGCCTGGTCACGGCCATCGGGCAGGTAGGCGGGGCGAGCGGTGCCGCTCTCGATGGTGCGCTTGAGGATCTTGTTGACCTGGTCGGCCACCTCAGGGTCGATGGTGCGCTTGCAGTTGGCGGAGGGGACCGGAGCCTGCTTGCCCGCCTTGGTCTTGACCGACTTGATGATGATCGGGTCGCAGCGCACGCCGCGGTTGGCGAAGGTGGCGTAGGCCTGCGCCATCGACAGCGGGGTCACCTCGACCGGGCCCAAGGTGAACGAGACCACGTTGTCGAAGCCGACGACGCCACCGCTGCCGGGAACCTCGTCCTTGAGCAGGTCCTTGCCATCGGCGCGCTCGACGCCCGCCGCCTGGGCCATCTTGACCACGTCACAGTTGCCCACCGCGCGCTGCAGCTGCACGAAGTAGGTGTTGATCGAGCGCATGGTGGCCTGCTCCATGGTGAAGTGGCCTGCACCGGTCGAGTTCTTGGGGCGGTAGGGCGGGGACGGGAAGGGGCCGTCGCAGGAGCGGAAGGTGCTGCCCCCGAACTCCATGGTCTGCGGCGAGTTGTAGGCGCGCGTCGGCGGAATGCCCTTGGCGATGGCCGCCGCGACGGTGAAGGTCTTGAAGGTCGAGCCCGCCTGGTAACCTTCGGCGCCGCCCATGGACCGATTGACCGAGTAGTTGTACCAAGTCTGTCCGGGCTTGTCGCCCAGCTTGGTGCGGTTCTGCGCCATGGCCACGATCAGGCCGGTCTTGGGCTGCACCAGCACCGAGGTGGAGATGAAGGGGTCGGTGGGCGCGATGCGTCGTGCCACGGCCTTCTCTGCAGCTGCCTGGGCCTGCGGGTCGATCAGGGTCTGGATGGTGAGGCCACCACGCTGCAGCGTGTTGAGGCGCTCCTCCTTGGTCTTGCCCAAGGTCTTGAACTGGTCGCTCAGCAGCACGTTCTTCACGTACTGGCACATGGTCTGGAAGGGGGAGTCGGTGCAGTCGTTCTTGGGCTGCTGCACCTTGGACTTGTCGAATCCCTGCTTCTTGGCCGCGTCTGCCTGCTCCTTGGTGATGTCACCCACGGTGACCATGCGGTTGAGCACGATGTTGCGGCGGTTGAGCGCTGCGGTGGGATTGTTCACCGGATCGGTGGCGGCCGGGTTCTGCACCAGCCCAGCCAGCATGGCCGCCTGCGGCAGCGTCAGCTTGGCGGCAGTGGTGTTGAAGTAGTGCTTGGCCGCGGCCTCGACGCCGTAGGCGCCATCGCCGTAGTAGGCAATGTTCAGGTAACGCTCAAGAATCTGGTCCTTGGTGAGCTTCTTCTCCACCGCCACGGCGTAGCGCAGCTCACGGATCTTGCGCGAGAGGGTCTGCTCGGTGGCCTTCGCCTGGGCCTCTTCGTCGTTGTTGTACTTGGCCGTCTCCACCTGGACCTGCTTCACGTACTGCTGGGTCAGCGTCGACCCGCCTTGGGTGGTGCCCGAGGCGCTGCGCACGGCAGCCCGCGCGGTGCCCTCGAAGTCGATGGCGCCGTGCTCGTAGAAGCGGTGGTCCTCGATCGCGATCTGCGCCTGCTGCATGACCTTGGCGATCTTGTTCAGCGGCACGTAGACGCGGTTCTCGGCGTAGAATTCGGCCAGCACGCTGCCGTCGGACATCAGCACCTTCGAGCGCTCCGACTGCGGGCCGATCTCGAGTTCGGCGGGCAGCGACTCCAGGGAGTCGGCGCTCGCCTTGATCACGGATCCCGACACCCATGCGAAGGGCAGCACGAGGCCTGCGACGAGCAGGCCGCAGATGACGCTCAGTGCTGCGAACCATCCCAGGTGGTAGGCATTGGTGCCGGTCTTGCGTGAAGTCATGACATCAAGAGTACGTGAGACGGCGTCGATTCAGCGCAGTCGTGCTGCCGGGCAGGCCCACCGTGGCGGCCGGCCGGATCGTGGAAAGGGCCAGGTGTCCAGCAACTCGCAGTGACGCCTGGAGGGCAGGCTGGGGGTCTCGGAGCGTTCCGGTCGGGATTGTCACGCCCCTGCTCACGGGCTACATTCAGCCTGAAGGGCGTCTGACAACGCTCGCAAATGCTTCCAGCGTGGGAAGGAGAACGGCCATGGGTCTCATGGAGCCCGACGACTGGACGCTCCTTGCGCGGTGCCGGGGCATGGAGGACGCCCTGTTCCCCGAAGGCAAGGACCAGAAGCGCGCCCGGGTGGTGTGCATGGGATGCCCGGTTCGCAGCACGTGCCTGGCCGAAGCACTGGACAATCGCATCGAGTGGGGCGTCTGGGGTGGGCTGACCGAACGCGAGCGTCGACAGCTCCTGCGGCAGCGTCCCGACGTTCCCTCGTGGGCCGCGGTCCTGGAGAGCGCCGACGACATCGACGTGGTGACCGGCCGACCAGAGCTCCAGCTCCTACACGGGGGTGGCATGCGACGCCGCGCGGCCGTCGGGCAGCGCGCCCGCGCCTGAGCCCAGGTCAATCTGGGGCAGGGTCGTTTCGGGACAGGGTCGTTTCGGGACAGGGTCGATCCGGGAGAGGGCGACTCGTCACCAACTCATCAGCATCACGGGCGGTGGGGCAGGACAACTTCCTGCCCCACCGCCCGTTCCACTGTTCGGTCGTGGCGGTGCGGGGTCAGACCTCGCAGACCAGCTCGATCTCCACGGGAGCGTCGAGTGGCAGAACGGCGACGCCCACTGCGCTGCGGACGTGCTGGCCCGCGTCGCCGAAGATCTCCCCGAACAGTTCGCTGGCTCCATTGGCCACGGCGGGCTGCCCGGTGAAGGACGGTGCCGAGGCGACGAAGACCGTCACCTTGAGGATCCGCGTGATGCGGTCCAGACCGCCGGCCGCATCGGCGGCAGCGGCCAGGGCGTTGAGGGCGGCGGTTCGGGCCAGGTCCTGTGCCTGCTCCGGGCTCACCTGGTCACCGACCTTGCCGGTGCCGGCCAGGGTGCCCTCGACGAAGGGCAGCTGACCCGAGGTCCACACTTGGTTGCCCAGCTGCAGGGCGGGAACATAGGCCGCCACCGGGGCGGCGACCGAGGGCAGCGCGATGCCCAGCTCTGCGAGGCGCTCGCCGGGCTTCATCACTTGTCCTCGGGGAGCGGGCGCTTGAAGTAGCCCACCAGGGTGTCCGGGTTCGGGCCGGGCACCAGCTGGACGAGCTCCCATCCCTCAGAGCCGAAGTTGTTCAGGATCTGCTGGCTCACGTGGCTCAGCACGGGCGCGGTGAAGTATTCCCACTTGGTCATGCCGCCAGCCTAGTCGGGCAGCTGGCCGCTGCGGGAGGGATCGACCTCAGTCGATGCGGGCCCGCAGCCGCGCCTCGTCCCGGATGACGACGCTCTTGCCGCTCATCGTGATCCACTTGCGGCCCGCGAAGTCGGTGAGCACCTTGTTCACCGTCTCCCGGCTGGCGCCCACCATCTGTGCCAGCTCGGCCTGGGTCAGGTCGTGGTGCACCTCGGTGCCGCGCTCGGTCGGCACACCGAAGCGCTCCCCAAGGGTCAGCAGCAGGTAGGCCATCCGGCCCGGGACGTCGCTGAGCACCAGGCCGGAGATGATCTCGTTGGAGACCCGCACCCGGTGCGCCATCTGGTGCATCATCGCGCTGGAGATGTCGTGGTGCTCATGGATCAGCTGCAGCATCGGCTCACGCGGAATGTGGTAGAGCCGGCAGTCCAGCATGGCGGTGGCGGTGGTGCTGCGATTGCCCCCGTCGAGCACGGAAAGTTCGCCGAACATCTCACCCGGGCCGATCAGCGAGAGCAGCGATTCACGCGGCGTGGGGATTGTCGGGCGGCCCTTGCGGGTGATGGCCACGGTGGGCTGCGGCTGACGGGACGGCTTGGTCAGCTTCACCTTGCCGGTGGCCAGCACGTACAGGCCCAGGGCCTCGTCGCCGGCGTGGAAGAGGACCTCGCCACGGCTCAGCGACAACGGCTGCACGTGTGCGTCCAAGGCCTGGCGAGAGCTGGGCTCCAGGTTCTGGAAGAGCGGCAGACGCGCCAGAAGCTCCTCGTGCATGATCCCCCTTCAACGGCTGACAGAGCACGGTGCCCGTCAGTGTAGTGGCAAAGGTCACTACCGTGGCCGCCCGGGGTACCCTCAACGGTGAGGCGGGCGCCGGGACAGAGGCTATCGGCAATCGGGTCTCGCTAGGGAGGACACGTGGCACAGCGAAACAGCGTCGACGAGCAGGCAGGCGATGTGCGCCGTCGGGCCCAGCAGGTCAACCAGATCCTGGCAGCCACCTACCCCGAGGCCCGCTGCGAACTGGACTTCACCACGCCCTTCGAGCTGCTGGTGGCCACCGTGCTCAGCGCGCAGAGCACCGACAAGCGCGTCAACCAGGTCACGCCAGTGCTCTTCCAACGCTTCCCCGACGCCTGGGCGATGGCGGCGGCCGGCCAGGCCGAGCTGGAGGAGATCATCCGACCCACGGGCTTCTTCCGGGCCAAGACCGAATCCCTGCTGGGGCTCAGCCGTCGACTCGTCGAGGACTTCGACGGCGAGGTGCCCAGCACCCTGCAAGACCTGGTCAGCCTGCCCGGCGTGGGGCGCAAGACCGCCAATGTCGTGCTGGGCAATGCCTTCGGGGTGCCGGGGATCACACCGGACACCCACTTCATGAGGGTCACGCGACGCCTGGGATGGACCACCGCCAGCCGTCCCGACCCGGTGGAGCGGGAGGTGGGGGAGCTGTTCGACCCCGCCGACTGGGTGCAACTGTGCCACAACGTCATCTGGCACGGCCGACGCCGCTGCCATGCTCGTCGTCCCGCGTGTGGGGCATGCCCCGTGGCCAGCCTGTGCCCGGCCTATGGTGAGGGTGAGACCGATGCGGCCAAGGCCGCCAAGCTCGTGAGGGAGCCCCGAGGATGAAGCAGCCGACCCGCCCCGTCCCCGTGGGTGGTGCCCGCACGACCGTTGGGCCGATGCGTCCTTCCGGGTTGGCCGTGCTGGCCCTGGGGGCCGTGCTGATGAGCGGCTGCGCGCCCTCGGCCCAGCCGTCCGTGCCGCAAGTCACCGTGAGCGGCGAGCCGGACACCCAGCGTTCCCTGGCGCCCGACGAGGTGCTGCCGGCGCGCAAGGCCGCCGGCATCGCCGATTGCCCCACCAGTGATCCCAAGGCGACCCAACGCGAGGGCGGCCTGCCCGCGGTCACCCTGGACTGCATGGGCGGTGACACCACGGTGAACCTGGCTGGGCTGCCCACCGGCAAGCCGAGGGTCATCAACGTGTGGGCCCAGTGGTGCTACCCCTGCAATGCCGAGGCGCCCTTCCTGGCGCAGGCCTCCAAGGAACTCGAGGGCAAGGTCGACTTCTTGGGAATCGACTACGACGATCCCTTCCCCGGCAAGGCCCTCGACTTTGCCGAACGGCACCAGACGCTCTACCCGCAGCTGGTGGATCCCAAGAAGGCCACCCGGGTGCCGCTCAAGGTCTCCGTGGTGCCCCAGACCTTCTTCGTCGACGCCCAGGGCAAGGTCGTGCACCGTGAGCTGACGCCCTTCGAGAGCGTCGAAGACCTCCGGGCGGCGGTGGACAAGCACCTGGGGGTGAAGGCATGACCGAACCCCTCGGCCCGGTGGAGCCCGTGCTGGCAGACCCCCGCCAGCTGCCGCAGGAGCTCGACACGCTGGCCAGCGCCCTGACCGAGCCCGAGGCACTGGTGGAGCGGGTCACCCGCAGCCGCCCCACCCAGCAGGGCTCGCGTCGGGCCGCGGTGCTGGTGATGATCGGTGAGGACGACCTTGACCTCACCTTCACCGAACGCTCCAGCACCATGCGCAAACACCCTGGGCAGATCTCCTTTCCCGGGGGCGCGCTCGACCCGGGGGAAGGCCCGGTGGAGGCCGCGCTGCGCGAGGCCCACGAGGAGATCGGCCTGGCCCCGTCGCGCGCCCACGTGCTCGGACGCCTGCCGGCCGCACACGTCAACGCCAGCGCCTTCGACGTGGCCGGCATCGTCGCGACCTGGGACGGTGAGGGCGACAATGCCATCACCCCGGTGGATCCGGCCGAGGTGGCCTCCATCCACCGCTACCGGCTCGCCGACCTGGCCGACCCCGCCAATCGCGTCACGGCCGTGCTGCCCAATGGTTACAAGGGGCCTGCCTTCAGCATGGGCGAGATCTTCATCTGGGGATTCACCGCGCACCTGACCGACTGCGTGCTCGACCTGGGCGGTTGGCGCCGCGCCTGGAACCCGGATCTGGAGGTGGAGGTGCCCCGTCGCTTCCTGCGTGATCGTGCCTCTCGGCCAGCCCGGGGCTGGAAGGGACCCGCGGTGGGCGGGCACTGACCGTCTGGAATGATCGGGGCATGACTGCACCGAACCCGGGCGCCAACCGTCCCGGCAACAACCTGGAGAACCGCCCCGACGACTGGTGGAAGAGCGCCGTGGTCTACCAGATCTACCCGCGCAGCTTCTGCGACTCCAACGGGGACGGGATCGGCGACATCCGCGGCATCATCTCCCGGCTCGACCACCTGGCAGCCCTCGGCGTAGACGCCGTGTGGCTGAGCCCGGCCTACACCAGCCCGCAGGACGACAACGGCTATGACATCAGCGACTACCAGGACATCGACCCCCTCTTCGGGAGCCTGGCCGACCTGGACGAGCTGGTCGACGGCCTGCACAGCCGCGGCATGAAGCTGGTGATGGACCTGGTGGTGAACCACACCTCCGACGAACACCCCTGGTTCCAGGAGAGCCGCGACCGCAGCTCCGCCAAGGCCGACTGGTACTGGTGGGCCGATGCCCGCGAGGGCTTCGAGCCCGGCACGCCCGGCGCCGAACCCACCAACTGGGCAAGCGCCTTCAGTGGCCCGGCCTGGCACTACGACGAGCAGCGTGGCCAGTACTACCTGCACCTGTTCAGCCGCAAGCAGCCCGACCTGAACTGGGAGAACCCCGAGGTTCGCCAGGCGGTGTACGACATGATGCGCTGGTGGGTCGACCGTGGCGTCGACGGCTTCCGGATGGACGTCATCAACCTGATCAGCAAGCAGCTCCCCCTCGAGGACGGGACGACGGTTCCCGGGCAGGCGCTCAGCTTCAACGGCTCCTATGTGGACGGGCCCCGCATGGACGAATTCCTGCACGAGATGAACCAGCAGGTGCTCTCCGGGCAGAACCTGCTCACCGTCGGCGAATGCCCCGGGGTGAGCGTCGAGCAGGCCAGCAAGTACACCGATCCCGAACGTGAGGAACTGGGCATGGTCTTCCAGTTCGAGCACATGGGGCTGGACGAGCAGCAGGGTCGCGGCAAGTGGGCCCTCAAGCCGCTGCACCTGCCGGACCTGAAGGCCAACCTGGCCAAGTGGCAGCACGGCCTGGAGGGGCGTGGCTGGAACTCGCTGTACTGGGACAACCATGACCAGCCCCGCATCGTCAGCCGGTGGGGCGACGACTCCCCGGAGCACCGCGTGAACTCCGCCAAGACGCTGGCCACCGTCCTGCACCTGCAGAAGGGCACGCCGTACGTCTACCAGGGCGAGGAGCTGGGCATGACCAATGCCGGCTTCACCTCCATCGAGCAGTACCGCGACATCGAGATCCTCAACCACTGGGCCGAGGCCACCGCGCTGGGGGCCGATCCGGCTGAGCTGCTGGAAAGCTACCGGGTCAAGGGCCGTGACAACGCCCGCACCCCGGTGCAATGGGACGCCTCCGACAAGGCAGGCTTCACCACCGGTGAGCCCTGGATCGAGATCAACCCGAACCACACCCAGATCAACGCCGAGGCCGCCGTGGCCGATCCAGACTCGGTCTTCCACCACTACCGCCAGCTGATCGCGCTGCGTCACGAGCTGGAGGTGGTGCGCGACGGGGTCTTCGCGCTGCTGGAGCCCGACCACGAACAGCTCTTCGCCTACACCCGCTCGCTGGAGGACGAGGCGCTGCTGGTGTTGGCCAACATGTCGAGCACCGAGTGCCAGCTGCCCACGGACCTGCGTCAGGACGGTGAACTCCTGCTGGGCACCCACGCCGAGCGGGCCGATGACCGGCTGGCCCCGTGGGAGTCGCGCATCATCCGGTTGTCCTGAGCTGACCGGCCCCCGGCTCGGGACGGGAAGAGGGGCCGGACAGCACGAGAGGGGCCGCACCCGATGGGTGCGGCCCCTCTGTTGCTGTCAGTGGGTGTTGCTGCTCAGGCGCGTCACTTCAGGACGTCGGTGCTGGTGGCGCCACCGGTGCCGCGAGCGGGCGTGGCGACGGTCTCGGCACGCTTGCCGGCAAAGTCGGCGGAGGAGACGTCCTTGGCGGCGCGCTTGGCGTTGGCCAGACCCTTGCGGTCGCGGACATTGGCCTCGACCTCGTTGATGCCACGGTTCAGCGACTGCTTCAGGGTGGCGGCGGTCACCTTGGCCTCCTGGATGGTGGCCTCGGGCGCCTTCACCTTCTTGAGCTGGCCCTTGCCGATCAGCGCCAGGATGCCGGCCAGGATCAGCAGGACGATGGCCATGGCGACGAAGCCCAGGGCGACCGAGGCCAGCGGGCCCCAGCCGAACAGGTGCGAGAACCACAGGGCGAAGCCGACGCCGCCGGCCAGGAAGAGCAGGGAGGCCGCATTGGCCGCCAGGTACCCGGCCGCGCCGAACATGCCGCCACCGATGCCAGCGGCCTTGGCGGCGGGGGTCACCTCTGCCTTGGCCAGTGCGATGTTGTCCATCACGACTGACTTGGTGTCCACCTTCAGGTTGTCGACGAAGGTCTTCGGATTTTGCTGCTCGGCCATGTGTTCAGCTCCTCAAAGTGTGCTGTGCTCCACGCACAGCCTAGACGTACCCGCTCGCGAAGGGCACCTCACGGGAGGTCAGAGGGCGGTCTGGGCCTGCTTTTTACTCCGACGGCGTAACAGGAAGCCACCGACCACGGCTGACAGCAAGGAGGCCATCAGCACCGCGGCCTTGGCGCCCTGGGCCGACTCCAGATCGCCCGGGAAGGCCAGGTCGGAGATCAGCAACGAGACCGTGAAGCCGATGCCGCACAACACCGCGGTGCCCGCGATATCGCCCCACTGGACGCCGGGGGCCAGCTCCGCGGAGGTGAAGCGAGCCGTCAGCCGGGCCGCGGTGTAGACGCCGATGAACTTGCCGACGAACAGGCCCAGCAGCACACCCAGCGGCACCGGATTGCTCACCAGCGAACGCATCATGTCGCCGTTGACGGGAACGCCCGCGGCGAAGAAGGCGAAGATCGGCACCACGAGGCCGGCCGACCAGGGCTCGATGGCGTGCTTCCAGCGATCCACGGGGTCGTGCTCCTCGTACTCGTCGGTGCGGGTCACCAGGCCCAGCGCGACGCCGGCGATGGTGGCGTGCACCCCCGACTGCAGCATCAGCCACCAGGCGGCCACGCCCAGCAGCACGTAGAGCCAGACCGCGTTGATCTTGCGGCGCTGTGCCAGCGCGAACAGGGCCACGCAGACCAGCGCGCCCACCAGCTGCACCAGGGAGATGCCGCTGGCGAAGAAGACGGCGATCACGATGATCGCGCCCAGGTCGTCGACGATGGCCAGCGTCAGCAGGAAGGCGCGCACGCCCAGCGGCAGCTGGGATCCGACGATGGCCAGCACGGCCAGGGCGAAGGCGATGTCGGTGGCCATCGGGATGGCCCAGCCGTTCAGGCTGCCGTCGCCCAGCAGGTTCATCGCGACGTAGATGCCGGCCGGCACGATCATTCCGCCGGCGGCGGCGAGGATGGGCAGCAGTGCGTCGGCGGGACGGCTCAGCGAGCCCTCGACGATCTCGCGTTTCAGTTCCAGGCCGGCGACGAAGAAGAAGATGGTGAGCAGACCGTCGGCCGCCCAGTGGTGCAGGTCGAGCGGGCCTAGCGTGAAGTGGGAGAGCTCGCTGTAGAAGTTGGGCGCCAGATTGGCCACCAGCAGGGCCAGGGCGGTGGCCGCGAGCATCAGCATGCCGCCGACGGTCTCGCGTCGCAGGATCTCGCCCAGGTGCAGCTGGTTGGCGGCGCGGCCCGGCCCGAAGATGATGCGACGCCGGGGGTGGCGGCGGGCCCCGGTGTCGTGGCTGGGCGAACCAGTGGGATGGGAAGTCATGGTGTCCTCAGGGTTCGACGGCAGAAAACGCCGACCAGACTTCCCGGCACACCTTCGATGAATTCTACAGGGGGATGACGAGCCCCGTGTCGTCGATCTCGATGGGGGCGGTCAGTTCCACGTGGTCCACCCATGCTCGCCAGACGTGCATCGTGTACGGCAGACGCAGGTCGTCGGCCCCCGGGACGGCGCTGTCGTAGAGCTGCGCGGCCTCGGTCAGCACCATCTGGCGCAGTTCCTCGTCCAGCGCGGCGACGGCTGGCTGGTTGCCCACCATGGCGAGCAGGGTGGGGCGATCGACCGTCTGCCAGACCCGGAAGCTGTGCTGCTCCACCTCGGGGAAGTACTTGCTGTCCACCAGGGCCTGCACCGACTCGTGGCCGTAGTCACCGCGCATGGCGTTCTCGTCCACCTGACGCAGCAGCTTCACCAACCGCTTCACCCACGGCACCGAGTCGTCGCGAACCAGGTACGAGACGCTGGCCACGCCTCCGGGGCGCAGCACGCGAGCCATCTCGCTGAGGGCCCGGCCCGGCGCGAACCGGTGGAAGACCTGGTGGCAGGTCACCACCTCGAACTGGCACGGCTCGAAGGGCAGCGCCTCCGCCTCGGCCGCGACGGGGATCATCCGGCCGTCGTCGCGGTAGCGCTCCACGCGTCGAAGGTCCTTGTCCAACGCGAAGACGGTGTGCCCGCGCGAGGCCAGCAGCTGGGGAAGAGCCGCCCCGCCGCCCAGGTTGAGGACGCGGGCAGCCTGCGAGCCGACCATCCAGTCGATGGCCTGGCCCGGGAACTGGCTGCGTCGGGAGGAGGGCATGGATGCCACTCTATTCGCTGTGCAGCACGGATTCGCCCGCTGACCGGACCGGCAGGTTTTCCACAGTTCAGGTTGTCCACAGCCTCGGTGCCGGCAGAGCCCGTGCCGGGGCGGGGTTGCACACACTCTGGTCATGAACAGCGTTGTGACGGCGCCACTGGTGGTGGCGAAGGACCCCAGGACCATCGAGTCGGTGCTGGCAGCCTGCGCCTCGGCAGGGGTGGAGCCCGAGGTGGTGCACGATCCGGTGCAGGTGCGGGCCACCTGGCGCACGGCGGCCTGCGTGGTGGTGGCCGTCGAGATGGCCGCCCGGGTCTGTGGCCTGGCCCTGGAGAGCAGACCGAGGGTCCACCTGGTCGGTTCGGACATGGCGGAGCTGGCCGCCTGGTCGGCCCTGCTGGAGGCCTCGATCCTGGTGCTGCCACAGCAGGATTCGGCCCTCACCCAGGTCTTGGCCCAGACCACGTCGGAGGGTGGGCAGGCCAGCGTGGTGTGGCTGGCGGGCGGCTCGGGTGGGCTGGGGGTGAGCACGTTGTGCTGTGCCCTCGCCCAGCAGGCGAGCCAACGCGGCCAGCGTGCGGCCGTCGTCGAGCTGGACCCCGACGGGGGTGGGCTCGACCTGCTCTTCGGGGCCGAGACGGCACCGGGCTGGCGCTGGGCAGATCTGCGCTCAGCGGTCGGGCACATCGAGCGACTGGACGGGAACCTGCCCAATGTCTCGGGCGTGGACATCGTCGCCCACGGGCGTCGGGCCGGTGGCGCCAACGGTGCAGGAGACGATCTGCCGGTCGATGCGGTGCGTTCGGTGCTCGCCTGCCTGGAACGCACCCATGACCTGGTGGTGGTCGATTCCGGCGTCGGTGCCACCGCTGTGGACGGCTGGCCCGGGCAACGACAGCTGCTGGTGGTGGGCGGTGACGTCCGCTCGGTGATGGCGGCCCGTTCGCGTCGCCAACGGCTGGGTTGGCATGACCTCGAACTCGTGGTGCGCACTGGGCCGGGACGAGCACTGGACCCCCACCTGGTGGCCGAGGGCCTCGCGACGCCGATGCTGGGCCGCATTGGCCACCACCGCAGTGTCATCCGCGACGCGGCACGCGGAGCACCCCCGGGCCGGGGGCGAGGCGGATATGCCCGCCAGGTCTCCGAGCTGGTGCAACAGGTGGTGGCGTCATGACCGCCCAGGAGGAGCTGGAGCTGGTGCGGATGCGGCTGGCCTCCTTGGGGCGTGCCTACCAACCGGCCGACGTGGCCCAGGCGCTGCGTGGCTTGGGGCTCGTCGTCTCCGATGCCCGGGTGATGCAGACCCTGGAGGCGTTGCGGCGCACCAGCGTGGGCGCGGGCCCACTGGAGCATCTGCTGCACGAACCGGGCGTCACCGACGTGTTGGTGAATGGCGCCCAGCAGGTCTACGTCGATCGTGGTCATGGCTTGGAGCGGGCCGAGGTGACCTTCACCGATGACCAGGAGGTGCGTCGGCTGGCGGTGAGGATGGCGGCCTCGGTGGGCAGGAGGCTGGACGAGGCGAGCCCGTGCGTGGATGCCAGGCTCGCCGACGGCACCCGGGTGCACGCCGTGCTGGGCGGCATCGCAGACCCCGGCACCTGCCTGTCGCTGCGGGTGCCCTCGCGCGTCTCGCTGCCCCTGGAGGAGTGGGTGGCCAACGGATCGATGGGGCAGGACTGTGCAGACCTGCTGCGTCGCATGGTGCAGCGTCGCATCGCCTTTCTCGTCTCCGGCGGAACCGGCTCGGGCAAGACCACGCTGCTGGCCTCACTGCTGTCGCTGGTGCCCCATGACGAGCGATTGCTGGTGGTGGAGGATTCCCGGGAGCTGGCGCCCGACCACCCTCACTGTGTGCGTCTGGAGGCCCGGCAGGCCAATGCCGAGGGAGTGGGCGCGGTGGGGCTGACCCACCTGGTGCGTCAGGCGCTGCGCATGCGTCCTGATCGGCTGGTGGTGGGTGAGGTGCGTGGTGCCGAGCTGTGTGACCTGCTCACCGCGCTGAACACCGGCCATGAGGGAGGCTGCGGCACCGTGCACGCCAACTCGGCCAGCGATGTCCCTGCCCGACTCGAGGCGCTGGCGGCGCTGGGCGGGATGGGGCGTGAGGCCTGCCACGCCCAGGCCGCTTCCGCGCTGCGGTTGGTGGTGCACGTGCGACGAGGTGGTGACGGGCGGCGGATGGTGTCCCAGATCGGCGTGCTTCGTCGTCGTGCAGATCGCGATGTGGAGGTGGTGGACGGGGTGGGTTTCGTGCACGGGCAGACCGCCGTGCCCGGACCGGCCTGGGACCAGTTGCAGGAGCTCTTGGCATGAGTGGTGCCTCGGTGATGGCGGCCTTGCTGTGGGGGCTTGCGGTCTGGGGATGGATGGGCCCTCGCCCCGTTCTGCAGGAGGCGGCTCGAGCCCGACGTCAGGTGGAGCTCGCCTGGCCGGGAATCATCGCAGCGGTCGGGCTGGTGCTCGTGGGGGCGGTCTGGCTGGACGGTCTGCGTGGCTTCTGCTGGGCGGGAACGCTGTTGGCGGTGGTCGGGACCGTCGGATGGTTGGTCTGGCAAGAGGTGCGCGCCCGTCGCAGGCAGGGGGCGCAGGCCGACGTGGCACGAGCCATGCGGGTGCTCAGCGGACAGTTGCGCATTGGGGCGGTCCCCGCGCGGGCCCTGGCCCGAGCCGCGGAACAGAGCCCGGCCCTGGAACACGCCGCGGCGACGTTGACCATCGGTGGCGACGTGACCCGAGCCTTGCGCACCGCCGCCGAGGTGGACGGACGGGAGGGCTTGCTGTCGCTGGCCCGCGGCTGGGAATTGTGCGAGCGCACCGGCGCTCCGATCGCGGCCCTGGCGGTGCAGGTGAGTGAACAGACCAGGGCGCAGCGCGCCGCCTCGCAGCTGGTGGCATCGGAACTGGCCGGCCCCCGGGCAACGGCGCGACTGTTGGCGCTGCTTCCGTTGTTGGGGATCCTGCTGGGACGCATCGCCGGAGGTGATCCGGTGAGCTTCCTGTTGGGCACCGCCATGGGACAGCTGTGTCTGCTGGCCGGCGTGGTCCTGGCCTGCATCGGAGTGCTGGCCACCGAACACATGGCCGCTGCCGCCGAGAGGATTTGAGATGGCGTGGTGGGCAAGCCTGATGTGCGGCCTTGCGGTGTGGCTGTGGTGCCAACCCGCACCAGTGACCTTGCGGCCACCCGGACGGAGCGGCGCTCCCGGGTGGTTGGCCTCCCGGCCAGGGGCGCCGCCCGTGCAGCTACGACTGGTCGGAGGAAGCACCGCCGGCCTGCTGGTGGGCGTCCTGCTCCCCGGGCCGCTCTTGGCGCGACTGGCCTTGGCCGTGGCTGTGGGAAGCATGGTGTTCGTCGGGCTGGGGCAGGTGGTGAGCACTGCCGAGGGCCGTGACCAGGCACGCAGCGTGCAGCAGTTGCCCGAGGTGCTCGACCTGATGGCCTCGGCCCTGGACGCCGGACTGCCGCTGCGAGGAGCGGCCGCAGAGGCCGCGCGAATCGGGCCTCAGCCCGCCAGTGCCGCCGTGGCGAAGGTGACATCCCAGGTGGGCATCGGGATCGACGAGGCCCAGGCCTGGTTGGCTCTGGCCGAGGATCCGGTCTGGGGCGAGGTGGCCCACGATCTGGCCAGTAGCGCCGCCACCGGGGCGGCGGCTGCCCAGGTGCTGCGGGGACACGCCGATGACGCCCGGGCGCGGCGTCAGGAAGCGGTGGTGAAACGTGCCCGCACGGTGGGGGTGCGTTCGGTGCTGCCGCTGATGGCCTGCTTCCTGCCGGCCTTCCTGCTGACCGGGGTGGTGCCGATCATTGCCGGCCTGGTGCAGCAGTTCACCCTGCGCTGAGCAGGGGTGCTGCCGCCACAGCGCTCCAGACCCAGCGGGGTCAGTCTGGGCGCCCTCGCCCCGGTATGGGTGTCACCGCCCCGGTATGGGTGTCACCGCCCCGGTCTGTGCGGCACCGGGGCATGTTGGCATGCCCTGAGACCGTCAAGCCTGCTTGTCCCCTGCGCCCACCCGTCCTGAGGCCCATCTGCCTTGGCGCACCTGGCTTGATGCCCGGCCTGTCCGTGGGTCCTCCTTCCTTGGCGCATCCCCGTCCTCCGTGCACGCCCGTCTTGGCAACCACTGGGCGCGGTGTCGTCGGGCGCGGTGTGGTCACTTCCGGGCGTCCTCGGGCTCGGTCGCGTCGGGTTCGAGCGCCGGAGTGGTTGTCCACAGGTCGCGGTTGCCGAGGAGTTGCCCACAGCCCCGCACGAGGGTGAAGGCGACGGAGGGCCGGTGAACACAATCCCTCGGTGAACCCGGCGAGTGCCGGGCCACCCGATGAAAGGACCAAAGATGTCCCAGTCCACCATGACCCTTCCCACCTCGACCTGCGCGCTGCAGGCCACGACGTGCTCCCCAGAGGCCGAGCCGGTGTCTCGGGCCGCCGGTGCCGTGTCCTCCGACGGACGGCGGGCAGCCGTGCGTCGAGCCTGCCAGCGCGGCATGGTCACCGCCGAGTATGCGGTGGGGATCCTCGCCGCATGTGCCCTGGCCGTGACCTTGATGAAGGTCTTCAACGACAAGGAGTTCTTCGGGGTCCTGCTCAAGCAGATCACCGCCCTGATCGGCCAGCTCAGCGCCCAGATCCCGGGCTGAGCAGGCATCGCGTGGGGCGGTTCGTGTGGGGGTGGACCGCCCCACTGCCTGGGCCCAGGTCAGGTCACGGAGTCAGGTCACGGAGTAGGAGGGGAGAGATGGTGCAACCGAGGCAAGGGCAGCGCGGCATGGTGACAGCGGAGCTGGCGGTGGGGCTGGTGACGGCAGCCATGGCGCTGGTGATCGCCTGTTGGGTGGTGAACCTGGTGGTGGTGCAGACCACCTGCGGTGACGTGGCAGCCCAGATGGCCCGCCAACTGGCTCGTGACGACGACAAGGCCGCCGCCCAGGCGCGCCAACGTGCGCCCGAGGGGGCCCGGGTGACGATCGAGAAGGGCTCGTCCACGGTCACGGTGACCGTCGCGGTCGAGCAGCGGCTGGGCGAGTTGGGGCCGGTCCAGGTGCAGGGACGAGCCGTCGCCGATCTGGAGGAAGGAGACCGCGGTGCGTGACCAACGCGGTGCGGCGACGGCGCTGGTGGGAGCCCTGATCCTGGCGATCTGCATGGCGATGCTGGCTGCGGCCTGGCTGGTGGGATGGATCGGTTCGCTGCATCGGGCCCGGGCGGCGGCAGACCTGTCGGCACTGGCGGCGGCACAGAGCTTCCAGCGGGGAGGCGACGCCTGCCAGGCAGGACGGCAGGCCGCCCGTCGCAATGGGGGAGAGCTGCTCACCTGCCGCACCGAGGGGCACCCCGAGCAGTTCCGCGTCAGTGTCGTGGTGCGTAGCCCGCTGAGGCCCGCCATCACCGGCGGGCCGCGCTGGGCCAAGGGAACAGCCATCGCCGGGAATCTGGACGTCAGCTGAGTGCCGGGACGGCTGACCGCACTTGTGGAAGGCTCGAAACCGCCACAACAGACCCCGATGCCGTTACCGTGGCTTCGTTGAAGGTTGGAGCGAGTCGGGGGAAACGCGCGTGCATCGTATTTCGGACATCCATGGCCTGTACCACCTGGACCTGGCGCACAGCGCCCTGGGATTCGCGGTACGCCACGCCGGGCTGAGCAAGGTTCGTGGCACCTTCGACCAGTTCCAGGGGTATGCCCTCATCGATTGCGCCCACGTCGAGAACTCGGCCCTGATGGTGAGCATCAGCACCTCGAGCATCAACACCTTCTCGGCCGAGCGTGACTACCACCTGCGCAACAACGACTTCTTCGACGTCGCCAGGTATCCCGCCATCACCTATGTGGCCACCGAGTTCGCCATCGTGGACGACAGCCACGTGCAGATCACCGGTGACCTGACGATCAAGGACGTCACCAAGCAGCTGACGCTCGTCTTCGAATGGACCGGCAGCTCCACCGACCCGTTCGGCAACGAACGCATTGGCTTCGAGGCCCACGCCCGGATCAAGCGTTCCGACTACGGGCTCACCTACAACGCCGCCCTGGAGACGGGGGGATGGCTGATCGGTGACGACATCGACCTGGAGATCGAGGCCTCGGCGGTGCGGCAGGGCGGCACCACCGCCCGCCGCGGTGTCGCGAATTACCAGGACCTCCCGGACCACGCAGCGGACGAGGGCACCGAGCTGGTGGTGGTGGCCAGCAGCCAGGGGATGCGACGCGCCATCGTCGACGATGAGGATCTGTCGCCGGCCCCGTCAGTGCCCGGCGGCCACGCCCTCACCGCTGACGAGCAGCGCAGTGAACCGCCTGCCCGGGGTTGTGAACCCGTCATCGCGGCGGCGCGGCCCGCCTCGAAGAGGCATGCGTCGTCCTCGGACCGTCCCACGCAGTTCGAGACCCCTGATCAGCCTGACCAGTGCGCGCATCCGGAGTCATCCGCGCAGCCTGAGACATCCGCGCAGCCGGGCAAGGAAGCCCGCTCAGGCTTGGGCACTTTGCTGCGGCGTCTCACACAGCGCGACTGACGCCGTCCTCGCTGGTGACCGTCGAAGACGGGCCGTGGTGGCCCGAAACTGTCAGAGGCGGTCCCTAGGGTCGAGTCATGATCAGCACGATCGCCGTTCGAGGATTCCGTAGTCTGCGCCAGTTGGTGCTGCCCCTGGGGCAGGTCACCTTGGTCACCGGGGCCAATGGGGTCGGCAAGTCGAGCCTGTACAAGGCGCTCGGCCTGGTTGGCGATGCCGCCAACGGGCAGCTCGTCTCCTCTCTGGCCCGGCAGGGTGGGCTGGCGAGCGTGCTGTGGGCCGGTCCCGAGAACATCAGCCAGGCCATGCGCCGCGGTGAGGTTCCCGTCCAGGGCAAGGGAAAACGGGTCAATCCGGTCAGCCTGGGGCTGGGTTTCGTCGCCGACGACCTGGGCTACCTGATGGACATCGGGCTGCCGACACCTCGCCAGACCATGTTCGTGCAGGATCCCGAGATCAAGCGCGAGCTGATCTTTGCGGCCCCGGTGATGCGGCCCGCGAGCACCTTGGTGCGGCGCAAGGGTGCGCTGGTCGAGGCGCGCCAGGAGCGCTGGACGAAGGTGATGGAACACCTTCCCGAGAAGTTGTCGATGCTCAGCGAATTGGCCGAACCCACCATGTACCCCGAGCTGGTGGCGATGCGGCAGCAGGTGCGCAACTGGCGTTTCTACGACTCCTTCCGCACCGATCCCGCCAGTCCCGCCCGCGGTCCCCACGTCAACACCTGGACCCCGGTGCTGGCCGCGGACGGATCTGACTTGGTGCCCGCCCTGCAAACCATCCGGGAGTCGGCCTTCGGAGAGGTGCTGGACAACGTCGTCGCGAAGGCCTTCCCCGGTGGTCAGGTCCTCGTCGAGGAGGCGGGAACCCGGTTGGAGGTCCGCTTCCACCAACACGGGTTGCTGCGGCCGTTGTCCGGGGAGGAATTGTCCGACGGCACCCTGCGCTTCCTGCTGCTGGCGGCCGCTCTGCTCAGCCCGCGCCCGCCACGGCTGCTGGTGCTCAACGAGCCGGAGACCAGCCTGCATCCCCAGATGATCCCCGCGCTGGCGCAACTGGTGAGCGAGGCCAGCAAGCGCACCCAAGTGGTGGTGGTCTCGCATTCCACCGCCCTGGTGGGCGCGTTGCAGGAGCTTCTGGGTGACGATCTGGAGCACCACGAACTGGTCAAGGACACCGGCGAGACCCTCGTCGCTGGTCGTGGTGTCTTCGACCAGCCGCTGTGGGACTGGGGCGGTCGCTGAGGCCTCGACAAGCTCGGCCGTCGTAGGGTGCGCTCGGCCGTCGTAGCCGTCGCTCGAGCCTGCCCAAGGTTCCCCGAGCCTGTCGAGGGCAGCGCAGGCCTGTCCCCACGTTGCCCGAGCCTGTCGAGGGCAGCCCCAGGCCTGCCCCAATGTTGCCCCGGGCCCGCCCCACGTTGCCCGAGCTTGTCGAGGGCATGCCCGGTCTCAGTCGAAGGCGTCGATTCCCAACAGTCCACTCATCAGCCGGCGAGCCGCGTCGCGGTCCAAGGACTGGTTGGCGTTGCCGCACTTGGGGCTGACCACGCAACTGGGACAACCAGCATCACAGTCGCACTGTTCCAGGCGTTCCAGGGTGGCCAGCGCCCACTCCTCGGCGCGCTCGAAACCGCGGTCCGCGAAACCGGCACCACCCGGGTGGCCGTCGTGCACCACGATCGTGCAACAGCCGGTGTCGGGGTGCAGGATCGTGGACACGCCGCCGATGTCCCACCGGTCGCACGGGGCGAACATGGGCAGCAGCCCGATGGCACAGTGCTCGGCAGCATGCGCGGCACCGGCCAGTTGCACCGCATTGAGCCCCAGCTCGGCGACGAGCTCCTGCGGCACCTGCCACCACATGGCGCGGGTGCGCAGCGTGTGCTCGTCCATCTGGAGGGGAGTGGAGTCCCACACCTCGCTGGTGATCTCGTCGCGTCGCAGGTAGCCGACCACCTGTTCGGTGATCTCCACCTCGCCACAGTGGACACTGCCACGGCCGAAGTCACGACTGTGTGAGGTCTGCAGGATGCGTACCTCCGACAGGCTCTGTGGCTGGGTGAAGTACCCGGGCCGTTCGGAATGAACCAGGGCCTGCAGCTCCTCGGGCAGGTATTCGTCGACCAACCACTGCTCACCAAGGTGCAGGTAGACCGCCCCGGGATGCACGGTGCGGTCGGCGGCGCCGCGTTCAATCTGGCCCACCACCCGGCCGGTGTCACGGTCGACGATGTCGAGCGGCCTGCCACCCAAGGAGCGCAGGTCGATCGAGTCGACGGCCCGCTCCGGACGGGTCCAGTACCAGCCGGTGGGGCGCTGCCGCAGCAGCTGTTGCCGGGCCAGCTGCTGGCACAGACGCTCCATGCCGTCCCCGAACCAGCGGGCATCGTCGCTGGTCAGTGCGGCCTCTTGAGCGGCGGCAGCCAGGTGGGGGCCCAGGATCCAGGGATTCTCGGGGTGCAGCACGGTGCTCTCCACAGGCGCATCGAAGAGGCGCTCGGGATGTTCGAAGAGGTAGACGTCGAGCGGATCCTCGCGCGCCATCAGCACCACCAAGGCATCTCGCTCACCGCGGCCGGCGCGCCCGGCCTGCTGCCACAGGGCGGCCAGCGTTCCGGGGAAACCACAGATGATCACGGCATCCATTCCCGCGACGTCGATGCCCAGCTCCAGTGCGTTCGTGGCTGCCACGCCCCGCAGCTCACCCGAACTGAGGGCTCGCTCCAGACCGCGGCGGTCCTGGGCCAGATAACCGGAGCGGTAGGAGGCGATTTGTCCGCCACGCGTCACCTGGTCCTGGGCACGCACCGCGATCAGCTCGGCCAAGGTGCGGCTGGCGACGAAGGTGATCACCTGCTTGCCCTCGTCCACCAGATTCGCCATCACGCGTGCGGCGTCGCCGTGCGGGGAGTCCGCCGGCTGCCACAGCACCACGTCACGTGCGGCATGCGGTGAGGCGTCGTCGTCCACCACGGCCACCTGGTCCTCGCCGATCAGACGTCCCCCCGCCTCGCCGGCATTGGTCGCGGTGGCCGAGGCGAGGATGAAGACCGGCTGCGCGCCGTACATGGCGCAGAGCCGACGCAGACGCCGGATGACCGCCGCGACGTGGGCGCCGAAGACGCCGCGGTAGCGATGCGCCTCGTCGATCACCACATAGCGCAGGGATCCCAGGAAACCCGCCCAGCGCGCATGGTTGGGCAGTACGGAACGGTGCAACATGTCCGGATTGGTCAGCACGTAGCTGGCGAACTCGCGGGCGAAGCGCCGCTCCTGCTGGTCGGAGTCGCCGTCCAGGCAGGTGACCTTCCACCCCTCGGGCCCCAACTCGGTGGCGCTGCGCAACTGGTCATGGGCCAGCGCCTTGGTGGGGGCCAGGTACAGCGCGGTGTGCTTGCGTCGCACCAACCGGGCGCGCACCGACTCGACGGGTACGCCCAGGACCCCGTCGTCGACGGCGGTCGCCGCCATCACCGGCAGCAGGTAGGCAAGCGTCTTGCCCGAGGCCGTCGAGGTGCAGATGGCCGCATGTCGCCCGGCGAAGGCGTGCTCGGCCAGCTCGCTCTGGTGCGCCCAAGGACTGGCGATGCCGTGCGCCAGCACCGTGGCACGCACCTGCTCGGGCAACCAGGAGGGCCAGTCACTGGTGCGGCCGGGGCTGGCGTCGCGGTGGTGCACGTGCACCACCTCGTCACCCATCAACCACTGCGGAACGGCCATGGTGTTCAGGATGCCACGCGCCTGTGACAGCGAACCGGGGGACGGGAGGCTGCGGAGAGGCGCCCGCTTGCGCCGTCTGTCGGCGGGGCGTGAGCATTGGTGCATGCTGACGCCAGATCAGGTCGACGACCTGCGTGCCCGATTCACCGCTGCCCGCTACACCATCGACGAGGTGGTCGAGCGGATCGGCGAGGCGGGCCAGGAGGGTCTGGGGCGCAACTCGACGATTCCTGCGCTGGACGTGCTGGGTGATGCCACCGATGCCCAGGCCACCATGATCAAGTTGTGGCCCTTGCAGCAGCAGGTGCCACTGTCCGCCGCGCGTGCCGCCTTCTCCGCGGCCTCCAAGCCTGGTGAGGGGGCCTCGACAAGCTCGGCCACCGAGATGGGGGGTTCCGCCACCGATATGGGGGAGTCGGCCACCACGGTCCCCGAGCCTGTCGAGGGAGAGCTCTTCGCCGCTCTCGTCCACTGCGGCATCCTGCAGGTCACCGGCGAGAGCGTGCAGGCGCTGGTGGACATCCGGCCGTATGGTTCGCCCGATGATGGCGCCTCCGGCTGGATCGTCAGCGACCTCACCCCGGGGCTGGACCAGGTCACCACTCGCACCCGTCCCGACTACGTACTGGGCGTGTCGCCCGCCTCCACCTCGCTGGCACAGATGACGATGCGCACGCCAGTGGGCAGTGCGCTCGACCTGGGAACCGGGTGTGGGGTGCAGAGCCTGCACCTGAGTCATCACGCCCAGCGAGTGGTGGCCACCGACATCAATCCGCGCGCCCTGGAGCTGGCGGCACTCACCGCCGCGCTCAACCAGGTCGAGGTGGACCTGCGCGACGGCAGCCTCTACGAGCCGGTCGCGGGCGAGAAGTTCGACCTGATCGTCACCAACCCGCCCTATGTGATGAGCCCGCCCACCACCGACGGCCAACGTCTGGTCTACCGAGAGGGGAGCTTCTCCGGTGACGGACTGGTGGAGGCCGTGGTCAAGGGCGCTCCCGACCACCTCAATCCCGGTGGAACGCTGCAGGTGTTGTGCAACTGGGCCATCCTCGACGGCCAGCCCTGGGAGGAGCGCGTCGCGGGCTGGGCCGAGGGATCGGGCTGCGACGTGTGGGTAGTGGAGCGCGAGCGGCTGGACATCTACAACTACATCGAGGTGTGGCTCACCGATGCCGGCCTGGCCGGCAGCCCCGAGTGGAAGCCCCGCTACCGCGAGTGGATCGACTACTTCAAGCGACTGGGGATCGTCGGTGTCGGGATGGGGTGGATCACCCTGACCCGCGCCGAGCGCACCACCCCCGACGTGCAGGTGGAGAGCTGGCCGCACGCCATCGCGCAGCCGGTCGGCGCCGCCTTGGCCGAGCACCAGGCCTGCGTCACCAACTCCCTGCTGAGCGACGAGGAACTGCTGGCCCACAAGTGGAGACTCGCGGAACACGTCAGCCAAGAGACGCTGGGCGATGCCGGAGCCGAGGACCCGCAGCACATCGTCCTGCGCAGCGCGTCGGGTCTGCGTCGGGCGATGGAGGTGGACACGGTGCTGGGCGGTGTGCTGGGCGCCTGCGACGGCGAACTCACCTTGGGCCAGATCACCGACGCGATCGCCATGCTGCTGGAGGCCGACGCCGCCGCCGTGCGGGCCGAGGTGCTGCCCGAGGTGCGCAAGGCGCTGCGCGACGGTCTGTTGGTGTCGGCTGAAGCAACATCGCGTCAGAACTTGGACGTATACGGCGTTTGACACGTTCCAATTTCCTTGGCGGCCGATTATCGACCACATTCTGACGAGCTCGTGGGGCTGGGTGCCGAATCATGCGGGTGGCGGCCCATGGGAACGTTGTGGATACGATGACCACCAG
The DNA here is from genome assembly GCF_048595755.1 of Luteococcus struthionis. GTDB lineage: Bacteria > Actinomycetota > Actinomycetes > Propionibacteriales > Propionibacteriaceae > Luteococcus. Next base: position 1,525,951 of record NZ_CP184360.1, read on the forward strand.
TGTCCCGGTCCCGAGCCGGGACGGTGCTCCGGGTGAGGGGACGTCTGTCCACCTCGTCCGCCACCAAGATCCCCGTGAAGCCTGAGGTATTCGCCAGCATGTCAACCACTCCCCGCCGTCTCGTGATCGTCGAGTCACCGAACAAGGTGGCCAAGATCAAGAGCTATCTGGGCGATGGGTACGTGGTGGACTCGTCCGTCGGCCACGTGCGTGACCTGCCCAAGGGCGCCAGTGACGTACCCGCCAAGTACAAGGGACAGAAGTGGGCACGCACCGGTATCGACGTCGACAACGACTTCGAGCCCATCTACGTGGTGCAGGCGGACAAGAAGTCGGTGATGAAGAAGCTCAAGGACGAGCTGAAGGAAGCCGACGAACTGCTGCTGGCCACCGACGGTGACCGCGAGGGCGAGGCCATCGCGTGGCACCTGTTGCAGGAGCTCAAGCCCAAGGTGCCGGTGAAGCGTCTGGTCTTCAACGAGATCACCAAGCAGGCCATCGACGCGGCACTGGAGAACACCCGCGACCTGGATCTTGACCTGGTGGATGCCCAGGAGGCCCGACGCATCCTCGACCGCCTCTACGGCTACGAGGTCAGCCCGGTGCTGTGGAAGAAGGTCATGCCGCGACTGTCGGCCGGCCGCGTGCAGTCCGTGGCCACCCGCTTGGTGGTGGACCGCGAGCGCGAGCGGATGGCCTTCCGGACCGCCTCCTACTGGGATCTGGAGGCCATCCTCGACGCCGGGGCCGAGGCCGATCCCCGCAACTTCAGCGCTCGACTGGCCACCCTGGACGGCAAGAAGGTGGCCGCGGGCCGCGACTTCAACTCGCTGGGCGAGCTGACCAGCAAGAACACCGTCGCGCTCGACGAGCTGGCCGCCAATGCCGTCGCCGGCGGCTTGGCCAGCGCCAAGTTCACCGTCGCCTCGGTGGAGTCGCGCCCCTACACCCGCAAGCCCTACGCCCCCTTCCGCACCACGACGATGCAGCAGGAGGCGGGCCGCAAGCTCGGCATGAGCGCGCAGACCGCGATGAGCGTGGCCCAGCGCCTGTACGAGGGCGGCTTCATCACCTACATGCGTACCGACTCGGTGCAGCTGTCCAGTCAGGCGATCAGCGCCGCCCGCAGCCAGGCCGAGCAGCTCTTCGGCAAGCAGTACGTGCCCGACAAGCCCCGCCACTACACCTCCAAGGTGAAGAATGCGCAGGAGGCGCACGAGGCCATCCGTCCTGCCGGCGAGACCTTCCGCACCCCGGCCCAGACCGGCCTGACCGGCGACCAGTTCCGCCTCTACGAGCTGATCTGGATCCGCACCATCGCCTCGCAGATGAAGGACGCCGAGGGGCAGTCCATGACGGTGAAGTTCGACGCCGTCCCCACCACCCCGATCACCATCGACGGTGGCACCAGCGGGCTGTCCGAGGTGAAGGGCGCCGGTTTCGTCGCCAGCGGCCGCACCATCACCTTCCACGGCTTCATGAAGGCCTACGTCGAGGGCAACGACGACGAGGACCAGAAGAGCGACGACGCGCAGGCCAAGCTGCCCCGGTTGGCCGAGAAGCAGGAGCTGGAAGCCGCCAAGGTGAATCCCGCCGGGCACACCACCAAGCCCCCGGCCCGCTACACCGAGCCGACGCTGGTGGCCAAGCTCGAGGAGCTGGAGATCGGCCGGCCGTCGACCTATGCGTCGATCATCCGCACCATCACCGCGCGCGACTACGTGTACAAGAAGGGTTCCGCGCTGGTACCCACCTGGCTGGCCTTCGCCGTGACACGCCTGTTGGAGGAGCACTTCCCCAAGCTGGTGGACTACTCCTTCACCGCGGCCATGGAGGGTGACCTCGACGAGGTGGCCAAGGGCAACATGAAGCGCCTTCAGGTGCTCAACGAGTTCTACTACGGGCATCGCGCCGGCCTCGGCGATGCCGACGGTTCCGCCGATGGGGCGGGTGAGCTGGCACCCGACGGCCGCGAGGGCCTGTACCAGTTGGTGAACCACCTGGGTGACATTGACGCCCGTGGGTTGTCGACCTTCCCCATCGGAGACCTGGACGACGGCATCAACGTGCGCGTCGGCCGCTACGGCACCTATGTGGAGGACGAGGAGGGTCGTCGCGCGAATGTGGCCGATGACCTGCCGCCCGACGAGCTGACCGTCGAGCTGGCCAAGGAGCTGCTCAGCAAGCCGATGGGCGAGGAGCGGGAGCTGGGGCTCGATCCCGAGACCCACACGATGATCGTCGCCAAGAACGGCCGCTTCGGCCCCTACGTGACCGAGGTGCTGGGCGAGGACGTGCCCAAGACCGGCAAGAATGCGGTCAAGCCGCGCACCGGCAGCCTGTTCAAGAACATGACGATCGACGACGTCACGCTGGAGCAGGCGCTGAAGCTGATCAACCTGCCCCGCGTGGTGGGCGTCGACGAGGAGGGCGTCGAGATCACCGCGCAGAACGGCCGCTACGGGCCGTACCTGAAGAAGGGCACCGATTCGCGCAGCCTCACCAGCGAGGAGCAGATCTTCGACATCACGCTGGAGGAGGCCCTGGCGATCTACGCCCAGCCCAAGCAGCGTGGGCGTGCCGCTGCCAAGCCGCCGCTGAAGGAGCTGGGTGACGATCCGGCCAGCGGCAAGCCGGTGGTGGTCAAGGACGGCCGCTTCGGTGCCTACGTCACCGACGGCGAGTACAACGCCACGTTGCGCCGCGACGACTCGGTGGAGGAGATCACCCTGGAGCGCGCCGCGGAGCTGCTGGCGGAGAAGCGTGCCAAGGGTCCTGCCAAGAAGACCACCCGCAAGAAGACGGCCGCGAAGAAGACCACGGCCAAGAAGACGACCGCGAAGAAGACGACCGCGAAGAAGACGACCGCGAAGAAGACGACCGCGAGCAAGACGACGGCCACCAAGACCACGGCCAAGAAGACGACCGCGAAGAAGACGACCGCGAAGAAGGCCACGCCAGCGGCGGAGTGATCCCCAGCAGCGCCGTGGCCACCTGAGGAGAGACATGGCCAGCAAGCAGAACACCCTGCGCTTCGAGATGCCCTTCGGCGTCGCAGATCCGGTGCTGGTCAAGCCGGAGCTGGGCCTCGCCCGTGCCGTGCGCCGGCAGGCGCCCACCCGGGCGGTGACCCTGCTGGACACCCATGACCATCGGCTGCTGCGCTCCGGGGTGGTGCTGGCCCACCGGGTCAGCGGCGAACTGGGCGAGTGGTACCTGGACGCACCCGACTGGCAGCCCTGGCTGCCCAGCAAGCGACGCGAACCGCTGGGTGCTTCGGGTGACCTGCCCGATGAGCTGGCCGGTCTGGTGCGTCCCTTCCGGCGCCGCGCCCCGCTGGGGCCCGCCGCGGCGCTGAACCAGCAGCGCATCCGGTGGAGCCTGCTCGACGCCGACGGCAATGAGCTGGCCCGGCTCCGCGACCAACAGACCACCGTGCGTCGGGCCGGCACCGCCACCGCTCGCTACCGGCAGGTCACGGTGCGCTGTGATGCCCTGGATGCCGACCAGCGAACCTTCGTCGCGGACGCCTTTGCTGCCAGCGGGGGGACCCGGGTGGAGGAATTCCCCGGTCTTCGGGAGCGCATCGGTGCCCCAGCGACCGGGCTGACCGATTTCCGCGCGCCCCGCGAGCTGGGAGCCAAGGAGAGCCTGGAAGGCTTCGCCGGCTGGATCTTCGCCAACCGGCTCAACAGCCTGATGCGCACCGATCTTGGCCTGCGCAGCGGGCTGGACGACGACATGGACCTGCTGCGTGAGCAGCTGGCCGAGCTGCTCGACGAGGTGCGCAGCCTCGCCTTCGCCCTGGAGCCGGAGTGGCGGGAGCAGTTGGAGCAGGAGCTGCAGACGCTGCTGGCCCAGATGGCCAACCACACCATCCACCAGCTGGGGGATGAGTACTTCGACGTGATCGACTCGCTGGTGCTAGCCGCACGCGCCCCCAAGCTGGGCAACCAGTCGAATGAGCGTGCCCGACGCGCAGTGCGCGACCAGGTGATCAAGCTGGCGCGGATCATGTTCGACCGGGCCCAGGCGCTGACACCGGACTGTCCTGACGCGCGGTGGGAGGCCACCCTGACCGCCGCCCGCCAGTTGTCGGTGCTGGCCCACACCGGTCAGCTGCTCTTCGCCAAGCGTGCTCGCAAGATGGAACGCGCCCTGGCGCGGGTGGTGGAGATGCTGCAGGCATCGCAGATGCCGCCCGGCGTCGCCCAGCCTCGTCTGGACATGAACTGGGACGTGGCCACCGCCTTTCAGGAGGGGCGGCGCTATGAGCGGCGTCGGGCCCAGTGCCTGGCGGCGCGGCAGGTCTTCGTCGAGGCCTGGCCCGACAGCGAACGCCGGTTGCGCCAGCTGAAGGAGGCACCATGAGCGGGCTCTTCGTCGTCTTCGAGGGCGGTGACTCGGCGGGCAAGTCCACCCAGGTGCGGCAGTTGGCGGCGTGGCTTCGTGAGGTGGGGCAGGCCTACCGCGTCACGCACGAACCCGGCGACTCCTGGCTGGGGGGCCAGATCCGGAAGCTTGTGCTCAGCCCCGACTCGGGTGACATCACCGCCCGCGCCGAATGCCTGCTCTACATCGCCGACAAGGCACAGCACGTCGTCGAGGTGATCAAGCCCGCCCTGGCGCGCGGTGAGGTGGTGGTCTGTGACCGCTACGTCGATTCGACGATCGCCTACCAGGCGGCCGGCCGGGCGCTGCCTCCCGACGACGTCGAAACCATCGCGCTGTGGGCGACGCAGAACCTGCGGCCCGACCTGACCGTGCTGCTGGACGCCGATCCGCAGCAGGCGGTGAAACGGATCGCCGCGAAGGATCGGATCGAGAGCGCCGGGGACGACTTCCACCAGCGCGTGCGCGATGGCTTCCTGCGGCTGGCCGAACGCGACCCGGAGCACTACCTGGTGCTGCCGGCGCGTGACTCGATCGAGTCGATCGCGCAGCGGGTCCGTGAGCGCGTGCTGGAGCTGATCGACGCCAAGCGGGCGCAGGAGGCCCCGGAAGTGTCAGACCCGTCGGGCAGACTCGACTCGTGAGCACCCAAGCAGCGGGAGACCTGTGGAGTGAACTGGTCGGCCAGGAACGCGTCGTCCAGACCCTGAAGCGTGCCGTGGCGGGGGAGTCACACGCCATGACCCATGCCTGGTTGGTGACCGGGCCGCCCGGCAGTGGCCGGTCGAATGCGGCACGCGCCTTCGCCGCCGCGCTGCAGTGCCCCCGTGGCGGCTGTGGCCAGTGCAATGAGTGCCGCACCTCGCTCTCGGGGGCCCACCCCGACGTGACGCTGGTGCGCACCGAGATGCTGAGCATCGGCGTCGACGAGGTGCGTGACCTGGTGCGTCGCGCCGCGATGAGCCCCACGCTGGGACGCCACCAGGTGATCGTGGTGGAGGACGCCGATCGGGTGACCGACCGCGGTGGCGACGCCCTGCTGAAGGCCATCGAGGAGCCCGCCCCCAAGACGGTGTGGATCCTGTGCGCCCCCACCGCCGACGACGTGGTGGTCACCATCAGGTCGCGGTGCCGCAAGCTGGCGCTGTCCACCCCCAGCGACCAGGCCGTGGCGCAGTTGCTGCAGTGGCGAGACGGGATCGAGCCGTCGGTGGCGGCCCATGCCGCCCGGGCCGCGCAGGGGCACATCGGCCGGGCGCGGGTGCTGGCGCGCAACGAGGACGCCCGCAACCGGCGTCACGCGGTGCTGCAGATTCCCGGCAAGCTGGTCAGCGTCGGCGCCTGCCTCACCGCCGCGGACAACCTGGTGAAGGCCGCCGCGGAGGAAGCCGCCAAGGCCACCGCCGAGATGGATGCCGCCGAGCGCGCCAAGCTCGAGGAGGCGCTCGGATTCGGGACCAAGGGGGCCCGTCCCCGGCAGGCCGCGGCTGCGCTGAAGGAGCTGGAGGAGCAGCAGAAGGCCAGGGCCAAGCGTTTCCAGCGGGATGCGCTCGACCGGGTCCTGACCGAGCTGACCACCTTCTACCGCGACGTGCTGGCGTTGCAGACCGGGGCGATCAGCGCGCCGATGCCGGCCCAGGCCCTGCACAGCGGGATGGACGCCGACCAGGGGCCCCAGCTGATCAATGGCGAGATCCGCAACCAGCTGGAGCGTGAGGCCCGCGGCTCGACGCCGGAACGCACCCTGTGCCACATCGATGCGATCATCGCCTGCCGAGAGGCCTTGGAAACCAATGTGGCGCCCTTGCTGGCGATGGAGGCCCTGCTGCTGGAGCTGGGCGAGGGACGCTGAATGGTCATCTGACCAAGGGGTTGGCGGGCCGGTTGGCTCCACTGAGGGCTGAATCGCCCGGTGCGTGTCCGGGGTGACGCCGCGCAGCATGCGGTGCGAAACTTGAAGGGAATTTCGGCACTTCCTCACCGTGCTTCCCCACCGACGAAGGGACCCCTCGTGTCCGAGAAGAACTACGACGACGCCTACCGCCGTCCGGGCGGCGCCACCGAGGCCACCCAGATCCTGCAGACCGACTCCTTGCGCGAGGCGCAGGAGGCCGCCGCGCAGGCGGAGGCCGATGACCGCGCGGCCCAGCGCGCCCGCGAGCGTGCCGAGCGAGGCCGTGCCTTGGGCAAGGTGCCCGTCTCCGACGGCCCCGATCCGGTGCGGCCCACGATCCCCAAGCCCACCACCGACAAGTTCGTGCCCTCGCTGGGCCTCTTCCTGCTGCGCCTGGTGACCGGCGGCATCATGGGCGTCCACGGCGTGCAGAAGCTCACCGACATCGCCGGCACCCAGCAGTTCCTGGGCTCGCTGGGGCTGCCCAGCCCGCAGTACCTGGCCTGGGGCACCGGCATCGCCGAGGTGCTGGCGGGCGTCGCGCTGGTCTTCGGTCTGCTCACCCGGCTGGCCGGGCTCGGCGTGGCCGTGGTGGCCATCGCCGCGCTGGCCCTGGTCAAGTGGACCTCCACCAAGATCTTCGAATCCGGCCAGCCGGGATTCGCCGGAGAACTCGAGCTGCTGCTGGCCGCGGTGGGCCTGACGCTGCTGTTCGTCGGTGCCGGCCGGTGGAGCATCGACGGCGCCTTCCGCACTGCCCGTCGCAGGGCGAAGATGTCGCACTGACGGCAATGGCGGTGCGCCGCCTCAGCCTGTAAGGCCCGGTTCCTCGTACGAGGAGCCGGGCCTTTTCCTTGTGGGGCAAAAGACCAACCTGAGAGCAGGGGTGACGACTGACCCGGTTGTTCATCCACTGGCCATCTTGAAGCGAGGCTGCTGTCACGCACCCCCTCTTGCATGGGCGAAGACCTTTCGGAGGGAGTCGCTGTGCTTGCATCACCCGACAACGGAGTGCCCGTGCTCAAGACCGACGACGCACGGCGTCGTCGCCTCGTCATGCCCCTGTTCATCCTGTCGCTGGTGGGCCTGTTGGTGCTGGGACTGGCCTGGAACCGTGGCAACGACTCGAAGATCGTCGGTGCCGGCTCGACGCTGGCCGCACCCATGATCGATCGCGCGGCCATCGACTACCGCAATGCTTTCAACGCCGACAACCCGGAGCGCCCCGACCAGACAGGCGGTGACTGGGTGATGGACGGCAGCGGCCTGATCTACGAACCGGTGGGCTCCATGGGCGGCATCATGCGGCTCTCTGACGCCGAGGTGGACTTTGCTGTCAGCGACTACCCGCTCACCACCGAGGCGCTCGAGGAGCGCGAGCTGGGGCAATTTCCCCTCGCCGCCGGAGCGGTGGCCGTGGTGCACGACCTGGACCTGGGCGGCAAACAGCTGCAGCTGGATGCCACCACCGTCGCCAACATCTACCTGGGCACCATCACCAAGTGGAATGACAAGGCGATCGCCACGCTGAACCCCGGCCTCACGCTGCCCGACCAGGCGATCAAGCCGGTGCACCGCAGCGACGGTTCCGGCTCCACGCAGGGCATCACCCAGTGGTTGGCCACCAACTCGCCACAGTGGAATGACGGCCCCGGTGCCGGCCCGGCCGTCACCTGGCCCAAGGAGGTCGGCCTGGCCGCCAAGCGTTCCAGCGGCGTGGTGAAGACCGTCAACGACAATCCCGGCGCCATCGGCTACGTCGAACCGGGCCAGGCGAAGTCGGCCGGCCTGCAGGTGGCCAAGCTGCGTAACGGCGCCTCGCAGTTCGTCGCCCCGGACGCGGCCGGGATGGCCGCCTCCGTCAAGGGCATGGACTGGAGCAGCGCCGAGCACTTCACCCGCGTCGCGCCCAATCCCGACGCGAAGGGCGCCTACCCGGTGACGGTGCCGATCTACGTCGTGATGAAGCGCGAACCCGAGCAGCGCACCGACGCCAAGCGCGCCTTGGGCTACCTCAAGTACGTGTTGCACCGCTCCGACGCCTCGGTGAAGAAGCTCGGCTACCTGCCGCTGCCCCAACAAGGAGCCCAGCAGGTGGACGACTACATCACGCAGACCTTCCCGTACGCCCCCTGACCCCCAATCGACCCACAGAAACTGAGGACTCGCCATGGAAGTGGACATTTTCAAGGAAATCCTGGTGCCAGTGATCGGAGGCCTGGGAATCTTCCTGCTGGGCCTCGAGTTCATGGATTCCGGCATCCAGGCGCTCTCGGTCAACAAGATGCGTGAATGGCTGGCGAAGGTTGCCGGCACCCCGGTCAAGGGCCTGATGGCCGGTACCGTCATCACCGGCGTCATCCAGTCGTCGACGGCGATGACCGTCATGACGGTGGGCCTGGTGAATGCCGGCGTGTTGAGCCTGCGCTCCGCGATCAGCGTGATCATGGGCGCCAACATCGGCACCACCCTCGGCAATGGCCTCATCGCCCTGCCGCTGGGCCCGATCGGGCTGCTCTTCTCCGGCATCTTCGCCTGTGTCTACTGCTTCGCCCGCAAGGAGAAGACGAAGAACATCGCGCTGGCCAGCATGGGCTTCAGCCTGATCTTCTACGGCCTGAACCTGATGACCGGCGGCCTCAAGCCGCTGCGCAACATGCCCGAGGTGATGGCCGTCCTGCAGCGTCTGGACTCCTCCAACATCCTGGGCGTCATCTCCTGTGCGCTGATCGCGGCGCTGATCACCGCCATGATCCACTCGTCGTCGGCCACCATCGGCATCGTGATGGGCCTGGGTGCCTCCGGCGTGCTGCCCTGGCAGACTGCGATCGCCTTCGCCATCGGCGCCGATCTGGGCACCACCATCACCTCGTGGATCGCCTCGCTGAACCTCAGCAAGAACGCCAAGCGCACCGCCTATGCCCACATCGCCTTCAACTTCATCGGTGTGTGCGTGGTGTTGGCGCTCTTCTTCCCGGCCATCCGGGTGCTGCACTGGGGCCTGGGCCTGTTCGGCATCGATCCGGCCCGCGCCGTGATGGTGGACGGCCAGCCCACCTACCCGATGGTTCCCGTCGCGGTGGGCCTGTTCTCCATCGTGTTCAACATCTTCAACGTGTGCATCCTGTTCCCCTTCGTCGGCACCTTCGAGCGTGTGCTGTCCAAGGTGGGGGCCGACAAGGAGGACGAGGAGGACTGGTCGACGCCTCGCTTCCTCACCGTCGACAGCCGTGGGGTGTACGCCCAGGCGGTGCCGGCCGTGCAGCAGGAGATCCGACGCCAACTGGCCGCCGCCGCGCTGTTCGTCGACATCGCCCGTGGCAAGGAGGACGCCCCCAAGGAGATCGACGAGCACGCCGAGGCCGTCGACTCGCTCTCGCGCGAGATCCGTGCCTACTCGGCCCACCTGTTCACCGACGACCTGAACCGGGAACAGATGGACCTGGTGGCCAGCCTGATCGAAGAGGTCGACTTCACCAGTGCGTTGACCGAGCAGCTGCACCAGGTGGCGCGACGTGCCCAGCGGGAGCAGTTCAGCCCCGCCAGCCAGGTCTTCCTGGAGGAGGCGCTGGAGAAGCTCGACCAGCAGCTGGAGGTCGTGGGTGCCCCGGTGCAGGCCAAGCCCGAACCACGTCCCACCGACGGTGCGCAGCGCAGCGTCGAGAGCTTGCGCTGGCAGGTCATCGACACCCCGTCGCTTCCGGCCGGTGAGAAGGGTGCCCTGCTGGCCATCCTGGGTTCGATCGAGCGCAGCGAGTCGCTCGTTGCGCGCATCCAGAGCGAGCGTGCCTCGGTGGATCGTGGGATCGCCGCCATGGAGACGACGGAGGCCTGAGACGGCCCTGTGTCACGGACAGCCCTGCACCTTCGTGAACTGGTCCCCAGCTCACTTCGGGTGCGGGGCCGTTCCGCGTCCGGGGCCGGGGGAGTGACGCCAACGCCGTAGTCTGGGGCGCATGGCGCGTGTGATGGCGGTCACCTTCGAGACCCATGGGCAGCTGCACTACCTGGATCCCGGGACGTCGCAGTACCGGGTGGGTGACATGGTGCTGCACCCCACCGAGCATGGGTCGGAGGTGGCGCAGGTGGTGTGGGCTCCGGAACACGTCGACAGTGACAACCTCACCGGGCTGCCGGTGTGCGAGGGCATGGCCAGCGAGGCCGACCTGCGCCGCGACCGGGAGAATCGCCAGCACAAGGCCCAGGCCGAACGCATCGCCAAGGAACTGATCGCCAAGCACGAGCTGCCGATGAAGGTGGTGGGCATCGACTGGATCGACCGGTCCGACGAGTTCGACCTGATGGTGGCCATCTACTTCACCGCACCGGGCCGCGTCGACTTCCGCCAGCTGATCGGTGACCTGGCCCGCAACCTGCGCGCCCGGGTGGACCTGCGGCAGGTGGCCGGGCGTGACGCGGCGCGGCTGACCGGTGGCATCGGTTCCTGCGGGCGCGACCTGTGCTGTTCCACCTTCCTGACCGACTTCGAACCCGTCAGCATGCGGCTGGCCAAGGTGCAGAACCTCTCACCGAACCCGCTGGCGATCCAGGGCCAGTGCGGCAAGCTGATGTGCTGCCTGAAATACGAGCACCCCCTCTACGTCGACTTCGGCAAGCAGGCCCCGGCCGTCGGGGAGCGGGTGAGCAGCCCGATCGGCGACGGCACGGTGATCGGCCATTCGGTGCCGGCGCAGAGCGTCACCGTCCGCAATCGCGACGGCGAGGTGGCCCGCTGCCCGCTCACCGAGGTGTGCGTGAAGTCGAAGCGTCGCAAGGAACGCCATGGCGCACTGCAACGTCGCGCCCAGCAGGAGCCGCACACAACCCAGGAGGACAAGTGAGCATCCGCCGCCGCATGGGATGGACGGCCGCTGCAGCGGCGCTGCTGCTGACCGGGTGCCTTCCGCAGCCCTCACAGCCGTCACCGGGGGCATCGAGCCAGGCTGGGCAGGGCAGCACTTCCGCTTCCCCGTCGAATCCTGCCAGCCCGTCGGCCTCGGCCACCCCCGTCGCGACCACCCGTGAGGACGTGGCCGGCTTGGACCTGTCGCAGCACCAGCTGGCCGGCAAGTACTCCTCGCCCGACCGGATGGAGATGGGCTCCGACACGCAGCCCGATGGCTTCACCGCGGCGCCCGAGGGTCAGGGGCGTCAGCGCTACCTGGACCAGGAGATCGAGTGGGAACGCTGTCGTGAGTACCAGTGCGGCCAGGTTCTGGTGCCGCTGGACTGGGACCGGCCCGATGGGCAGGCCATCACCCTGCGGATGAAGAAGGCCCCCGCCGCGAAGCAGCGCAAGGGCACCCTGTTCATCAATCCGGGTGGGCCCGGCGGCTCGGGACGAGACATGGTGGACGGTTTCGACCGTGCCTCCTTTCCGCACCACGACGTGATCGGCTGGGATCCTCGCGGCAGCGGCGGCTCCACCCCGGTGGTGTGCGGCACCCCCGAGCAGACCGACGCCTACGTCGCGATGGACACCTCACCCGACGACGAGCAGGAGGTGGAGGAGGTTGCGCAGGGCTACCGGGACTTCGCCACGCAGTGCCGGGAAGGGTCGGGCGCGCTGCTGGACCACATCTCCACCATCGACACCGCGCGTGACCTGGACTACCTGCGCCACCTCGTCGGCGACCAGAAGCTCGACTACCTGGGGATCAGCTACGGCACCTACATCGGCTCGGTCTACGGGGAGCTCTACCCGCAGCGCGTCGGCCGGATGGTGCTGGACAGCGCCGTCAACATCACCGACGACGAGTCGGTGATCCAGGCGATGGGCTTCGACCTGGCGTTGAAGGACTACGCCACCTGGTGCGCCAAGCAGTCCTGCGGCTTGGGCGCCACCCAGGACGAGGTGGTCAAGGCCGTCACCGGCATCTTCGACCAGCTGGACGCCAAGCCCTTGCCGGTGGGCGGGCGTGAACTCACCCAGGCGCTGGGCGTCACCGGGACGGTCACATACCTGTACTACGGCGCCCAGGGCTACCGGCCGCTCACCGACGCACTGCTGCAGACCCGCGACGGGCAGGGGCAGGAACTGCTTCGCATGGCCGACATGATGAATGGTCGGCAGCCGAATGGCAGTTACTCGTCGATGACCTACTCCTTCCCGGGGATCGGCTGCATCGACTCGGAGGATCCGGGGGAGAAGGGCGCGCTCGAGGAGTTCCCCGACGACGTGAAGAAGGCCCCGATCCTGGCGCCCTACTTTGGCCCCAACCTGCAGTGCACCTGGTGGACCGCCAAGCCGGCGCCTCAGTTGAAGCTCACCGCCAAGGGCGCGGCGCCGATCCTGGTGCTGGGCGCCACCGGTGACCCCGCCACCCCCTACCAGCAGGCCGTGTGGATGGCCGACCAGCTGGACTCCGGCGTGCTGCTGACCTGGAAGGGCGCCGGACACTCGGCGTGGGACCTGGGCAATGACTGCGTCAAGGACGCCGTGCGCGGCTACGTGAACGACGGCACGGTCCCCGCCGACAAGACCACCTGCTAGGGGCCTCGACGGGCTCGGCCGCCGGAGAACCGTTCCCCGAGCCCGTCGAGGGTCCGTTCCCCGAGCCTGTCGAGGGGTGGTCAGCCGGCGCGCTTGGCCAGCTCGTCGGTGGCCTGCTTGATCACCTGTACCAGCTCGGCCTCGGTCATCTCCGACAGCGGCTTGTCGGTCTGCACCGTGGTGCTGTCGGGCTTGCTGCTGCCCTTGGGCTTGTCCGTGCGCGAGACGCTGATGGCCCCGTCGGGACTGATGTCGGCGCGGTAGTTCACGGTCTGGCCCATGCCGATGGAGGCGGCCCAGTGACCGTCCTTGGCGGGCACGATCTCGTAGACGCGCATCCCGGCAGACCAGCGGGTGGCCCATTCGGGGTCGGAATCCACTGAGGCGCTGCGGATGGTGTTCTCCAGCGTGCTGGTGGCCTGCTGCTTGGCCTTGGTCTCGATGGTCATCTCATGGTCCTGCTCGGTGCCGGTCTGCTGCGCCGGTGCGGTGAGCGTCGCCACGATGGTCTGCGACGAGCCGCGCGGTGTCAGCGGGGTGACGTGACGCATCTGCTCGTCGGCGCTCATCAGGGTGAACTCACCGGTGTTGCCCGCATTGGCGTCCTCCTCGTCCTTGTCGGTGACGTCATAGCCGGATCGTGCGCTCCACCAGTCCGCCCACGAGCCGGTGCCGCGCAGCCCCTGGCGGCGATCCTTCGACAGCGAGGTGGGCATCGTCGGGCCCTCGATCTTCTGCTTGGCGAGCTCTTCGCCGCTGAGGATCTGCAACCCGTCGACGGTGTAGATCGCGGCCCCGGCCGGCACCTTGGTGGGCACCAGGAAACCGGACCACTTGGTGAGCGGCACGACGACGACCGGCTTGTCACCGTCGCAGTAGCCGTAGGCGTCGGACTCCTCGAAGTGCGACAGCGGCGCCTTGTTGTTGATGGCGCGGTTCAGCGAATGGTGTGGCCAGAAGGAGCCCAGCCGCAGGTCCATCTCCTCCGGCACCAGACAGCTGGACGACATGCCGCTGCCCAGCGGACCCACTGACGGCAGGTTGAACTCGCGGATCGACTGATAGCCCTGCATGCCGACGGCGGAGCGGCCAGTGATGATCGTCGAGTAGCGGCTGGTGCCCTTGGACTCGGCGTCGGGAACGTAGGCGACGCGGCCCAGCGAACCGACATTGTCGCCCTGGTCACGGGCGGCCAGGTTGTTGGCCACCAGCCACGGTGCGCGGTCCTGGTAGGAGGTGACCGTGCTGTCGTCCTTGTGCGCCAGCTGCGCGTAGGACTTGGCGCGCGCATACTGCCCGAAGGCGAAGGGGTAGGCGATGCAGGCGATCAGCAGCACCGTCAGCAGCGAACCGAGCCTGCCGACCAGCTTCTTGTTCTTACCCGCGACGGCAGCGGCCACCAGCAGTGCCAGCAGCGCCAACAGGGTGAGCCCGGCAGTGGGGTAGGGGTGCAGGATCGAGTCGAGGGTGGTGATGACGCCCAGACCCCGCCAGGCGAACAGCCCCAGCAGCACGACGGCGATCGAGGTCAACACCGCCTTGGTACTGATGTTCACGTCAGAGCTGCCCGCCTTGCCCGCCGCCTTGGCGGTCTTCGGCTTGTTCTGGGCCGGCTTGGGCGTGGGCTGCTTCTTCTCGTCGGGGGTGTGGCCGGGATTGCCGCTCATTGCTGCTCCGCGTGCTTGGGGATGTCGTCGGCGCAAGCCTAGTTGGCGAAGGGCCTAGTCAACGCGGGTCACAAGGAGGGCAAGGCCCCTCCTTTCGGCCATCCCCTCCGCAAACAGAGAGATCTCGGGTCCTCATTGTCACAGTGGCAGTGAAGACCCGAAATCTCTCTGTTTGCGGCAGCCAGGTCAGTGGGTGCGCTCCCATTCGGACAGGAAGGCATCCACCTCGTCGCGAGTCGGGGCGGTGGCCGGCCCCTTGCGGGTCACTTTCAGCGCGCTGGCCGCATTGGCGCGACGTGCCGACTCCACCCAGTCGCCGGTGAGGATGTATTCGGCCGAGAGCACCCCGGCGTGGCAGTCGCCCGCACCATTGGTGTCCACCGGCTTCTGCGGGTAACCGGGCACCAGGTGGGTCTGGCCGTCGACGTGGACGGCGCAGCCGTCTCGTCCGTCACGGACGATGGCGACAGCCCCCTCGGGGAGGTGTTCGGCGCAGGCTGCGGCGGCGGTCTGCATGTCTCGTTCCATGGTGAGCTGGTGGGCTTCGTCGCCATTGGAGGTCCAGACCGTGGTGAGTGCCAACATCCGCTGCCGGATCGGGGCGGGCAATGCGCTGAAGGCGGCGCCCGGATCGAGTAGCACGATCACGCCCTCGGGCAGGGACTCCAGCCACTCCAGCAGGGGTTTGCGGGTGCTGCGGACCACCAGCGAGTAGCCCGTGACGTGCACCAGGTCTCCCGCTTCCGGCTTGCTGGTGGCCAGGGATTCGACGCTGATCAGGCGTTCGGCGCCCATGGTGGTGACGAAGGTGCGCTCGGCCGACGGTTCGATCATCACGAAGCAGATCCCGGTGTCGATCTCGTCGACGACGGGGGAGGAGATCTCGATGCCCTCGTCGGCCATCGCCTGGCGGATCAGATCCCCGTTGGGCCCCTTGCCGTGGGCTCCGGCGTGGACGCTCTGGGCGCCGGTTCGGGCACTGGCCACCAGGATGTTGGTGGCGCCACCGGCGTAGCGGGCATAGCTGGTGGCCATCGAGTTGTCGCCCCGCCACGGCAGGGCGGGGATCTCGACCACTTCGTCCACCAGCGCCTGGCCGGTGTGGATGACGCGTGCCATGGGGTGTCCTTCCGGGATGCCGACGCATTTCGCGGTGTCAGACTACTGGCCGCGGAGGGGCCAGGGCGTGGTGTCAGGGCGCGGACAAGGGCTGCTGCTGGCCGGGCGACGGCACTACCGTGGGGCCATGCCCAGCTTCGATGACATCGAGTTCTACCCCGGTGATCCGATCTTCGGTCTGACCGACATGTTCCGCGCCGACCAGCGCCCCGACAAGGTGAACCTGGGCGTGGGCATCTATCTGGACGAGCTGGGCCGTCTGCCCCTGCCCGAGGCGGTGCGCGTCGCCGAGCAGCGGCTTGCCGAGCAGCCCGCGCCGCGTGGTTACCTGCCGATGGGTGGCGATCCGCAGCTGGTACAGCTGGTGCAGCAGATGGTCTTCGGCCTCCCGGCCACCGAGGATGCCGCGATGCCCGAGCCCGTCGAGGGCCTGGACCCGCTGCACCAGCGGATCGCGACGGTGCAGACGCTGGGCGGGTCGGGTGCGCTGAAGGAGGGCGCGGACTTCCTGCGCGCTCTGCTGGGGGCCTCGACCGTGGCGCTGAGTGACCCGTCGTGGGCCAACCATGCCGCGATCTTCGGCGGGGCGGGTTATGAGGTGGTCAGTTACCGCTACCACGATGCCCAGAACCACCGGGTGGACGTCGACGGGATGATCGAGGACCTGTTGGCGATGGCGCCGGGCACCGTCGTCGTGCTCCACGCCTGCTGCCACAACCCGACCGGTTACGACCTGAGCGCCGACGAGTGGGTGCGCGTTGCCGAGGCGTGCGCGCAGCGGGAGCTGGTGCCCTTCCTCGACATGGCCTACCAGGGCTTCAGCCGCGGCCTGGACGAGGACCGCGTGGCGGTGGACACCTTCGTCGCGACCGGGCAGCGTTTCTTCGTCGGCAATTCCTTCAGCAAGAACATCGGCCTGTACGGCGAGCGGATCGGCGGGCTGAGCGTGGTCTGCGCCAGCCGCGACGAGGCGACTCGCGTGCACAGCCAGTTGTGCCGGGTGATCCGCACCAACTACTCCTGCCCGCCGAGCCATGGCGCACAGGTCGTCAAGCTGGTGCTCACCGACGCCGAGCTGCGCGCCAGCTGGGAGGCCGAGCTGGAGCAGATGCGGCTGCGGATCCGTCGCATGCGCGAGGCTCTCGACGCCGGGTTGCGCGCCGAGGGCGTCGAGACGATGGGCTTCGTCACCGAACAGGCCGGCATGTTCAGCTACTGCGGCCTGGACATGGAGCAGATGCAGCGCCTGCGCAGCGAACAAGGGGTCTACGGCACCGACGACGGACGCCTGTGCGTGGCGGGGCTCAACGGGGACAACGTCGCCAAGGTGGCGCGCTCGATCGCTGCAATCGTCACGAGCTGACGTCCCCCGAGCCACCTCCACGCTGCCCGAGCTTGTCGAGGGTGTTCGTTCCCCGAGCCTCCTCCACGTTCCCCGAGCCTGTCGAGGGGATACTTCGCCTCCATGGCCCTGTGGCGACGAGCCTTTGAGATTGGTCTACTGCGTGATCGACGTGGCCGCGAACAGGTCTGCGGGCATCGGGTGGCGCAGCCGCCAGGTGATGGCGATCGGGCGGTCTCCTGTGTGGCTCACGTACCGGGCGTCGCCGAGGAAGACATAGGGCGACGTTCCGAACTCTCCCTGCTTCTGCTGGCGCACGAAGAGAAGGGGAGTGCTCCCGCCGGTCAGGTACCGCTGACCAGTCTTGGAGCTCACCGACGTCGTGGACTGCGATTCCCAGTGGAAGTCGGTGCGGCTGATCGGGTAGTCGCGGTACAGCGTGGTGGGCGAGTAATCCGCCTCGGACTTCTTGAGCGTGATGAAGAAGGCGTCAACCGGCTCGCCGTCGACGTCGGTGAACAGCACGCCTTCGCGGAAGTTCGACGGTGCACGACCCGGCCGTGCATGCCCGAGGGCCGCCAGGATCTCCTCGCGCGTGTAGCTGGCGTGCGGGCGCAAGGGCAAACCTGCCAGCGGTCCGGTCATGTCGACGGTGATGCGGCGGCTGGCGTCGAAGGCGAGGTCGATGACCTGGCGCAGCTCGTCGGTGACGGTCGGTTGGTGCTGCAGGGCAGCAAGCCCCTCATCAACGGACGAGAAGCCGCCGCCGTCAGGCCAGATGGTCCAGAACAGCATCTCGGCGAGCCGGCGACTGCGCGGGGCCTTCCCGCTCAGCACTTCGGCATAGTCGGCTGCCCGGTGGGGGTCGTCGACGTGGGTGACGGCTCGCACCCGACGCAGTAGCTGGGAATCGCGATCGGACAGCGGCTCGATGAGCCCAGCATCGGCACGCAGGTGGCTCCAACTGCGGTTGGCCGTTGGACGGATCACCTGGTTGAGCTCCAGATGGTTGTCATCCAGGAAGTCGCGCAGGGAATTGGTGGGTTCGGAACGGAGCTCGCCCACCAGCTGTGGCCAGCGCATCTGCAGGTTGTTCTTGAGGTTGTCCAGGACCGTCTTCTGGGCGACGCGGTCCAGGACGATCTGGCAACCCGACGGCAGCAGTGGGAATCCCTGGTCCACCTGCCTCTCCAGCTCCTTGCCACGGTGTCCCGTCAGGGCGCGGAAGCGCAGGTCAAGTCGGTATTCCTTGCGGTGCTGGGCAACGAAGTCGAGCACCGTGAGCACGTCCTTGCCGGGGCTGGTGCGAAGGCCACGGCCCAACTGCTGCAGGAAGATCGTCGGGGATTCGGTGGGACGCAGGAGCATCACGGTGTCGATCTCCGGGATGTCAACGCCTTCGTTGAAGATGTCGACGGTGAAGATGCAGCACAGCTCTCCGGCGCGCAGCTTGGCCACGGCGACGTCACGTTCGGCGCTGGAGTGGGCGCCGGTCAGCGCGACCGCCGGCAGCCCGGCGCGGTGAAAGGCGTCGGCCATGAAATGCGCGTGATTGACGCTGACGCAGAAACCGATGGCCTTCATGGCGGCGGGATCCATCACCTTGGCGCGCAGCTGGTTGAGGACCAGGCGCGCCCGGGCATCGCTGCCGGTGTAGATCTTCTCCAGTTCGTTGATGTCATAGCGACCCTGGCGCCAGTTGACGTGGGTCAGGTCAACCCCGTCGCTGATCCCGAAGTAGTGGAAGGGCGACAACAGTCCGCTCTGGATGGCGTCCCACACACGCAGTTCCGCGGCGACTCGGCCACCGAAGAAGCCCCGGACGTCCAGGCCATCGCCGCGTTCCGGGGTGGCGGTCAGGCCGAGCAGTTCCTTGGGCTGTAGGTGTTCCAGGAGTCGACGGTAGGTGCTTGCCTCGGCGTGGTGGAACTCGTCCACGACGACGACGTCGAAGGCGTCGGCTGGGATGTTCTCCACGCCGTAGCTGGAAAGTGACTGGATGCTGGCGAAGACGTGGTCCCACTTCTCGGGGCGGTTGCCGTCGACGAACAGCTCGCCGAAGATGCCGTCACCCAGCACCTCTCGGTAGGTGCGGCGCGATTGGGTAAGGATCTCGCGGCGGTGCGCGACGAAGAGCAGCGTGGGGCGGGTGGGGTCGGTGCACAGCGACTTGTAGTCGAGCGCAGCCATCACGGTCTTGCCGGTGCCCGTGGCGGCGACGATCAGGTTGCGGTGCCGATCATGCGCGGTGCGCTCGGAGGCCAAGGCGTCGAGGATGGTCTGCTGATACGGGTAGGGGCGCACTTCGAGGCCGGAGATCTGGGTCTCCGAATTGGTGCGCACGCCCTTGGCGCGCTGAAGCTCGCGGTCCAAACGTTCGGCGTCGATGGGTCCGCGGTAGGGCTGGAACTGGTCGCTGTTCCAGTAGGATTCGAAGGTGGCGGCGAACTTGTCCAGCAGGTGCCCGGTGCTGGCCGACGACAGACGCACATTCCATTCGGCCCCGTCGACGAGGGCGGCGCGCGAGAGGTTGGAGGAGCCGACGTATCCGGTGTCGAAGCCGGATCGACGGTGGAAGAGCCACGCCTTGGCGTGCAGGCGCGTGACCCGGGCGTCGTACTGGACGCGGACCTCCGCGCCGAACTCCTCGATCAACCGGTCCAGGGCGCGACGTTCCGTGCCGCCGATATAGGTGGTGGTGACGACGCGGATGGGCACGCCGCGCTCCCGGGCGTCGGCAAGCTCGGCTTCCAGGAAGCGCAGGCCGTGCCACTGGACGAAGGCGCAAAGCAGGTCGATTCGGTCCGCCGAGGCCATCTCCGCGCGCAGTTCGTGGCCGAGGTTGGGTTCGCCGGGGGCGTTGGTGAGAAGGGCCACGTCGGACAGGGGAGTGCTGGGGCGCAGGTGAGTGACCGCTCGGGTTCCAGGGCCAGCCTCGGGGCTGAGACGCGTGAGCTGCCGAATGGGAGCCAGCGGCTCGTCCTCGGGAGAATCCAGCAGGTCCAGAAGTTGCTTCACGACGGCGACCCGCTCTTCGGGGTTGCGCGGGAGGCGGCGACGCAGGGCTTCGGCCAGGTGACGGGCGAGGACGTCGGGCTGGTCGGCGGGGTCGACGTCGTCGTAGTCGGCGGCCAGTGGTGAGGCGGCCAGCTCGTCGGCGAGGGCGCGTGTGATGAGGCTCTCGTACAGGCCGGCTTCCGCGCCGTGGTGACTCATGAGGACCAGGTTGGCACAAGGCCCTGACAACTTTCGTGAGGCCGGCCGACGGTAGCGGCCCGCGGGCTCGTTTCGCGTCCGAGCCTCGCGACCGGCTATAGTTCTCTGGTCCGCTCCGGCGGACGTGCCGCCCTAGCTCAGTTGGTAGAGCAACGCACTCGTAATGCGTAGGTCAGGGGTTCGACTCCCCTGGGCGGCTCCACCAAAGCCCCTCATAACGAGGGGTTTTGTCGTGTCAGGTGGAGTTCGCGTGCTTTTACGCCCTCTTCGTTGAACGTTGAGGTGCAGTCCACCGTCGGGTCATCCGGTCTTGTTTGGCTGCTGTGGTCCCGCATGCGCGGGAAGGCTTGAACCCGCCCCCACAAGGAGAACCATGCGAAGCCTCATCGCTACTTCAGTCCTCGGCCTGGCCCTGGCCGCATCCTGCCTCGGCCCGGCCGTCGCCACCCCGAACAAGGACAATGGTGCTCAGCGCACCCTCGTTGCGGCCAGCTACAACATCCACCACGCCGAGGGCGCCGACGGTGTGCTCGACCTGGAGCGGATCGCCACGGTCCTGGAGGGCACCGACGCCCAAGTGATCGGCCTGCAGGAGGTCGACCGGCACTGGGGTGATCGCTCCGAGAACGTCGACCAGGCCAAGTGGCTGGCCGACCGTCTCGGCATGCACCACTGCTACACCGCGAACCTGGACAACCCGCCCGCCGAGGGGAGCACCCAGAACCGTCAGTACGGCACCGCGATCCTCTCGGACTTCCCGCTGGAGAACTGCACCTCCACTGCGCTCACCAACCACCCCAAGGGTGAGCAGCGCAGCCTTGCCCAAGCCGACCTCACGGTGCGCGGCGTGCCGGTGCGCTTCTACAACACCCACCTCACGCACAACTCGGACGAGGGACGCGAGGTGCAGGCCGACGAGGTCAACGAGATCGTCTCCTCCGACGACCGCCCGGCCATCCTGGTGGGGGATCTGAATGCGCGTCCCGACAAGCCGGTGTACCAGAGCTTCACCAAGCACCTGACCGACGTCTGGCCGGTGGTCGGTGAGGGCGACGGCTTCACCTACGACTCCGACGATCCCAAGGGTCGCATCGACTACATCCTGGTCAGTGGCCAGATCACACCCACGAGCATGAGCGTCATCCCGACCATCGCGTCGGACCACATGCCCATCGTCGCCAGCCTGGAGCTGCCGCACCCCTCCGAGGTCCACAAGGGCTGACCCCCCCCCGGCCGGCCAAACAAGCGTCGAGGCCGATCCCCACCGCGGGGATCGGCCTCGAGCCTCGTCAAAGCGGGATCACGCCGGCTGTTCGGCAGTCTCCTTCTTGGTCGGGAAGAGGATGGTGTACAGGTAGCAGAGCACACCGACGATGGCGATGGCGGGGAAGATCACGTCGTCGACGCGGTCCTCGATGGCGATGATCATCTCCGGCTTGCCCAACAACAGGAAGAGCGTCTGGCCCAGGACGAAGAGCAGACCTCCGATGAAGAACACGGCGGTTCCCAAGCCGATCACGATGTGGAAGAGCTTCTTCATGACTTGTTCCTTTCATGCCTCAGGGCAGGGGCAGCAGACCGGCGGCGATGAGCCCGGCGATGACTGTGATGGGAATGACGAACCACATGATCAGTGGCATGTAGATCTTGGGTGGATCCGTCTCGGTCAAGCCGCAGGCGACGAACAGGGCGCCGGAGGCTGGCGGTGAGGCTCCCTCGGTGGAGGCCACCACGAGCAGCGCGACGGCGGCGGCCAGCGGATCGATGCCCACGCCCACCAGGATCGCGTGGCTCACCACGCCGACCGAGGTCAGCGTCGCCGTCGAGGACAACGGCCCGGCCACGACGGCCAGCAACACGAGGATGACGGTGGTGGTGATCACCGGGGACAGGCTCATGCGGTCCAGCAGCGCCACGACATCCTTGTCCAGCCCCAGCTTCGAGATGACATTGGAGGCGGCGAAGATGAAGAACAGCAACCCACCAATGGTCGCGACGTGGGGGATGAGCTTCTTGACGAAATCCTCCCAGCCGGAGAACTGACGCGCCACGTTCTTGCCATCCAGCAGCAGGATGATGAGGATCATCAGCACCGGCAGCCAGACCAGCAGGTTGAGGGCGCCCATGGCGTCGTCCCAGGTCTCGGAGAGCGCCGAGAAGTGCTCGGGGATCGGACCCATGGTGAGCATCACGGGAATGACGGCGCCCATGAACAACAGCAGGTTGATGCCGTACTTGCGGAAGACCACTCCCACCGGTTCCGCGTCGGCCTGCACCATCGGTTGGATGCGGTTCTTGCGCACGATGAAGTGGATGTAGACCACACGCCACAGCACCTGGTAGAGGCCGGCGGCGAAGAGCGCCACATAGAGGCCCCCTTCGGAGACCACACCGGCGACGGTGGGGAATCCCAGCACCAGGAAGAGTGAGGCCGAAGGTGGGAAGCCCGCCCCCAGGCCGCCATTGCCGGCGATCAGCGTCGCGGCCTGCTCCTTCTTCCACCCCGAGCGCATCAACCAGTTGGCGGTGAAGGCCCCCGCGGTGGCGGCGTTGGGAGTGTTCCCGCCGGAGAAGCAACCGAGCACGGACGAGATCGCCGTGTTGGCGTAGGCCGGGCCGCCCTTCAACCGGCCGAACAGGCGGGTGAAGATCTCCAGCATTCCCGTGAGCACGTTCGAGTTCTGTAGCAGGAATGACATGAACACGAAGGCCAGTGATGCGAAGAGCACCTCGTAGTTGAGGGCGTATTTCACGGCACCAAGCATCAGGCTCCACGCACGGTCGAAACCGCCGAAGAAGGGCAGGATGACGAGGCTCAACGCAGCGGCCTCGGTGATGTTGCGCTTGAGCACCACTGCCCAGGCGACGATGAGTGCGATGAAGACCAGCAGTGCGGAAAGACCGGGTCCCATGTGACACCTCCGTTGGTGTGGGGGAGGCCTCGACGGTGAGGCCTACCGGAGTCGTGGGGCAGCCCGTGGATCAGGGCTGCGGGCAAGTCGGGGCTGAGGGCAGGTCAGGGACGGTGGACGTCGTCGATGATGTCGAAGCCCTTGTCGAGCAGGTTCTGCTTGACCCACCCGCGCTTGGCCTCTCCCTTGCGGGCGGCGACGAGCTTGGCTTCGTCATTGGCCTTGAAGGCCCGGGCATCGGCCAGGATCCGTTCGGCGTCGCGACGCGGGACGATGGTGATGCCATCTGGATCGCTGACGACGATGTCGCCCGGGTTGACGGTCAATCCGCCGCAGGCGACGGGGACGTTCACCTCGCCGGGGCCCTCCTTGTACGGGCCCGCCGGGGTGGTGCCAGTGGCATAGACCGGGAAGTCCCAGGTGCCGATCTCGTCGATGTCGCGGATCGGGCCGTCGAGGATGATTCCGGCGGCCTTCTGGCCCCACCGTAGGTGGGCCATCATGACCTCGCCGATCAGGGCGCGGGTGTCGTCCTCCTCGTTCGAGACCACCAGGAAGTCGCCCTCGTGGCAGTAGGTGAGCGATGCGTGCAGGGCCAGGTTGTCGCCGGCCCGGCACTTGACGGTCCAGGCCGGGCCGACGTTCACCTGGTTCTTGGGGCTGCTGACCAGGCGGATGCGCGGGTTCATGGAACTGGCGCGTGACATCACGTCGGCCACATTGGAGGCGGGGATGGTGCGGAAACCATCCAGCACCTCGGGGTCGGGCATGTCTCGCTGCAGGAAGACCCGCTGTCCGTAGCTCATGGCTGTTCTCCTGTCTGTTGGTTCGGGGGTGGATCAGGCGTCGATCAGGTCGCGCAGTTCGGGCACGACGAAGTCGGGGGTGCGGCCGGAGAAGTGGTCATGGATGGCCTTGGCGCAGGCCAGCGACGATCGGAAGGCCGCCTCCTTGGTCGCCCCACCGATGTGTGGGGCGGTGAGGACGTTCTCCATGGCGAGCAGCGGGTTGTCGGGCTGGATGGGTTCCTGTGCCGTCACGTCCAGGGCGGCTCCCGCGATCCTTCCCTGCTCCAGCGCGGCGACCAGCGCGGGTTCGTCGACGATGGTGCCGCGCGAGGTATTGACCAGATAGGCCGTGGGCTTCATCAGCTCGAAGGCCCCGGAGTCGATCGATCCGACGGTGGATTCGGTGGCCGGAAGATGGAGCGAGACGTAGTCGGCCCGGGCCAGAAGCTCGTCGCGGTCCTGCAGCAGCTCGATGTACCCGGGAAGGTCACCCGAAGCATAGGGATCGAAGGCGAGCACCTTCATGTCGAATCCCAGCGCCGCCTTGCGGGCCACGAGCCTGCCGATGTTTCCCAAGCCGACCAGGCCAAGGGTCTTTCCGTGCAATTCGGTCTTGGGAATTCCCATCTTGGCGAATTTGTAGTCGTCCACGTAATGCTTTTGGACTGCCTTGAAATTGCGTGAGCAGTAGAGCATGTAGAAGATCGCCAACTCCGCCACCGAGATGGCATTCGACGGGCCAGCGGTGCACACCAGCACCCCGTTGCGTCGCGCCGCCTCGACGTCGACGCCGTCGTAACCCGCCCCGTGTCGCGCGATGATCTTGAGCTTCGGCGCGGCGTCGATGACCCGCTGGGGAGCCTTGGCGGTGCGCAGGATCAAGGCATCGCAGTCGGCGATGTCCTCGACGATGTCCTGTTCGGTGGTTCCCCGCCCCTCGACGATCTCGTAACCGTGCTCGCGAAGATAGGATTCTCCCTCCGGGAGAAGTGGTTGCGGAAGTAGGACGCGAATCGACATTGATTGTGCTCCGATCAAATTCTGGAATTTCTTCCAGCTCGCGCGAACTGCCTTGTTCGCTCTTGCCTCGTTGCTTGCCAAAACCCTAGGATCGATCCCACCTCAGAGCGAGCGATGATTTCTTTGGGATGCGACAAAGAGAATTTGTGGGGTGTTTCTGCATGGACCTGATCAGCCTTGGCTACTTCCGTGAGTTGGCTGGTGACCTCAACATGACCCGCACGGCTGGCCGACTCTTCCTGTCCCAGCAGACACTCAGCAACCACATCCGACGTCTGGAGGACGACTTCGGCACTGCGTTGCTGCATCGCAAACCGTCGCTGGCGCTCACCGACGCGGGCGTGGCGGTGCTGGCCTTCGCCGAATCGGTGGGGCGTCAGGAGATGAACCTGCGCGACCAGCTGGAGGAGGTGGGCGACGGACAACGAGGTCATCTGCGCCTGGGCTGCGCTCCGGTTCGTGGCAATGAGCTGCTGCCACAGGTGGTTCCACGTTTCGTCGAGGCTCGCCCGCACGTGCAGGTGACGTTCAAGGCGGGCATCTCGTCGGTCATCACGGCGATGGTGCTGCGCGGTGAGCTCGACCTGGGGATAGTGCTGGGCACACAATTCGACCCGGAGCTTGCCCAGGAGTGGCTCTATCGGGAACAGGTCGTCGTGTGCGTGCCCGAGCAGCTGCTGCAGCGGCACTGTTCACCGGCGGAGATCCGGGCGCTCAAGGGCAGGGCAGGTGATGGCGTGGGGTTGGCGGACCTCGGACGCCTGCCGTTCTCCGTGATGACCAATCAACTGGGGCAGCGGATGGCCGGGGCCTTTGCTCGTGCCGGGATCACCCCGGATATCAGGTTCACGGGAACGGCTACGGCGGAGACGATCCCCCTGGCCATGGCAGGCATGGCCGCCTGCTACTGCACCCAGATCTCGCTCCTGCGTCTGCGCGGGCAGCTGGATGGAATCAACGTCTTCCCGTTGCTGGACGACGGGAAGCCCATCTTCCAGGAGATCCACCTCATCCGGCACCGGGAACGTGTGATGCCGGGCTATGCCGAGGCCTTCGTCGATGGCCTCAAGGCGGTGGCGGCAGACCTGCAGGAACTGCACCCCTTCCACGTCGTGGAGTAGGGGCGCGGTGGGGCAGCGGCGCCGCCGGGTCATTCGCGCGGCGGCCGCCCTGTCCTGGTCACCTACCCTCCACTCGTCCCAGGAAGTCGACCAGCTCCGCGACCAACTCGTCGCGGCTCTCGGACTCGTTGTGCACCTCGTGGCGCAGGCCGCTCCACACCCGGGTCCGCACATCCTCGTGCCCACTCGCCACCAGGCGATTGGCCACGTGGTAAGCCCCTTCGCCGAAGTTGGCGACGGGGTCCTGGTCTCCGGCCAGGATCAGCACGGGCAGGTCGGCCGGCAGACGGGTGTAGAAGTCGTCGGCATTGGCCTGGTCGTAGATGTCGACGAATCCCTTGAGGAAGCGGGCGCTGAGCGGGGCACCGAAGTTGTTGAACGGGTCGCGTCCGTGGTCGGCCACCACGGCCTCGTCGCGCGCTACCCACGCGGTCTGCGGCGCACCCTCCTCAACGCGGTCCAGGAAGCCGTCGAAGAGCTGGCCCACCAGCTCGTCGGGCGCGGGCTCGGCGGCCTGCGGCCCGGTCCCGACCTCCTCCAGCCACGTCCGGTCCATCGTCTGCTCGATGCCTTTCATCTGCGCCGCGATCCCGCACAGCGCCAACCCGTCGAGCTTCGCCTCGGGACGGATAGCCATCACACGCGCGATCATCGAACCCCAGCTGTGCCCAAAGACCACATACGGCAGCTCGGGGAAGAGTTCACGCACCTTGGCCTGCAACGTCATCTCGTCGTCCACCACGACGCGGGCGGCATCATCGCCGGCGTCGCCCCAGATCCCGTCACGCATCGCGGTGCGGCCGTGCCCGGCATGGTCGTCGGCCACCACGACGAAACCCTCGTCGACCAGCGCCGAGATCAACCTCAGGTAGCGCCGCGAGTGCTCGCCCAGGCCGTGGATCAACTGCACCACCGCACGCGGTTCGCGCACCGGGGTGTACACCCACGCCTGGATCATGTCGCGCCCATTGCTGGACGTGAACTCGATCTCCTGCAGAGCCATGCCGACCTCCTCGTCGCATCGCCGCCCGGGTGCGGCGTCTGGCTCGATGCTATGCGGCCTGCGGAACGATGACAGCGCGCGGTAACCCCTCAGACGTCGAATTCCAGCACGATCCCCTCGTCCGACGGCACGCGCCTGACCGAACGCAGGTCGGGCACCAGGACGTCCACGGTGGAGGGATCCAGCTGGTCGCCGACGCCCACCACCAGGCCGACACCCGCGGCTCGCGCTGCCTTGACCCCCGCCGAGGCGTCCTCGAAGACCGCCACGCGGGAAGGATCCAGGCCCAGCAGTTCGGCACCGCGCAGGTAGGGCTCGGGGTGGGGCTTGCCATTGGTCACATCGTCCACGGACACCATCTGCTGGGGGTTGTGCCCGGCAGCGCGCACCCGTGCCGTCGCCAGGTCTCGACCTGCGGAGGTCACCACCACCCAGCGGTCGGCGGGCAGGCTGGTGGTCAGCTCTGCCGACCCGGGGATCGCGTCCACCTCATGGGCGTGGGCAATCTCGGTCTCATCGAGCTCCCGGTAGGCCTCGTCCGCCTCACCTTGCGGCACGAGCGTCGCGATGTACTCGCGGGCGGGCATGCCATGGGGAAAGTCCACGGTGGGGTCGATTCCGAGTGATCGCTGCTTGGCCCACTCACGCCAGATGCGCATGGCGGTCGGGATGGAATTCACCAACACACCGTCGTTGTCGAACAGGATTCCGTCCACTGCATGGGTCTGCGACATGCGGCTCCACCTCTCAGATCGTCTGCATGCAGGCTATCTGCCGTAGGTGAGCAACGCCTGGGCGGGCATCACCGATTCGCCAAGGGCCACAGGTACTCGGCGATGGGCCTGACGATGAGGAAGATGCTGATGCCGGCCGCAGCCCAGACGAAGGAGCGACGATTGATCACCGGGACGGGCAGCGCCGAAGGATGATTCGCCCGGCATCGCCCACCAGGCCGGGCCGGGGGATTGTGGCAGTAGTCCTTCTTCGAATGTGTGGGGTGAGCGCAATACCCCTCGGCCCTCAACCGACGCCGACGCTCCCGCTCTGAACGTGCAGAAAGGAATTCGCCGAACAGGCTCAAGGCAATGTAGGCGGCGACGGCCAGATCCGCGTACGGAATCAGGGACTCGATAATCTCCACGGGGGGCACCTCTCGAAAGCTGCGTCCCCGAGCTCCTGAAGCATAGTGCTCAGCCGCCGGTCAGAGGCCCGAGACCGAGAAGTGGGGAGGATTCCCACCGACTACGGTGGAAATCCTCCCCACTTCGAACCGAAGGGGCGAGGGATCAGGTTCCCTTGGGCTCACGCGAGCCCAGACGCACCTTCTTGACCTCCTTCTCGCCATCCAGATCGGCGTCGGAGAAGCCGAACATGTAGGTCAGCACGAAGGAGACCACCAGCGCGGCAGCGGAGGCGATCAGGTAACCCCAGAAGCTGGAGTCGATGCCGTCCTTCGGGTTGATGAACGACGTGAACCCGATCAGCGAGCCGGTGAAGCCCCACATGTTGACGTTGAACAGGCCGGTGAGCAGACCACCCACGGCACCGCCGATCGAGGCGGTGATGAAGGCGCGACCGTACTTCAGGTTCAAGCCATACATGGCGGGCTCGGTGATGCCGCTGAAAGCGGCCAGCGTCGCGGACCCGGCCAGCTGTTTGATCTTGGCCACCTTGGTCTTGGCGAAGATCGCGAGCACCGCACCACCCTGGGCCACCATCGTCGCCGAGATGAGGGCGTTGAGGTAGGAGTGGCCCGAGGAGGCGATGTCGCTGGCCACCAGCGGAATCACGGCCCAGTGCAGGCCGAAGATCACCAGCGACTGGTACAGGCCGCCGATCAGGGTGCCGGCGATGGTCGGGTTCAGGTCGTAGACGCCCTGGATGGCGGCGGCAATGCCACCGGAGATCAGCATGACGATCGGGCCCAGGATCAGCAGGATTGCGGCGGAGACGATGAAGACCTCGAAGAAGGGCACGAAGATCATGCGCAGCGTCATCGGGATGATCTTCTTCAAGAAGGGCTCCACCTTGGAGGCCAACCACGCGGCGACGATGATCGGGAAGATCGAGTAGGAGTAGCTGGCCAACGGGTAGGGGATGCCGAAGAAGTCGGCATTCATGCTCATGCCCAGCAAACTGGTGGAGCCTTCCTTGCCGGCGGCCTCCACGATGGTCGGGTAGGTGAGCACGCCGCCGATGATGGCCACCACGATCGGGTCGGAACCCAGCCGTTTGGCGGCGGTGAACCCGACGAAGATCGGCAGGAAGAAGAAGACCGAGTCACTCATGGCATTGATCGCCATGTAGGTGGAGCTCTCGCCGGTGATGACCTCGAAGTTCATCAGCAGCGCCAGAATTCCCTTGAGGATACCGCTGGCGGCGAGCAGGCCGATGATCGGAATCATCGATCCGGTGATGACGCCGATCAACTCGCTGAAGCCGTACTTCAACCAACCGACGGCGGTGGTGGGCTTCTCCTTCTCGACGACGTCGGCCGAGACGCTGTCCACCTGGGGCAGCTGCTTGACCACCGCGTCGAAGACCTCCTCGACGGCCGGGCCGATCACCACCTGGTACTGGCCGCCGGCCTTGGCGACGTCGATGACGCCGTCGAGGTTGGCCACCACCTCGTCATTGGCGAGCTTCTCGTCCTTGAGGTAGAAGCGAACGCGGGTGATGCAGTGGATCACCGAACGGATGTTGTCGGCGCCGCCGACGTTGTCGATGATGTCGTAGGCGAGCAGGTCGTAGCCGTCCAGGCTCTCCCGGTCGAGCGCGGCGTGGCCGGACCCCTCGACAGACTCGGGGACCGAGGGGGTGTTGACAGGCTCGGGGAGCTTCCCATCGGCGGTGGCCGAGCCCCCATCCACGGTGGCCGAGCCTGTCGCGGCCCCAGCGGCCGCGGCTCCGGCAGCCGAGCCCGCGGCCTTCTTGGCGGGGGCGGGCTTCACCTGTGCCGTGGCAACCGGTGCACCCAGCTCGGCAGGTCCGAAGTCCACCTCGAGGCTGTAGAGGCGCTTCTTGGTGTTGGTGATGATGAAGATCGCCGAGGTGTCCTTGCCCGCCGCGACGACGGCATCCAGGTCCATCGTGCCCAGCGAGTCACCTGCCTTCACCTCCTGACCCTTGGTGGCGGTCAGCGCGAACGGCTTGCCCTCCAGCTCGACGGTGTCGATGCCCAGGTGCAGCAGCAGTTCGAGGCCCTCGGGGGTGCGAAAGCCCAGCGCGTGGCCGGTCTTGGCAGACATGAACACGGTGCCGTCGGCCGGGGCGACCACCTCATTGCTGGTGGGCCGCACCGCGAAGCCGTCGCCCATCTTCTTGCTGGCAAAGGCGGGATCGGGCACGTCGGCCAGGTCGATGACCTCGCCCGCCATCGGTGCCACGAGCCTTTCGGGCCGCAGCTGCGGGATCTCGTCGGTTGTCATGGGGTTCCTCTCCCTTGGGGACTCATGGCGGCGCCCGGGACAGTAGGCGCCAGTGGGGTGCTCAGGGCTCCACGACGATGCCCAGAGCTTCATAGGGGCGCAGCGTCATCTCGCGGGAGACGACTGCGTCATCGTGATTGCCGATCAGCAGGGTGCCGTCGGCGTATTCGGGGGGAATCTGGACGCCGGCCGGTTCGCCGCGGAAGTTCGCCAGCACCAGCAGCCTGCGCTGCTGCAAGGTGCGCAGGTAACCAAAGACGGCCTCGTGTCCGGCGTCGAAGGACTCGTAGCGGCCCTCGCTGATCAAGGGTTCGCTCTTGCGCAGCTGGATCAGACGACGGTAGTGGCCCAGGATGCGCTCCGAGTCCTGCTCGGCGGCCACATTGATCCGGTCCTGGTTGGTGGGGCGCAGCCACGGAATGCCGTCGGTGAAACCCGCAGTGGGGCCGTCATCCCACTGCATCGGGGTACGGGCATTGTCACGGGCCTTGGAGTGGACGATCTGGAAGGCACGCTCGGCGCTCTCACCGGTGGCGAGCAGCTCGGCGTAGGCATTGTGGGCCTCCACGTCGACGTAGTCGCTCATCAGGGTGTATTCGGGATCGGTCATGCCGATCTCCTCACCCATGTAGACATAGGGGGTGCCGCGAAGCAGGTGGATGACGGTGGCCAGCATGGTGGCCGATTCGGCGTGGAAGTTGACCGGGTCACCAAAACGGTCCAGGGCGCGTGGCTGGTCGTGGTTGTTCCAGAACAGGGCATTCCAGCCATTGCCGGCCTGCATGCCGACGGCCCACTCGTCGAGGATCCGTTTCAGGGCGGCCAGGTCATACGGGACCAGTGTCCATTTCTGGCCGTTGGCGTAGTCCACCTTCAGGTGGTGGAAGTTGAAGACCATGTCCAGTTCGCCGTTGTCGGGATTGGAGTAGCCTACGCAGGCCTCGATCGAGGTCGACGACATCTCCCCGACGGTCACCGAATCCTGGTCCTGGCCGAAACTGTTGCGGCGCAGCTCCTGCAGGTACTCGTGCACCTGTGGGCCGTCGGTGTAGGCGTCGCGGCCGTCGGTGCCCGGTGTGCCGTCCACCAGTTCGGCGGCCTTGCCGATCAGGTTGATCACGTCGAAGCGGAAGGCCTTGACGCCCTTGCCCCGCCAGAAATTGACCACCTTGGCCATTTCCTGTCGCACTGCCGGATTGCGCCAGTCCAGGTCTGCCTGGGTGACGTCGAACAGGTGCAGGAAGTAGTCACTCGTCTCACCGAAGGGCGCCCAGGCCGGCCCGCCGAACTTGGAGCCCCAACTGGTGGGCAGGCTGCCATCGGGCCGTGGTGACCTGATGATGTAGTAGTCGCGGTAGTGCTGTTCACCGGCCAAGGCCCGCTGGAACCACTCGTGGGCGGTGGAGGTGTGGTTGAGCACCATGTCGAGCATGATCCCGATGCCGTGCTCGGCGAGCCGGGCCACCAGTTCCTCGAAGTCGGCGATGGTGCCCATCGCCGGATCGATGGCGCAGTAGTCGCTCACGTCGTAGCCGTTGTCGCGCTGCGGCGAGGGGTAGAAGGGGTTCAGCCAGACCAGGTCCACGCCCAAGGAGGCGATGTGGTCCACCTTCTCGATGATGCCGCGCAGATCCCCGACCCCGTCGCCATTCGTGTCACGGAAGGACTTCGGGTAGATCTGGTAGACCACCGACTCGTGGAAGCTCATGAACCAACCTAGGGATCGGGGCAGCCACGGTGCTGCATTTCCGAGAATCTAACAGCTGGTAGGCGGGCACGAGGGGCAGTCCAGTTCTGCCATCGGTGAATTGGGGATGGCAGCAGGGCCAGGGCGTGACACGATCGAAACAGACGAAGGACGGGAAGGCCCCGCCCACGCGGACAGGAGCTGGCGATGAGCGACGAGACACCCACCGACGTGGAGCAGGACCGGATGGATCTTGCCGAGGGGCAGATCGTCCGGCACGAGGAACGCATGGTGGCCCATGCCGAGCGGCACGAGTGGGCCAAGGTGAAGGTGACCCGACGCGTGGTGACGCAGGAGCGCACCATCACCGTCCCCGTGCGCCATGAGGAGCTCGTCATCGAGTACCCACAGGAGCAGGCGCCCTCGGGCCATCCGGGCACGGTGCGGGGTTCCACCGACACGGTGCACAGCACCGTGGTGGAGGAGTACGTGCTGCACCGCGAGGAGCCGCGCGTGGTGGTCGAGACCGTCCCCTACGAGAAGGTGCAGCTGGTGGTCGACACCCAGCGTTCCCTGGTGCAGGTGGACGGCACCGTCGCGAAGGAGAAGCTCGAGGTCACCACCGACGGGGACGCCACCGTCAACTACTGATCGACGGGTCCCGAACCCCTTGGGTGGTGAGGTCCGCAGACCCCTACCGAAGTCTCCGCCAGCACTACCAGTGGTCGATCAAGGAGCCGGTGGGCCGTCCCTAGACTGACCGGCATGAAGACGACGCAGGCCGCGGCAGGCCGTCCGGTGCTGTTTCACGCAGCGCCCCCGCAGGCGCGCTGGCGCCGTTGGGTGGCGCAGGGCTGGCGCGTCCTGTTGTGCCTATTCCTGGGCTTCATCGTGTGGAGCGCCGTGTGGTTCGAGGCGATGGGCCTGCCCGTGCCCAATGTGGCGCATGCCTTCATGGCTGCCGACCTGGCGCTGTGGGTACTGCTCACCCCGGCGATCATCTGGCGCCACAGTCATCCGCGGCTTGTCACGGGGATCTTGCTGGCCGGGTCCTCCTTCTCATCGGGACTGGCCCCGGCCACCTGCGTCGCACTGCTGGCGCTTGCGGCCCGACGTCGCTGGCCGGAGGTGCTGGTGGCGGGTGCCGGGTGGATGCTGGCAGGCGTGGTCAATGACTGGGCCGTGTCTGGGCATTCCACCGAGGAGGGCGCGCTGCTGACCGGCGGAGCCGTCGACATCATGCTGCTCTTCGTGATGCAGCTGCTGGTGGTGGCCGTGGTGATGCTGATCGGGTGGAACCGCGGCGCCCGCGCGGAGCTGGTGGAGTCGTGGCGCACCGCCGCCCAACTGGCAGGCCGGGAGCAGAGTGCCCGGGTGGCCCAGGCCCGCACGGCCGAGCGGGCTCGCATCGCCCGCGAGATGCATGACGTGCTGGCCCACAAGATCAGCCTGATCTCGCTGCACGCGGGGGTGTTGGCCTTCAAGGACGACCTGAGCCCGCAGGAGTCGCGCCAGACCGCCAGCCTGATCCAGGAGACCAGTCACCAGGCACTCGAGGAATTGCGCGAGGTGCTGGGGGTGCTGCGTGACGAGGGCAGTGATCCGGTCACGCCGCCGCAACCCTCGCTGCTGGACCTGCCCGCACTGGTGGCCCAGGAGGAGTCGGCGGGGGCGTCGATCGCCCTGCGGGTTCCCGACGACTTCTGGGCCCGGGCCGCCGAACTCAGCCCGACGACCGCCCGTCACGTGCATCGCATCATCCAGGAGTCGCTCACCAATGCGCGCAAGCACGCCCAGTCGCTGCCGGTGCAGGTGGAGGTGGACGGTGATGCTGAGCACGGCCTGAACGTGTGCGTCCGCAATCCGCTGGGGCGCGGCACCTCGCACGTGCCCGGGGCGGGAATGGGGCTGGCCGGCTTGCAGGAACGCGCCGAGCTGGCTGGTGGTGAATTGACCGGCACGCGCACCGACACCGAGTTCGTCGTGAGCGCCCACCTGCCGTGGAATGTCAAGATGGGGTCATGAGCACTGAGCCACCTCAGAACGCCCCTGCGATCCGGGTGGTGATCGTCGACGACGATGCCCTGGTCCGCGCCGGGCTGACACTGATGCTGCGCAGCCCGGAGATCCAGGTGGTGGCCGAGCACGGCGACGGCCAGGGCGCCGCGCAGCTGGTGCAGCGCGAGCAGGCCGACGTGGTGCTGATGGACATTCGGATGCCCGGTCTGGACGGCATCGAGGCCACCCGGCAGGTGCTCGCCGCCCGCCCGGGCACCAAGGTCTTGGTCTTGACCACCTTCGACGCCGACGAACTCGTCGTGGAAGCCATCCGCGCAGGCGCCACCGGCTTCCTGCTCAAGGACACCCCTCCCGAACGCATCGTCGCCGCGGTGAAGGCTGTCGCGCAGGGCGAACCGGCGCTGTCGCCCAGCGTGCTGCAGCAGGTGATGATGCGCGCCGCGGGAACCGCCCCCGACCAGGGGCAGGGCAGCGACGCCCGGCGACGCCTGCAGGCACTCACCCCGCGTGAGCGCGAGGTGGCCGAGGCGGTGGCCGACGGCCTGGCCAATGCCGAGATCGCGCAGCAGATGCACCTTTCGCTGCCGACGGTCAAGGCCCACGTCTCTAGCATCCTGGCCAAGCTGGGCGCCGAGAACCGGGTGCAGGCCGCCCTGGTGGTGCACGACGCACAGCGTCGCTGAACCGACAGGTCAGCGGGCCAGGGTCACTGTGGCTGCCGCGAGAGGTCTGCGGCGCCGATCATTCCCGCGTCATTGGCCAGGATCGCCAGCCGCACGTGCGGGGCGTCGCGGTAGCCCTGGGCGGTCAGCCGCTTGTGGAAGCTCTTGAGGACCGGTTCGCGAAGCAGGTCGCCGGCCTCGGCCACGCCACCGGCCAGCACGAAGACGTCGGGGTCGAGCACCGCGTCGATCACGGCCATGCCTCGGCCGATCCAGTCACCCAGCGCGTCGAAGCAGTCCAGCGCGGCCGCGTCCCCCTCGCGAGCGGCCTGCGTCACGTGCTTCCCCTCCACCCGCAGTGGATTCCCGCCGGCCAGTTCCAGCAGCCGCTCGGCGCGCTCCGGGGCGACGGTGGCCAGCTCGCGGGCCTCCACCACCAGGGCGCTGCCGGAGCCGTAGCGTTCCCAGCAACCGCGCAGGCCACAGCCGCAGCGGCGGCCATTGGGACGGACGATGAAGTGGCCCAGTTCGCCGGCGAAGCCGTTGGCGCCACGCACCAGCTGGTTGTCGTTGATGATGGCGCCACCGATGCCGGTGCCGATGGTCAGCACCACGGCCGACCGTGCATCCTGCGCGGATCCGAAGCGGTTCTCCGCCCAGCCGGCGGCGTTCGCGTCGTTCTCCACCACGGTGGGCAGCCCGGTGGCGCGCTCCACCCGCTCCTTGAGCGGTTCATTGCGCCAGGCCAGGTTGGGGGCGAAGACCACCTTGGCGCGCAAGCTGTCGACGAAGCCAGCGGCACCGATGCCGATGCTTGTCACCTCGTGCTCGGCGCCCAGTTCCTTGACCAGCTCCGCGATGGTGGCGGCCACCTGGTCGGCGTCATTGGCGGGGGTGGGGCGTCGCAACTGCGCGACGATCTTGCCCCACTCGTCCACCACGGCGGCCGCGATCTTGGTTCCGCCGACATCCACTCCGATGGCCAGGGACATGCCACTCCTCATCTCGCTGCTGGTGCCGGGCCGAAAGGCACGGTGTCCACACCGAATCCCATTCAACCATTGCGGTCTTGAGGACCGGGCAGAACCCCCAAAGCTGCTTGTCGGGGCCGCTCAGCCCTGCCAGCCGGGATCTGCGGGAAAGACCAGCCCCACCTGGCGACGGGCCTCGTCCATCACGGTCAGGGCGTCGTCGGTGGCCTGCTGGTGGGGCCTGGCCAGGGCAGGATCCTGCACCATCCGGGCGAAGGCGCGCAGCACATGGGCCTGCTGAGGCAGGGACTTGTCCAGCGGCACCTCCTCGGTCTCGGCGCCATTGGTCCAGGCCAGCTGCAACCGGTGGGGGTCGTCGATGCGGTCCAGCAACAGGCTGGCGTCCTCGCCGGCGATGACATTGCCGCAAGCATTGGCCGAGACCTTGGAACAGGCCACCGTGGCGGTGAAGCCGGGGTAGTCCAGCAGCAGGGTGGTGGCCCCGTCGATGCCATTGGACAGTTTCACGCTGGAGGCCTGCACCCGGGTGGGCATCCCGAACAGGGAGACCAAGGGGTGCAGGCAGTAGACGCCCAGGTCCATCAGTGCGCCGGCGGCCATCTCGGGCCGGAAGATGTTCTCCACCTTGCCGGCCAGGAAGTTGTCGTAGCGACGTGAGCGCTGGCACAGCTGCAGCGAGACCTGACGCACCGGCCCCAGGCTCTCCAGATGCGCAGTGACGTGGCGCCACAGCGGCTCGTGCACGGCGCGAACCGATTCCAGCACCACCAGCCCCCGACTGTTGGCCACCTCCACCAGGTCACGCCACTGCTCGGCGGTGGTGCAGGCCGACTTCTCCACCAGGACGTGCTTGCCCGCCTCCAACAACTGCCGGGCCTGGGCATGGTGAAGCGCATTGGGTGAGGCGATGTAGACCGCGTCGACGTCGTCGGCGCTGGCCAGGGCGTCCACCCCGCTCACCGGGCGGGCTCCGTGCGGGGCCCCCAGCTGTGCGGCGCGTGACTCGTCGCGGGAGCTGGCCGCCACCCACGAGACCTCGTCGACGAGGGCGACGGAGGCACCGAAGAGCTCCACGATCGAGCTGGTACCAACACTCGCGAACCTGAGCATCTGCATCACCCTCCTGGTTGCACCCTAATGTCCCGACAGGGCCATCCCGGCCGCGTCGTCATCCCCCCGACGGGGTCGCGCCAGTGTCACCCTGCAGGCGCCCCACAGTCCAACCACAATGTTTGCTCTACCCTGACAGGGCGGGGGCACCGCGCCTCCGGGAAGCTCGGGGGAGTGATCGATGTCCAAGAAGGATTCGACGGTCGCGGCGGTACGCGCACCCAAACATGTGCGGCTGCGGATGGCGGCGCTGGAGCGGACCTCACCGCAGCGTGCTGCGGCGGTGGGCGAGGTGATGTGGTTCCAGGTGCCCGATCCGCCCAAGGAACGCAAACTCGGCAAGTACACCCCCAGCGGTGGGGAGCCCTTCTTCCTGCTCAGCGGAGACGCGGAGATCACCGGCTACACCTTCGGCCCCGAGCACGCACCGGTGGCCTTGCTGGTGCACGGCTGGGGTGGGTACTGGCAGCTCTTGCAGGCCCACATCGGCACCCTGCTGGAGCGCGGCTACCGGGTGGTGGCCTTCGATGCGCCCAGCCATGGGCACTCCACCCATGGTGCCGAGGGTTTCGGCATGGCCTCGGTGGAGGAGATGGCCGATGCCGTCAATGCGGTGCTGGACGAGATGGGTGAACCTGCCCTGGTGCTGGCCCACGGCAGGGGTGCGATGGCCGTCCTGCGCGCCCGCCGGGCCCGGCGGATGCCCGGCGCCTTCGTGCTCTTCGCCCCGGAGGTCTCCATCGAGCCGGCGCTGCACTGGTTCGCCAAGGTGACGGGGATGGGGCCGCGCACCCGTGAGCTCTTCCTGCAGCGCGCCCAGCGCCGGTTGGGGAGCGACCTGGCCGAGTTCGACCTGCGCCGTGACGTGCAGCGGATGGCCCAGGCCGGCTGGATTCCCCCTATGTTGGTGGTGCACGACGAGGACGATCCGCACAATCCCCTGGAGCAGAGCCGCGAACTGCACGAGTCGTGGCACGGTTCCGAGCTGATGGTCACCGCCAACCAGGGGCACCGCAAGGTGATCTGGCACGACGCGGTGGTCGAGCGCGTCGCCGCCTTCGTCGCCGGGCTGCCACCGGCGCGTCCCGCGGTGCGCCGCATGCCGGGCTAGGCTCCGGGCAAGGACCACGAGGGCGTCACCGAGGTGACGCTGGCAAGGCCGTACGGACAGGGAGTGAAGATGGACAAGCAGGACACGTGTTGCGCCAAGGTGCCCAGCGCTGCGACCAGCGCACTGGGCCTGGTGGGTGGTTACGCCGTCGCGCGTTTCAGCGGGAACCGGCCCCTGGGTGGTGCGGTGCTGGCCGCCGCCGGTGTGGCGTCGGGCGTGAAGTGGAAGGAGCAGGGCGCCCTGACCACCGCCGGCTTGACCGCGCTCTACTTGGGCGCCTTCGGCGGCTCGCACCCGCTGGCCAAGAAGATCGGCGCCTGGCCCAGCGTCTTCAGCGTCGCCGGTGCCACGGCGCTGGCCAGCTGGTACCTGGTGGACCGCCACTGAGCTTCCCCTCGGCAGGCTCGGGGACCGGGAAGGGGAGGCGGCCGAGACCCCATCCCCGGTGGCCGAGCCCAACGCCCCGATGGCCGAGCTTGTCGAGGCCGCCCTCCCCGTTGGCCGAGCCTGTCGAGGCCCCCTTCCCCGACAGCCGAGCTTGTCGAGGCCGCGAAAAATCGGTTGCCGCCCCTGCCCGGCCCGCCTAGCGTGGTGGGCACACAAGGAAGGAGGTGGTCCTGACCGATGAATGACTACAGGACGAGTGAGGTGGCTCGCGCCTGAGCGAGCCCGTCAAGGGACGCGTGGCAATCCACACGAGCCACCGGAACCTGCGGGGATCGGTCCACGTCCAACCGATCGGCCCGGCACAGCTGCCGGGCACCCCGCGGGTTCTTGCATGCCCTGCGGAGCCGTCCCGGACGGTCGCGGTGCTCCTGCGCACCGGTGTGGGATCCCGCAAAGCTCGCACAGGTTGGGAAATGGACCATTGACGAAGGCTCGGGCCAGTGCACTAGGTTCAGACTCGGCCGACGGGTACGCCGTGGGCCCACCCCACACGGAGGAGAACCCATGCACAGTCGCATGATGTCCGGCCTCGCAGCCTCAGCCCTGGTCGTCTCCGGTCTCTGCAGCCTGCCCCAACAGGCCCAGGCGCAGGATCGTGACCTCGGGCGCATGTCCGACTACATCAAGATCGCCCAGCAGGACCAGACCGGCCAGGTGGTACGCAACCGCTGGCTGGTGCAGGTGGAAGGCGCCGTCACCGCACAGGGCGGCAAGAGCGCGCAGAACGTGAACGCCCAGAAGAAGGTGATGGCGGCCGCCGCCAAGGCCGGTGT
This sequence comes from Luteococcus struthionis, assembly GCF_048595755.1. Classification (GTDB taxonomy): domain Bacteria; phylum Actinomycetota; class Actinomycetes; order Propionibacteriales; family Propionibacteriaceae; genus Luteococcus. Next base: position 1,565,147 of record NZ_CP184360.1, read on the forward strand.
GAAGGTCAAGCAGCATCGCTCCTACACCCGCACCTTCAACGGCATGGCCGTCACCATGGACGGCAAGCAGGCGGCGAAGCTGGCCCGACTGCCCGGGGTCAAGGGCATCTATCCCGTCGTGACCGCCAAGCGGCCGGTGACCCGCGGCGGTGCCACCAGTCCCGACATGGCCACCGCGGTCAACCTGACCGGTGCCGCCATCGCCCGCGACGACCTTGGCCTGGACGGCAAGGGCATCAAGGTGGGAGTCATCGACTCCGGCATCGACATCGACCACCCAGACCTGGGCGGGAAGGGCACCAATGGCTCCACCAGCTTCCCGACCAGTCGGGTGAAGTGGGGCCATGACTTCGTCGGTGACGACTACGACGCGGAGAAGCCCGACAGCATCCCCGTCCCCGACGCGGTTCCCGACGACTGCGGCGGCCACGGCACCCACGTGGCAGGCATCATCGGCGCCGACGGCGACACCTCCGGCAAGGGCATCAAGGGCGTGGCGCCCAAGGTGAGCTTTGGCGCCTACCGTGTTTTCGGCTGCAACGGATCCACCTCCAGCGAGATCATCATGGCCGCCATGGAGCGCGCCGAGGCCGACGGCATGGACGTGGTGAACATGTCGCTGGGCGCCAGCATGATGACCTGGGCCGACTACCCGACCGCGCAGGCCGCCGACGCGATGAGCGACCGCGGCACCATCATGGTGGTCTCGGCCGGCAATGCCGGCGAGAGCGGCGCCTTCAGCTCGGGAGCCCCGAGCGTGGGGCGCAAGACCATCTCGGTGGCCAGCTTCGACAACTCCCACGTCACCCAGCGCGCCATCCGGGCCCAGGCCAACGGCAAGCTCTACGGCTACACCGCCGCCGACGAGGTGCCGGTGCCCACCACCGGCAGCCTCCCGGTGGTCTCCCTGGGCGAGCCCGGCACGCCGCAGGCCCAGGGTTGCGAGCCCTACACCGAGGAGCAGAAGGCGCTGTTCGCCGACGGTGCTGCCGCCCTGGTGCAGCGCGGCACCTGCAGCTTCCACGAGAAGGCGCTGGCCGCCCAGCAGGCGGGTGCCAAGGCCGTCCTGCTCTACAACAACGCGCCGGGCACCATCAGTCCCAGCGTGGCCGGCGATACCCCCATCACCATCCCGGTGGTCATGCTCAGCCAGCAGGACGGCACCGAACTGGCCCGTCAGCTGGAGCAGGGCAATGTGGTGGAGTGGACCGAGCAGACCGTCTCCAGCGCGGATCCCAATGCCGGACGCATCTCCAGCTTCTCCAGCTGGGGAGCCTCGGCCGACCTCGACCTGAAGCCCGACGTCGGCGCTCCCGGCGGCAACATCTGGTCCACCTATCCGCTCGAGAAGGGCGGCCACACGTCGATGTCCGGCACCTCGATGGCGGCCCCGCACGTCGCCGGCAATGTGGCGCAGCTGCTGCAGGAGCGTCCCGAGCTGAAGGGCCAGCCCCAGACGGTGCGCACCCTGCTGCAGAACACCGCCGACCACGGCGCCCTGTGGAGCCTGGCGCCAGACCTGGGGCTCAAGGAGATGGTGCTGCGCCAGGGCTCCGGCATGGTGCAGGTTGACCGCGCCCTGCTGACCCAGCAGAGCATCAGCCCCAGCAAGATCAGCCTGGGCGAGGCACAGCGCAAGCCGGTCACCACCGAACTCGTGCTGCGCAACGACTCGCGACGAGCGACCGTCTACACCTTCGCCAACGAGAGCTCCATCGGCTCGCTGGGCACCAGCGATCCCTCCTTCGACCTGATGGATGCCAACGTGAAGCTGCCCAAGCGCGTGGTGGTGCCGGCCGGCAAGACCAAGAAGGTGAAGGTGACCATCCAGGCGCCCACCGACGCGCCCAATGGCTACCTCTACGGCGGTTGGATCGTCGCCAGCTCCGACACCGGCACCACGCTGAACGTGCCCTACCTCGGCATGGCCGGTGACTACCAGCGCGTCGACGTGCTCCGCGCCCCCGGCTTCGACGGCCCCTGTCTGGGCGAGATGACGGGCCCGGTCAACGATCGTCGCGCCGTCTGCCTGCCCGAACAGGAGGGGCTGAGCTACTCGATGGCCAAGGATGACCAGCCGACGCCGGTCTTCCGACTGGAATACCCCACCGAGATGCTGCAGATGGTGGTGCACAAGGCCAATGCCGACGGCACGAAGGGCGAGCAGGTGGGCATCGCCGCCGAGTTCGTCCACGAGGGCCGCGCCAGCGCCAATGTGGGCCTGCCGTGGGACGGCACCTACCTGACCACCGGATCGAGCCCGTACCAGGCCCGGGTGCAGCCCGGTGACTACATCCTGGAGATCAAGGCCCTGCGGGCCCTGGGCGATGCCGACAACCCGGAGGACTGGCAGAGCTGGACCAGCGAGCCCTTCACGGCAACCTTCCAGAACCCGGCCCCGGTCGACGACGGCACCAGCCCGATCGACCCCTTGGCCGTGCAGCGCGCCCAGCAGTGAGCCTGCTGGACTGGACCGCGACGGGGCCCCACCGATCGGTGGGGCCCCGTTGCTTTTGCCGGGCCATTGCGCGGCACCCGTGTGGGGACAGGCCAGCCGCACTGAGTAGAGTCGTCATCAAGACAGGCAGAGGACGGCTCAGGAGGCCCAATGTTGGACGTTGCAGTGGTCGGTGCGGGACTCGCCGGCCTGAGCGCCGCAGCAAAACTGGTGGAAGCCGGGAAGGACGTCGTCGTCCTCGAGTCGCGCGAGCGTGTCGGCGGCCGCTTGGAGAATGTCGTCGAGCAGGACACCGTGCTGGAGATGGGCGGCCAGTGGGTCTCGCCCAGCCACGAACGGATCCTGGATCTGGTCAAGGGCTTCGGCCTGGAACTCGTGGAGCCCTCCGAGGGTGCCGCCGTGGTGCGCGTGGCCGGGGCCTCCCGTCAGGTGCCCACCAGCAATGACATCGAGGACCACCTCACCCCCTTCGAGATGGCCGACCTGGGCCAGGGCCTGATGCGTTTTCGCCGGCTGGCCGAGCGCGTCGCCAAGGACCCGGCATGGTGCAGCGCCAACACGCGCTGGCTCGACCAGGCCGTCTCCACCTGGGCCGCCACCAACCTGCGCACCCCCGGTGCCAGCGAGTGGTTCGACCGCGTCTTCGAGAGCTCGATGGGGCGTCCCGCCGAGGAGACCACGCTGGTGGACGGCCTGCGTCGGGTCAACGACGGCATCGACATGGAGGCGCTGATCTCGCTCAATGGCGGCGCCCACCAGCAGCGCGTCGCCGGGGGCGTCGTCCAGGTGTGCGACAAGCTGGCCGAAGGACTGGGCGAGCGGGTGCAGTTGGGCAAGCAGGTCACCGCCATCTCGCAGAACGACGACCATGTGGTGCTGACCCTGGCCGACAGCGCCCCGGTGCAGGCGCGTGAGGTGATCGTGACCCTGCCGCCGCGCCTGCTGTCCACCGTCGACTTCGAGCCTGGGCTGCCCCAGTGGCGCGCCGATGCAGCCACCCAGATCCCCGCAGGCAATGTCATCAAGGCGGCCCTGGTCTACGAGTCGCCGTGGTGGCGTCGCGCCGGGTTGTCGGGCCAGGTGGGTTCCGGCGAGGGCGCCATGCGCGTGATCGTCGACAACTCCAATCCGTCGGAGAAGACCGGCGTGCTGATGGGCTTCTTCGAGGGTGGGGAGGCCTCGGGCATCAGCCGACGTTCGGCCTTCCTGCGCCAGCGTGCGATGGAGGAGGCCGTCAACGCGGCCTTCGGTGACACCCACCCCGAGCCGCTGGCCTATGTGGACCGTGACTGGTCGCGCGAGGAGTTCACCGGGGGCTGCCATGGCGCCCACTTCGCGCCCGGTGTCTGGACGGCCACCGGGCCGAGCCTTGCCGCGTCGGAGGGCCGCGTGCACTTTGCCGGCGCCGAGTACTCCTCCAAGTACAACGGCTACATGGAGGGCGCCGTGCTCTCGGGCGAGCAGGTTGCCCAGCAACTGATCGGCTGACCTCTACGCAAACAGAGAGCTGGCGGGTCTTCATTGCCACCATGGCAGTGAAGACCCGCCAGCTCTCTGTTTGCGGACGCACCTCCGTTGTCCCAACCCTGCGCGGAGGACCGTTGGCTGTGGATGAGTGGGGTGCAATGACCTCGTCCTGCACATCATCCTGGGCATGGGAGCGATCGAGGCGCCGGGCGGCGTGTGCACGACGAGGGATCTGTTGGCGGCTGGCTACAGCCAAGGCGACATCCGCCGCGAATTGGCCGCCGGAAACCTGCTGCGGCCTCGACGTGGGTGGTATGCCTTGCCAAACGCCGATGCGCAGGTGCTGCGGGCCGTGCGTGCCGGAGGTGCGCTGACCTGTGCCTCGGCGCTGGCGCACCACGGTGCCTGGCAGGTCGACTCGGGGACGCTCCACCTGCGCATCGACCACAATCGCACCGGTGGCCTCCCCGACGGCATGAAGCGGTGCCGAACGATCGGCAACCGGCACGCCAGAGCTCCCCGTCGTGCGGTCGACCATCCCGACGAGGCGCTGCGGGCCGCGTGGTGGTGCCTGGGGCGGGAGGACTTCCTGATCGTGGCCGAATCGCTGGTCGAGCGCCGACTGATGTCGCCGGCGCAGATTCGGCTGGCGCTGGGCAGCGGCCCCGGGGTGGAGGACGTGCTCGGCCAGATGGACCGCGGCGAATCCGGACCCGAGACCGTGGTGCGGTTGCGGCTTCGCGCGCGCAGGATCAATGTGCGTGCGCAGGTGGCGATTGGGGGAGTTGGCCGCGTGGATCTATTGGTGGGGGAGAGACTCGTGATCGAGGTGGACAGCCGGGCCTTCCACACTGGCGAGGAGCGCTACCGCAGGGATCGCGAGCGTGATCTGCGGCTGCGGGCGCTCGGCTACATCGTCGTACGCCTCACCTATGAACAGGTCATGCATTCCTGGCCGGAAACCGAGCAGGCGCTGCTGGTCATGATCCGACGAGGAGACCACTGGTGGGCCTCACGTCGGGGACGTTGGCTGCCGCAAACAGAGAGCTGACGGGTCCTCATTGCCATGGTGGCAGTCAAGGGGCGTCAGCTCTCTGTTTGCGGACGGCACGGCGACAGGGGCCAGGCGTGGAGGGCGTCCAGGCTGTCGAGGATCTCCTCCAGGATTCGTTCGACCTCCGCCGGGTCATCACCCACCTGCGCTGCCACGCGCACCGCATTCACCGCGGCCAGCGCCTGCATCCGTGGACGCCATGGGTCGGTGGGCGCTGCGAGGGTCTCGGCGCGCGCCACCAGCGCGTCCACCAGGCCCATCTCGAGGGTCCGCTCGACGCTGGACAGCAGGGCGGTGAGCTCTGGCCGGTTGGCCAGCAACTGGGCACGTGCCCGCCACTGCTCCTCGTCGTGCACCGCCACCTGGCACAGCGCCCGAGCGGTCAACTTGGCCGTGGTCCACAGCGGTTCGTCGGCCGGGCGCTCGGCCACCAGGGTCGTGATGCGCTCCACCACCACCTCGGGCACGCCGGTCAGGGCTGCTTCCTTGGTGGGGAAGTAGTTGAAGAAGGTGCGAGGGCTCACCCCGGCGGCCCGCGCGATGTCGTCGGTGGTCACACCACCAAGCCCGTGTTGGGTCACCAGCCTGGTGGCGGCGCGGTGCAGGGCCCTGCGGGTCTGCAACTTCTTGCGCTCGCGCACGCCCACGTCCTGATCGAAACTGGCAAGATCCACAGGAATATTTTTGCAGTAACTGCACGTTTTTGTCACCATGGACGGTGCCCGCCGGGAGCGCAGATGCCTTCGACGGAGCCGCCACCCCGTGAACCACGCCCTTGGGAGACCAATGTCAACAACCGCCGTCGAGCCCGGCCCAGAACGCGCCGAAGCGCCAGAACGATTCGAAGGACTCAGCCCGCAGAACCGACGCATCTTCATCGGCCTGATGCTGGGAATGTTCGTGGCCTCGATCACCCAGACCATTGTCGGGCCGGCCATGCCGCGCATCGTCGCCGAGCTGGGTGGCATGGACCACTACTCCTGGGTGGCCACGGCCACCATGCTGGTGGGCGCCATCACCACCCCGATCGTGGGCAAGCTCTCCGACCTCTACGGCCGTCGCAGCTTCTACCTGGGTGGCCTGCTGGTCTTCATGCTGGGCACCCTGATCGCCGGGCTCACCCAGAACTTCGCGATGCTCATCTTTGCCCGAGCCATCCAAGGCCTGGGCACCGGCACCCTGATGCCGCTGAGCCAGACGATCATCGGCGACATCATCCCGCCGCGCCAGCGCGGCAAGTACCAGGGCTTGATGGGCGCCGTCTTCGGCATGAGCTCGGTGGCCGGGCCGCTGGCCGGCGGATTCATCACCGACCACTGGGGTTGGCGTTGGCTCTTCTTCGCCTCTCTGCCGGTCGGCATCGCCGCCTTCGGCGCCATCTTCCGCTTCTTGCACATCCCGCACGAGAAGCGTGAGACCACCATCGACTGGCTGGGTATGGCGACGTTGTCCACGGCCCTGGTCTGCCTGCTGCTGCCCACGTCGATGGGTGGCACCACCTGGGCCTGGTCGAGTCCGCTGGTGATCGGGCTGTACGCCGCCGGCGTGCTGCTGACGCTGGCCTTCATCGTGGTGGAGCGCCGTGCCGTCGAACCGGTGATCCCGCTGCGACTGTTCCGAAGCTCGCTGTTCACCCTGAGCAACCTGGCCGGCTTCTTCATCTCGATGATGATGTTCGGCGCCATCATCTACATCCCCGTCTACGCGCAGGGCGTGCTGGGCGTCTCCGCGACCAACTCCGGCCTGATCCTGATGCCGATGAACCTGGCGCTGATCGGCCTGTCGATCGTGGGTGGCCTGCTGGTCAGCCGCACCGGCCGGTACAAGGAGTTCATGCTGGCTGGCGTGGCCATCATGGGCATCGGATTCTGGCTGCTCACCCGCCTGCACGTCGGCTCCTCGCAGCTGCAACTGACCATCGCGATGACCGTCTTCGGCATCGGACTGGGCCTGTGCATGCAGCAGTACACCTTGGCGGTGCAGAACACCGCAGCGCGACGAGACCTGGGCGTGGCCACCGCCGCGACGCAGTTCTTCCGCAATGTGGGCAATACCGTCGGCATCGCCATCTTCGGCACCATCATGACCACCCAGATGAAGACGGCCATCCCTCGCCATCTGCCGCCCGAGGTGGCCGCGCAGATGCAGGCCAGCGGCCAGCAGGTCTCCAGCGGCGACGTGCTCGACCCCGAGGCCCTCGCGAAGATGCCGCCCGTGGTGGCCGCCGCGATCCGGGCCGGCCTGGGGGATGCGCTGCACACCGTCTTCGTGATCGGCATTCCGCTGAGCATCCTGGTCTTCGCCATCAGCCTGTTCATCAAGGCCGTCCCGCTGCGCGACACCGTGCACACCCCCGACCAGGCCGGTGCCGAGTTGCTCGACACCATGGGCAATTCCAATGCCAATGACCCGCGCGTGCCGCTGGGGCGGTTGGCCGGCAACACCCGCTCCGGGGAGCGACTGCTGGGGTTGCAGCTGGAGCTGGTGGCTCGCCAGGCACAGCGCGACGACCGTCCCCTGTTGCGCCAGGCCATCACCGACCTGGGTGATGGCAACTACCACGACGGCATCTGGATCCTGGAGCAGGCGGGCAGGATGCTGACCACCGAGGATCCCGAGCAGGTGGTGGAGCTGGAGAAGTACGGCGTCGAGGTGGGGCACCGTGCCTCGCGCAAGGGCGGAATCCTGGGTGAGGAGCTTCGTCGGGAACTGGCCCTGCGTTCCGCCCGGATCAGCGAGGCCAACCACGAGACCGTGCTCACCTCGGCCGAGCCCACCGTGGCCGAACGTTTCGAGGCGGTCGACGTCAGGAAGCTGCGCGAGGCCAGCCATGACCTGGTCAATGCGCTGATGATCGACCTGAACGACAACTCGCGTCAGGCGACACGCCCGCAGGAATGAGGCCCCGCCACGCCGTGCCACACCGTTGTCGTGGGGCCACGGGTGGCGAAGTGAGGGGCGGTGCCGGAGTTTCCGGCGCCGCCCCTCGTCCTTTTGTGCTGTAGATGAAAATACGTTCATGATGCTTTCACCCAAGCGTCATGAGCTGGTTGTCTTCTGGAAGCTGACAGCTTCCACCACGGCCAGGAGATGACATGGGTGGCACGACGCCAGCACCGCTACGGGCGGTCTTCTACTCGCACGACGCACAGGGGCTGGGGCACTTCAGCCGCAACACCGCACTGGCCCACTCCCTCGTTCGTGAGCTGCCCGGGCTGACCGGACGCCCCGTCACCGGTCTGCTGATCAATGGCGTGCCCGAGAGCGATCCGGGCAACCTCCCCGAGGGTTTCGACGTGGTGACCCTGCCGTCGGTGTGCAAGCACGGCCGCCAGTACGACCCGCGTCGGCTCGACCTGAGCCTCGACACGGTCACCTCGCTGCGCAGTGACATCATTCGCACCACCCTCACCTCCTTCGCCCCAGACCTGGTCATCGTCGACCGGCACGCCCTGGGCATCGACGGGGAACTGCTGCCGGCGCTGCGCAAACTGCGCCGCAAGTACCCCCAGGTGGCCCTGGTGCTGGGCATGCGCGAGGTGCTGGACAATCCGCAGGTGGCGGCCCGCGAATGGGACCGGGTGCCGCCGGCCATCGTGCGCGAGCTGTACGACGAGATCTGGGTCTACGGCGATGCCACCGTCCACGACCTGCGCGAGACCGGGGAGATCCCCGCCGAACTGCACGACATGGTGCGCTACCAGGGCTACCTGTCCACCGGGCGCTCCACCGAGCAGCTCGACTGCGATCTGGAGAAGCCTTTCCTGCTGACCACCGCCGGTGGCGGCTCCGACGGTTTCGACCTGTGCCTGGCCGCTGCCCGGGCCAAGGTACCGCACGGCTACCGACAGGTGTTGGTGACGGGGCCCCAGATGCCCGAGGAGCAGTTCCAGCAGGTCACCGAGGCAGCCCGCAAGCGCACCCTGGTGATGCGCCAGCTGCCCGACGTGGCCGGCCCCCTGCACCACGCGGAGGCTGCCATCGCGATGGCCGGGTACAACACCGTCACCGAGGTGCTGGCCACCACGTCGCCCGCACTGCTCGTGCCGCGCGAATGGCCGCGCACCGAGCAGCTGATCCGCGCCACCGGCCTGGCCAAGCGGGGAGCGGTGGACCTGTTGCGCCAGGAAGACCTGGGCCCCAAGGCCATCAGCGAATGGTGGCACCGCGCCGTCGGTACCCGCGTCTCACGCGAACACCTTGCACTCGACGGTCTGCAGACCGTCGCCCACTCTGCAGCGGACATCGTCGCCCGCTGCACCCAACAGGAGGAATCCCTTGCCGGCTGAACGCATCGCCTACGTGGTGAAGGTCTACCCACGCTTCTCCGAGACCTTCGTGGTCACCGAGATCCTCTCCCGTGAGGCCGACGGGGAAGACCTGGCCATCTACGCCCTCAAGCCCACCGCCGACTCGCGCTTCCACCCGCAGCTCGCGCAGGTGCAGGCGCCCGTGACGCACATCCGTCGCCCGTACAAGCTGAGCGTCGAGTGGCAGGCGATGCGCCAGGCGCAGGCCGAGCTGCCCGACTTCGGCCGTCGCTACGGCGAACTGATGCCCTTCCTGGTGCAGATGGAGGCCAGCGAGGTGGGCCAGGCCATCGACCTGGCCGTGCGTTGGAAGCACGACGGCATCACCCGCGCCCACGTGCACTTCGCCAATGTCGCCGCCCGCTGCACCGCCGTGGCCGCCGCCCTGCTCGACATTCCGTTCAGCGTCACCACCCACGCCAAGGACCTCTTCCACGACGAGGTCGATCCCCAGGTGCTGCGCGAGGTACTGCGCCGCGCCAACCGCGTGATCGCCATCAGCGAGTACAACCGCAAGTTCCTGCTGGAACAGGTGGACCCGTCGCTGGCGAGCAAGGTGGTGCTGGTGCGCAATGGGCTGGAACTGCCGCGCTTCGACTACCGCGATCCCGAGCTGGTGCACAACCCGCTGCGGGTGCTCGGCGTGGGCCGGCTGGTGGAGAAGAAGGGCTTCAACCACTTCGTCGAGGCCATCGAGGAGCTGGTGGCCGAGGGGCGTCCGGTGGAGGCCCGCATCGTGGGCGAGGGCGAGAAGTACGAGGAGCTGCAGGAACAGATCGGCCAGGCCGGGCTGGAGCACGTGGTCACCCTGCTGGGAGCACGCAGCCAGGCCGAGCTGGTGGACGAGATCGCCTGGGCCGACGTGATGGCCGCCCCCTGCATCGTCGGGTCCGACAACAATGCCGACGGCCTGCCCACCGTCCTGCTGGAGGCGATGGCCAGCGGTCTGCCGTGCATCGCCACCGACGTGACCGGCATCCCCGAGGCGGTGCAGCCCGGCGAGGGCGGCCTGCCCGGCACCGGGATCCTGCTCTCCCAGGACCCCACCGACCTTTCCGCACGGCTGGCCGATGCGCTGCGCCAGGTCTCCGACCCGCAGTGGCCCCGCGTCCAGGTGGCCCGCGCCGCGCGCGCCCTGGTGGAGGAGAAGTTCGACACCCGCACCCAGGCCCGGCTGCTGTCCAGCCTGACCCGAGAGGACCACACGGCATGACGACCCCCACGCATGAACACCCGATCCGCAGCGTCGCCTATGTCTGCGTCGATCCCGGCATCCCCGTCTTCGGCACCAAGGGGGCCAGCGTCCACATCCAGGAACTGGTGCGCGCCTGGCGCGAACGCGGCGCCCAGGTGCACGTCTACTGCGCCCGTCGCGGCGACGACGTTCCCGAAGACCTGGCCGACCTGCAGGTCACCGAGGTGAAGGTGACCGGCAAGGACGCCGAGCGGGAGGAGGGGCAGAAGCGAGCCTCCGCCGAACTGTCCGAGCTGGTCAAGGCCGGTGGCCATGACCTGGTGCACGAGCGCTACTCACTGTTCAGCCACGTGATGGCCGAGGTGCACGCCGCCAACCCGCAGGTGGCCACCGTGCTCGAGGTGAACTCGCCGTTGATCGATGAACAGCGCACCCACCGCGTGCTGGTGGACGAACAGGGGACCCACGACGCCCTGGCCCGGCAGCTGGCCGCCGCCGACGTGGTGGCCTGCGTCAGCGAGCCGGTGGCGCAGTGGGTGCGTGACCGGGCCGCCGATGCCCAGGTGGATCCCGGCAGCGTCGTGGTCACCCCCAATGGTGTCAACACCAATCGCATCACCGCGGTGGAACCAGACCTCAGCGGCCCGGCCGTGGTGGTCTTCGTCGGCACCCTGAAGCCCTGGCACGGCACCGAGAAGCTCTTCGAGGCCGCCACCCTGGCGCGTCAGCCCTGGCGCTTGCGCATCGTCGGCGACGGGCCGCAGCGGGAACAGCTCGAGGCGCTGGCCGACGAGCACGGACTCGACGTGGAGATGGTCGGAGCCGTGGCGCCGCACGAGGTGCCGCAGCACCTGGCGGGAGCCCTGGTGGCGGTGGCCCCCTACCCGGCCAGCGACGACCACTACTTCTCGCCGCTGAAGGTCTACGAGTACAGCGCCGCCGGCCTGCCGGTGGTGGCCAGCCGAATCGGTGAGATCCCGCAGGTGGTGCTCGACGGCCAGACCGGTCTGTTGGTGCCGCCGTCGGATCCTGCCGCCTTGGCCGCCGCCATCGACGAGCTGGTGGCCGACCCGCAGCGCGCCCAACAATTGGGCCGCGCCGGCCGGGAACTGATGGAGAACAAGCATTCCTGGGGCCACGTCCTGCAGGACACCCTGGCCCCCTTGGAGGCCCGCCGGTGACCGAACGCTTCTCGCCGCGCAGGCGCGAGGCCCAGCAGGACGCCGCGGCCACGCCCTTCCAACGAACCCTCGCCCTGGTGAAACCCCACCTAGGTGGGCAGACCAAGCTGCTCGTCCTCGGTGGGGTGCTGCTGCTGGCCGAGGTGGGCATGCGCGTCCTGGAACCGTGGCCCACCAAGTTCGTGATCGACGCGGTGAGCCGCAGCCTGGGCGCCGACCTCGGGGGCGGCCCGACGGCCACCCCGAAGGTGCTGGTGCTGTGCGCCCTGGCCACCATCGCCCTGGTGGGGCTGCGTGCCCTGTTCAACTACGGCGCCACCGTCGCGCTGGCCCTGACCGGTTCCCGCATCGCGACGCAACTGCGTGCCCGGGTCTTCGACCACGTGCAGACCCTGTCGCGGTTGCAGCACGGCAGGTCACGCTCCGGCGACGTGGTGCAGCGGCTGGTGGGTGATGTCGGCAAGCTGCAGGAGGTGGCGGTGACCGCCGGCATGCCGCTGGTGGTCAACGTGGTCACCCTGTTCACCATGCTCGCCGTGATGCTCTGGCTCGACCCGCTGCTGGCCGGGGTGGTCGTGATCACCATCGTGCTGTTCTGGCTCTCCTCGCGCAGCAGTGGCGAGAAGATCACCACCGCCGCGCGAAAGACCCGTCGCAGCGAGGGCAACCTGGCCAACATCGCGCAGGAGACCCTGGGTGCGATGACCCATGTGCAGGCCTACAACCTGGAACGTGAGCGCGCCCAGCACTTCGGGGGCTCCAACCTGAAGTCGCTGAAGGACGGCGTGCAGGCCCGACGGCTGGCCGCCGGCCTGGAGCGACGCACCGACGCCCTGGTGGGACTGGCCACCGCGATGGTGCTGTGGCTGGGCGGCACCCGCACCATGCAGGGCGCCATGACCCCCGGCGACCTGGTGCTGTTCATGACCTACCTGAAGACCTCGATGAAGCCGCTGCGTGACCTGGCCAAGTACACCGGCCGCATCGCGCGGGCCAGTGCCTCGGGGGAACGCGTTGCAGACCTGCTGGACCAGCAGCCCGACATCGTCTCTCCCGCCGACCCGGTGCCGCTGACCAGGGTGAGGGGAGAACTGGCGCTGCGCGACGTGCACCTGTCCTACACCGACGGCATTCCGGTGCTGCGCGGCGTCGACCTGAACGTCAAGCCCGGCGAGACCGTCGCGGTGGTGGGGCCGTCCGGTTCGGGCAAGTCGACCACCATTTCGCTCCTGCTGCGGTTGATCGATCCCGACCAGGGCAGTGTGCAGCTGGACGGCATCGACGTGCGCGACGTGGCACTGTCGCAGCTGCGCTACCGCCTGGCCCTGGTGCAGCAGGAGGCGTCGCTGTTCACCGGCACCATCGAGGAGAACATCCGGCAGGGCCGTCCCCACGCCAGCGACGACGAGGTGGCGCAGGCCGTGCGGCTGGCCCGCGTCGACGAGTTCACCGACCTGCTCCCCGAGGGCCTGCAGACCCAGGTCTCCGAACGCGGCGGAAGCCTGTCGGGCGGCCAGCGCCAGCGCATCAGCCTGGCGCGTGCCTTCCTGCGCAATGCGCCGGTCCTGCTGCTCGACGAGCCGACCACCGGTCTGGATCCCGAGAACGTGGTGCTGGTGAACCAGGCGATCGCCGAGCTGGCCCGCGGCCGCACCTGCGTGATGGTCACCCATGACCGCGACACCGCCATGCTGGCCGACCGCGTCGTGGTGATGGAGGCCGGGCGGCTGGTCTGGCAGGGCCGCCCCGAGGATGCGCCCTGGGATCGTGTGCTGGAGGAGGAGTGAGATGACCGATCCGACGCTGCAGATCCTGCTGGATCCCGACCGGCTCTCCCGCCTGGTGGGTGAGGACGTGCGGGCCGTTCGGATCCGGCCAAAGGCCGAGACCGGGCACCAGGCATCCCTGCGCACCCGCGACGACGACCGCCCCTGGGGATGGTTGCGCCTGCTGCTGGGCCCGAACCTGACCAAGCGCGACAAGCTGCTCAAGCGTGCCTCGCGCGGCATCGACGGGCACCGGGTGGGCTGCCTGGAACTGCCCGAGCTGCAGGCCGTCCTGCTGTGGGGGCCCTGGAGCACCGATCCGGCCCTGGCACAGACCCTGCAGAAGGCGGGGCTCGGCCCGTCGGGACAGGTGCAGGTGCTGCGGCACAATCCGGGCCGACGACTGGTGCTGCGCGACGGAGACCGCGTGGTGCGCGTCACCAGCGAACCCCATGACGTGGCCCTGGAGCTGGGGCGCACCCTCGCCGAGCGCGGCCTGGCGGTGAATTCCGCCAGTGCCCCCGCCCAGTGCGACGGGCGCCTGTCCTTGTGGCCATGGATTCCGGGGCACGACCTGCGCACCGGTGAGGCGTCCAGCCTGACGCGGGCCGGAACCGAACTTGCCCGGCTGCACCAGAGCTCGCCCCAGGGACTGGCGCTGCCCGAGCGCGGCTGGGAGAGCCAGCTGTCTGCCGCTCGGGCGGCGAGCGAGCAACTGGCTGAACTGTCGCCGGTGCACGGTGAACGGGCCAGGTCGCTGCTGGGGCGCTTGCCGCGGTGGGTGGGGGCCGGAGCCCCCGTCGTCCTGCACGGGGACCTCTCGCTCGACCAGTTCCTGGCCGCGGACGACGGCCGGGTGCTGCTCACCGACCTGGACCGGGTCTGCCTGGGTCCGGCGGAGATCGACCTGGCGAGCCTGCTGGCCGTCGCCCAACTGCAGGAGCACGACGTCGAGCCCGTGCTGCAGGGCTACGCGCACGCCGGGGGGCTGTCGTCGGCGCAGACACGAGCGGTTCTGGGGCCCTGGCTGGCCGCGGCCCTTCTGCAGCGCTGTTCCCAGTACTGGCGCAACCAGGACCCCGACTGGGCGGTGCTCACCGAACGGCTCCTGGCGCTGGCCGAGGATGCCGTGGAGCGCGATGCGCGTGGCGAGGGGTGGACGGTTGCCCCGCACATCGATGGGCTGGACCGGATCACGATCGCCCGAGCCTGGCCCGACAAGGTGCGCGACCTGCCGCGGGTGGCCGTCGAGGGACGCGATGCCCAAGGAGTGCTGCGGGCCGGACGCCTCGACACCGCCGGTGCCGCCACCGTCCTGCCGGCAGGTTCGGATCCCCGACTGCCCGCCCTGGAGCGGGTTGCCCCCCGAGGGGAACTGGTGGTGCATCGGGCCGGCAAACGCGCCGTGGTGGCGATTCCCGACCGGAACCAGCCCGAGGAGTACGTGAAGGTGGTGCGCCCCGGCCAGGCCGGTGCTCTGGCCCGCGCCGCCGAACACGGGGCCACGGTTGCCGCGGCGGTGGGGCTGGCCGCACCCCAGGTGATCCGGCACGACGACGACACGCTCACCATGACCGTCCTGGCGGGGCGGCCGGTGCACGAACTGTCGGGCCAGCCCGGGTGGGAAGGGCTCTGGCGGCAGTGGGCCCAGGCCTGGCAGGCACTGCAGGCCGCCGATCCCGCCGACCTGTTGGAGACCGCCCTGCCGGTGCACGATGCCGACGCGGAGGCGGGGGTGCTGCGCACCTGGCAGCGACGCTGTGCCCAGACCGGGCTCTTGGACGGGACCGAATGGCCCGCCCGGATGCTGCAGGTGGCCGATGACCTGTCGGCAGCGGGGGACCCGGCACGGCTTGTCATCACCCACCGAGACCTGCACGACAAGCAGCTGCTGTCCTCGGCCGACGGCCTGGGCGTGCTGGACTTCGACACGGTCGGCCTGGCCGCGCCGGAACTCGACCTGGCCAACCTGGCGGTTCACGCCAGCCTTCGTCGTGCCCAGGGGTTGTGGAGCGATGCCGCCCGCGATGCGGTGGTGGCGGCAGCGCGGGAGGTCGCCGGGCACGCCGGGGTTGCCGACGAGCGCTGGAATCGCGCGAGCCGCGCCACCGTCGCCCGGTTGGCTGGCGTCTATGCGCACCGTCCTGGCTGGCGTGAGGCTGTGCTCGGCTGGGCCGATGAGCTGTGGGCCAGCCTGGTTCGCGAGTGATGCCTGCCGCAAACAGAGAGCTGACGGGTCTTCATTGTCATGGTGGCAGTGAAGACCCGTCAGCTCTCTGTTTGCGGAGGGGACTCAACAGTTGGTGGCCAGCTGGCCCAGTTCCGGGCTGTCCGCCACCACGGCGGCCACCTCGTCGAGGATCCGAGTGCCGGTGGCGAAGTCGACGTCGTCGACGGCAATCGCCACCCCGACGTGACCGCTGCCCGCTGGCAGCACACCCAACTGACGCACCAGGTAGTCGCCGTCGGGGGCGGGGCCCCAGCCGCCCTTGAAGCGAGCCCGGGGCACGGTGCCCAGCCCCCAGCGCTGGTCCTTGCTCACCTGCCCCATCAGCTCCAGCACCGGCGCCGCCTCGGCGCGGCAGGGCAGCGTGGCGGCGAAGCGTGCCTGGTCGTCCAGGCGCCACTGGGTTTGGCCGTAGACCGAGTACTCGGGCCTTTTCCGGGTCAGGGGCACGGTGGTGCGACGATCCCCACCATCGCGCAGCACGGCCTCGGTGGCCCGCGCAGCCTGCTGCGGAGTGCCCAGCCGGGAGTAGAGGGCGTCGGCGGCGGCATTGTCGGAACGGGTGATGGCGCGGCGCAGTTCGTCGTCCAGCCCCGACGAGTCGGGGCCGGCGGCCGCGGCGATGGCCACCGGAACCTTGGCCGTCGACCAGGCCGGGCCGGTCTGCACGGTGCCCGCCGTCACCGGTTGCGAGCCCCGCCCGGCGATGGCCAGCCCGATCGGCGCCGCGTGGCGCGACTGCAGGGCAGCGATCGCGGCCCGCAGCCGCTGGTCGTCAACCGACGGGACGGGTACGCCCGAAGAGGACGGGCCGGCGGCGTCGGGTAGTGGGGTGGAGCTGGCGGGGCTGGCGGGCCTCGACGCAGCAGGGGGCGTGGCGGGACCGCCTGCACACCCTGCCAGCAATCCCGCCATGAGCAGTCCGGCCAGCAGGCCGGTTGGCCATTCCGGTCTGGTCAGTGGCCGACCCTGCGGATGCCCGCCAGCTTCACGGTCTGGTCGTCGGCCAGGTCTGCCCAGCTGCCCTCGAGGCTGAAGCGGGTGTAGGTGCCGGTGGGGAACCAGCACAGCATGTCGTCGGCGGCCTTGGTGTCGGCTGCCCAGGCCAGTTCCGAGGCCAGCCCCGGAATGCCGGGGGCGTGCCCCAGCACCAGCAGCCCGCTCACCTCGTCGTCGATCTCACCGATGCGCTGGGCGATGGTGCTGCTGCCGCCGTTGTAGAGCGCCTCCATGTACTCCACGGTGGCCTCCAGCCCGAGCAGGTCGAGCGTCTCGCGGGTGCGGGCAGAGGTGGAGCACAGCACGTGCTCGATGCCCATGGTGGCCAGGTCCTGGCCGGCCAGGCGGGCCTCCTCGCGTCCGGCCTCGCTCAGAACACGACCCTTGTCGCCCTGCAGCGACCAGCCTTCGGCCGCGGCGTGGCGCATCAAGACCAGGGTGCGCGTCATCGGTTCTCCTCCCTCTTCACGGCGACCATCAGGTCGCGGTGGATCGACGAGTCCACCCGGTGTCCGAAGCGCAGCCAGTCTGGGCCGTGCTTGGGGGTGAGCCCGTTGGCCTCCATCATGGCCGACAGGTCCTCGCGAGTCAGCCCGTGCGTGTTCCAGCTGAGGCCCAAGGCACCGCCGGTCTTCAGCTGGCTGGCCCAGACGGGGAGCGCCTCGCCCAGCAGGCCGGCCGGGGAACGGTCACGCTTTCCCGCCACGCCCCGCACGTCACTGGTCTGGTGGGCGCCGTGCACCACGCCGTACGGGGCGTCGGTGACGATCGCGTCGAACTTCTTCTTGCCGTAGAGGTACTGCGACTGGCGGGTGTCTCCGGTGAAGACCGTCAGCTCCAGCTGCTGGTCCTTCAGCGTGGCGTCGAAGCGCTTGCCGATGCTCTTGCCCTCCCGGCGCACGGGGGTCATCTCGGCGGTGTGCTTGACGCGCTTTCGGCGCAGCCAGGTCTTGAGGTAGGCGCTCATCTGCTCCACCGACTTGGCATCGCCTTCGACGCCATAGCCGTGGTGGCCCAGCATCCAGGCCACCAGCAGCGTGGTGCCCCGGCCAGCGAGCGGATCGAGGACCGCCAGCGGCGCCGTGGGCTCGTGCTCGACGCTGGCCAGGGTGACATTCATCAGCAGCCGCGTGAACTGCTCATTGGTCTTGCCGGGGTACTTGGGAATGGTCACCAGGTCATCGGACAGGTTGAGGCAGTCGGGCAGCTCGACGGGCCGCAGCAGTTCGTCCTGCACCCCGAACAAGGCCAGCACCGCCGACTGGCGGGCCAATGCCTGCAGCTGCTCGTCGTCGAGCTGGTCGGCCTGGAAGGCGAGGTAGTCCACCCCGGCGACCGTGCGTGGCGCCACGTCGCGCACGAAGGGGGCGCTGATCGCGAGTTCGGCGGCAGCAAGCTCCGTGGCCTCGCCCGCGTAGACTCGATTGGCGGACGGGGCGAGCAAGATCAAGTGTTCAGACACCGGGACAGTCTCTCACCCCGCGCCCCACCTCCCAAGAAGGACGCCGATGATCCACCACAGCGCAGCGGGCGAGCCGGCGGTTGCGGTCCACCGACAGCCCGTGGCGCTGGCCGCGGTCTTGTTGGGCGGCATGGCTGGGACGCTGGCGCGATGGGCGGTGGGCCGATGGCTTCCCGCCCTGGCTGGGTGGCCGCTCGCGACGCTGCTGGTGAACCTGACGGGGGCCTTCTGCTTGGGCTGGTTGCTGGCTGCGCTGCGTCGCAGTGGCCCCGACGAGGCAGGCCGACGCGTGGTCCGCCTGCTGCTCGGCACCGGTTTCCTGGGCTCCTTCACCACGATGTCGGCGCTGGCCGTCGAGCTGGTCCTGCTGGCCCGGCAGGCCCAGTGGGCCACGGCGCTGGGTTACCTGGGCACGAGCCTGCTGGGTGGGGCCGTGCTGGCCTGTTGCGGTGTGCTGGTGGCCGAGCGTGGCAGGGGAGAGCACCGGTGATGCCGTTGCTGATGGGGCTTGCCGGCGGGGTCGGCGCGGTGGGGCGTTTCGTCGTCGACCAGCAGCTGCGGGCCCGCTTCGGGGGTGGGCTGCCGCTGGGGACAGTGCTGGTGAATGTGCTCGGCTCGGCGCTGCTGGGGGCGTTGACCGCGCTGACGGTGCGTGGCGCGGCCTCGCCCGGCCTGCTGCTGGTGTGGGGCACCGGCTTCTGTGGCGGCTTCACCACCTTCTCCACGGCGAGCCTGGAGGTGGTGGAGCTGGCGCGCGCGGGGCGGGTGTTGGCGGCCCTGGCCCATTTGCTGGGTGGGATCTGCTGCTGTCTGGTGGCCGCCGCCGTCTGTTTCGGGCTGGTCTGGGGAGCCACCGGGGCCTGAGCTGCCGGGGGCAGCAATTCACCAAGGGTTGGCCTGTTGTTGGCCCGGCCGGGCCGTCAGGACACCTGGAGGACACGCGCCGTGCCCGGGCATGCAGAAGGGCCCGCTCCCAAGCGGGCCCTTCCCTGTTCAGCAGCACTTCGACGTGGCCCCGGGGGCCGACGGTGCTTGACCTCGCGCCGTTGCGAAGTGTGCCTTGCGTCATGGGGCGCCTAGGGCGCCCTGGTCTCAGTGGGAGACGAAGACGGTGTGGTGCTCGTAGGCAGTGCCCTTGGCACGCTCGAACGAGGCGTGAACCTCGGCCTCGGCGTTGGCGCGGCCGGTCCACGTTGCGCCCTCCACCGACTTGCCGGGCTCCAGGTCCTTGTAGACCGTGAAGAAGTGCTCGATCTCGAGCAGCATGTACTCCGGAACGTCGTTGATGTCGTTCAGGTGGTTGCGGCGCAGGTCTGCCGTCGGGATGCACAGCAGCTTGTCGTCGCCGCCCATCTCGTCGGTCATGCGGAACATCGCGATGGCGCGGCACTCGATCAGGCAACCCGGGAAGGTGGGCTCGTCGCCGATCACCATGGCGTCCAGGGGATCGCCGTCCTCACCCAGGGTGCCCTCGACGAAGCCGTAGTCGTAGGGGTACTGGGTGGAGGTGAACAGCGTGCGGTCCAGACGGATGCGACCCGTGTTGTGATCCATCTCATACTTGTTCTTGGTGCCCTTGGGGATCTCGATGGTGACGTCGAAGGTCACTCCAGGGGGCAGCTTGGTGAGGGTCGGCTTCACGAATTCATCTGACACGTTGAGCTCTCTCTATGATTGGGGCACCTGAACATTCCGAAGGATACCGTCAAACAAGACAGGACCGTGAGCCCCGTGCAACGTCGTGCTGATCCGCGAAACGGGTCGGGCCTGTTCGCGCTGGTGGCGCTGGCCTTGGCAGTGGCCCTGGTGAGCGTGGCCGCAGCCATCTGGTGGCGCCCCGCCCTGTATGCGACGGGGCTGTGGGTGGATGGCGGTTCGCCCACCGTCTCACCCCCCCTCTTCGACGATCCGAGCAGCCCCGCCTCGCAGCAGGGCAAGGGCGGCGTGATCGGCCCGGCCACCCCCGCCCCCAGTTCGACCCCGCTGGACGGCAAGGCCTTGACGACGGCCCTGGCGGCAGTACCGGCCGAGGACGTGGGAACCACCGCGGGGATGGTCCTCGACGCGGCGAGCGGCGAGACGCTGTGGCAGAGCCGCTCCACCCAGAACCTGGTGCCGGCCTCGACGCTGAAGATCCTCACCTGTGCAGCGGCGCTCGACGTGCTGGGCCCGCACAAGCGCTTCTCCACCTCGGTGGTGCAGGCCTCGCCTGAGCGCATCATCCTGGTGGGGGGCGGCGACCCCTTCCTGGCCTCCAAGCATGCCAAGGGGCATTCCGAGCCCCAGACCTCCGCGGAACTGGCCGCCCGCACCGCCGCGGCGCTGAAGAAGCAGGACGTCACCACCGTCACCCTGGGCTATGACGACAAGCTGTTCACCGGGCCGGCCTGGCATCCCAGCTGGCCCGAGGGCTACCACGACCAGGTCACCACCGTCTCGTCGCTGTGGATCGACAAGGGCAGGCCCTCGCAGAAGGAGGAGCCAAGCCGCACGCCCGCGGTGGCCGCCGCCACCGTCTTCGCCGCCCAGCTCAAGGCCCAGGGGATCACCGTCAAGGGCAAGCCGGCCAGTGCCGCGGCCAATGCCCACGCCAGGCCGCTGGCCAGCGTGCAGTCCCTGCCCTTGTCCTCGATCGTGCAGGAGGTGCTGGTGCACTCCGACAATGCCGCCGCCGAGGTGCTGCTGCGCCACGTCGGCCTGGCCACCGGCCATGGCGCGAGCTTCGCCGGCGGGGCCAAGGGCGTGCAGGAACGGGCCCTGGCGCTGGCACCCGGCAGCCCGGAGCCCAAGATCGCCGACGGGTCGGGGCTGAGCCGCTCCAATGCCCTCTCGGCGCAGCTGCTGGCCGGGGTGCTGCACAAGGCCGCCACCACGCCCAAGCTGGCGCCGCTGTTGGAGGGCATGCCGGTGGCTGGCGTCTCGGGCACCCTCACCATGCGCTTCCACACCCCCGAGTCCGAGGCCGGCAGGGGCGTGGTCAATGCCAAGACCGGCACGTTGAGCAAGGTCTCGACGCTGGCCGGGTTCACCCGTACCCGCTCCGGCAATCCCGTCGTCTTCGCCCTGCTGGCCAACAACCCCACCCAGGAATGGAATGTGCGCAGCTGGCTCGACCAGATGAGCACCACCATCGCCACCTGCGACTGCTGATGGCCCGACGTGCACTCACGCCCAGCCAGTTGTCGCTGGTGCAGGCCACCCGGCCGTGGCTGACCGAGCTGGACGGTCCGCTGGTGGTGGGGGTCTCCGGCGGTGCCGACTCGATGGCGCTGGCGGCCGCGCTGGCGCACCTGGCTCCGGAGCGCACCACCGCGGTGGTGGTCGACCACGGCCTGCAACCGGCATCGGCCCAGGTGGCCCAGTCGGTGCGGGAGTCCGTGGCCGGATTGGGGCTGGCCTGCCGCGTCGAGAAGGTGCAGGTGCAACCGCGCGGCGAAGGTCTGGAGGCGGCGGCCCGCGAAGCCCGGCTGGCCGCGCTGGCCGCCGACGGGCACCCCGTGCTGCTGGCCCACACGCTGGACGACCAGGCCGAGTCGGTGCTGCTGGGGCTGGCGCGTGGCTCGGGTGCCGCGTCACTGCAGGGCATGGCGGCTCGTCGCGGCCCCTTCGTGCGGCCGCTGCTGGGTCTGCGTCGCGCCACCACCCGGCAGGCGTGCCGCGACTGGGGCATCACGGTCTGGGACGATCCCATGAATGACGACCCGAGCTACCTGCGGGTCCGGGTGCGCAAGGACCTGTTGCCCCTGCTCGACGACGTGCTGGGGCCCGGTGTGCACGCGGCGCTGGCGCGCACCGCCGGACTGCTGCAGCGCGACCAGGAGCTGCTGGGCCAACTCACCGAGCAGGCCCTGGCCCGGGTGCAGCGCGACGAGGGGCTGGACGTGGCCGGCCTGGCCGCCCTGCATCCGGCCCTGCAGGGCCGGGTGGTGCACCACTGGCTGGCCCAGCGCGTGCCCTCACCCGAGCACGGGCACGTGCGCAGCGTGCTGGGGCTGGTGGAGCACTGGCGCGGACAGTCCGGCGTGAGCCTCCCCGGTGGGCACCGGGCACGTCGAGTGGACGGCCTGCTGGTGGTTGATGACGGCTCGGCTGGATAGTGTGGCCGGGTGGATGCAGCCCAGATTTCCGATGACCTGACCCGAGTGCTCTACACCGCAGACCAGGTGCAGCAGCGAATCAACGAGATGGCGCAGCAGATCGACGCCGACTATGCCGACCGGGACGTGCTCCTGGTGGGGGTGCTCAACGGGGCGATCATGGTGATGAGCGACCTGTCGCGGGCCATGAACAGCCACTGCACCATGGACTGGATGGCCATCAGCTCCTACGGCTCCGGCACCAAGAGCTCCGGTGTGGTGCGGATCCTCAAGGACCTCACCACCGACATCTCCGGCAAGCACGTGCTGATCGTCGAGGACATCGTCGACACCGGCCTGACGCTGAGCTACCTGGTGCAGAACCTCAAGAGCCGCGAGCCCGCCAGCATCGAGGTGGCGGCCATGTTCCGCAAGCCCGAGGCCATGACCGCGCCGGTGGACGTGAAGTACGTCGGCTTCGACATCCCCAACGAGTTCGTCGTCGGATACGGCCTGGACTATGCCGGCAAGTACCGCAACCTGCGTGACGTGGGCACCCTGGCCCCGCACGTCTACAGCTGACGCTGCACGTCTACAGCCGACGCCGGGCAAGGATCGCCTCGGGCCTCTGGGAGAACTGCTGCCCCAGGGGCCCGAAAGGCTTTCCGGGGGCTGCTTCTGCGCGCTGGTAGGGTGCAGGATGCTCCGTCGTCCATCGTCAGGTAGTCAATGAACAAGTTCCAGAAGCTCACCCGCAACCCCTTGTTGTGGGTCTTGCTCGTCATCATCTTCGTGCTGGGCGCCGTCCAGCTGGTGAACTCTGCCTCAGGCAGTGAGAAGGTCTCCACCAGCAAGGCGATGGCAGTGCTGGCCGGCTCGGAACCGATCCGCCAAGTGGTGGTCAACGACGGTGACCAGTCCATCAAGATCGTGATGAAGGACGAGTCGCGCACCTACCTGTCCACCTGGACCTCGAGCCAGAACGACGACATCGTCGCCCTGCTCGACAAGCGCGTGGCCGCCAAGACGCTGGAGGAGTGGCGCGGCGAGAACCCGCGTCCCGGCGTCCTGACGAGCCTGCTCTACACCGGGCTGCCCTTCCTGTTGATGATCCTGCTGTTCTTCTTCGTGATGAACATGGTGCAGGGCGGCGGTGGCGCCCGCGGCGTGATGGGCTTCGGCAAGAGCAAGGCCAAGGTGGCCAGCAAGGACACCCCCAAGAACACCTTCGCCGACGTCGCCGGCTGTCAGGAGGCGATCGAGGAACTGGACGAGATCCGCGAGTTCCTGGCCGAACCCGCCAAGTTCCAGCGCGTCGGCGCCAAGATCCCCAAGGGCGTGCTGCTCTACGGCCCTCCCGGCACCGGCAAGACCCTGCTGGCGCGCGCCGTCGCGGGCGAGGCCGGCGTGCCCTTCTTCTCCATCTCGGGCTCGGACTTCGTCGAGATGTTCGTCGGTGTCGGCGCCAGCCGAGTGCGCGACCTGTTCGAGCAGGCCAAGGAGGCCAGCCCGGCGATCATCTTCATCGACGAGATCGACGCCGTCGGTCGGCACCGTGGTGCCGGCATGGGCGGCGGCCACGACGAGCGTGAGCAGACCCTGAACCAGCTGCTGGTGGAGATGGACGGCTTCGACTCCACCACCAATGTCATCCTGATCGCCGCCACCAACCGTCCCGACGTGCTGGACCCGGCGCTGCTGCGTCCCGGCCGCTTCGACCGCCAGATCCCGGTGGAGGCCCCCGATCTGAAGGGGCGCGCCCAGATCCTGCGCGTCCACGCCGAGGGCAAGCCGATGGCCCCCGACGTCGACCTGGAGTCGATCGCGCGACGCACGCCCGGCTTCACCGGTGCGGACCTGGCCAATGTGCTCAACGAGGCTGCGCTGCTGACCGCGCGGCTGAACCTGCCGGTGATCGGCAATGACGAGCTGGGCGAGGCCATCGACCGCGTCATCGCCGGACCGCAGAAGAAGACCCGCCTGATGAACGACCACGAGCTGCTGGTGACCGCCTACCACGAGGGTGGACATGCCCTGGTGGCCGCGGCGATGCCCGGCACCGACCCCGTGCAGAAGATCACGATCCTGCCGCGCGGCCGCGCCCTGGGTTACACCATGGTGATGCCCGACGAGGACAAGTACTCCCAGACCCGCGGTCAGCTGCTCGACCAGATGGCCTACATGCTGGGCGGTCGCGCCGCCGAGGAACTGATCTTCCACGACCCGTCCACCGGTGCCAGCAATGACATCGAGAAGGCCACCAAGGTGGCCCGCGCGATGGTCACCCAGTACGGCATGACCGAACGCCTGGGCGCCGTCCAACTGGGTGGGGGAGACACCGAGCCCTTCCTGGGCATGAGCGGTGCGCAGCCCAGCCGTGGCTACTCCGACATCACCGCCGCGGTGGTGGACGAGGAGGTCAGCAAGCTGATCATGGCCGCCCACCAGGAGGCCTTCGACTGCCTCAAGGAGAACCGCGACGTGCTCGACGAGCTGGTGCGCCAGCTGTTGGAGCACGAGACCCTGGACAAGGCCCAGGTGGCCGACATCTTCGAGGCGCTGCGCCGACGTCCCGAGCGTGGTGCCTGGACCGGGTCGGACCAGCGCATCCCCTCCGACATCCCGCCGGTGCCCATGCCCGAACGCCCCAAGCCCCAGGATGACGAGTCGGTCCCGGCCGGCGGCACCGAGCTGCCTCCCGGCAACACCGGCCCCGTCGCGGAGCCGGGCCAGGGCTGGCAGGCCCCGGGTGACTGGGCGCCGCCCGGTCAGCCCCACCCGATGCCCCCGGCCCCCGACCCGTGGGATGCGGCGCCCCAGCCGGCACCCCAGCCTCCGGCCGAGGACCCGTGGAGCGCCAAGCCCGACGGCTGGCCCAGCCAACCCCCGGCCACCGGCCCCGGCACCACGCCAGGCCTGCCCGGCCAGGACCCGCAGCCGCCACAGCCGCCGCAGGAGGGTTCCGGCAGCAGCCCGTGGGGTCGCCCGCCGCAGGGCTGAGACAGGACAGTCGACGAGGGCCCCGATCCACCCGGTGTGGATCGGGGCCCTCGTCATGTCCCGCAGCAGCGGGAGATTGGCGCCAGCAGCAGGGTCAGGCCAAGATGACGGGCACCTCGGCCCAGCCGCCCAAGGGGGCCTGGTTGCGAGCTCCGGTCCCGTCGAGCGTGATGCTCGTGGTCTTCCGCAACAGTGCAGCCAGCGCCACCCGCAACTCCATGGTGGCCAGGGCACGTCCGGGGCACACGTGCGGGCCGATGCCGTAGACCAGGTTCCGTGCCGCATGCCCCTGGGGGTCGTAGCGGTCGGGATCCGGGAAGACACGTCGATCGCGGTTTGCGCCGGTCCATGCCAGGACCACGCGTTCCCCGGCGGCAAGCTGCTGGCCGCCCAGCTCCACGTCGCGCGTGGTGACGCGTCGGTTGGACAGGAAGGGGTCGTCGATGCGCAGCAGCTCGTCGATGGCGCGGTCGAAGTCGTCGCGTCGGGCGGGAAGGTCCGCGGCCATCCCACGCAGCTCCTGCTGGAGCTCGGGCGTGACGGCCAGCGAGTGCACCAGCACTCCCAGGCAGATGGCCAGGGAACCCAGGTCGCCAGCGGTCCAGTTGCGCAGGATCGAGACGACCTCGGCGTCGTCAAGGGGCTGCTGACCGCCATCGGCGGTCTCCACCGTGGCGCGGGCCAGCTGTCCGGTGACGTCATCGGGATGCTCGCCGCTGCGACGGGCCGCCACCTGTTCGCGCACGATGGCGTCGAAGCGCTCGGCCACCTCGGCCAGTGCGGCATCGTCACGTGCCGCGGTGGCACGCTGGTTGTCGGCCATCCAGGCCACCAGGAGCGGTTCGACGCGGGAGGGCCAGCCCAACCAGTGGCACTGTGTCTTCACGGCGAAGGGTGCCCCCAGATCGGCCACGATGTCCAGGCGCTGGCCGCGGGGCAGGCCCTCGACGACCTGGTCGGCGATGCGCTGGCAGTCCTCCTGCAGGTCGTCCACCTGCTGGCTGGTCATGAAGGAGTCGACCACCCGTCGGTAGCGGGTGTGCTCGTCACCGTCGAGCCCGTTGGGAACCTGCAGGAAACGCGAGACGGCACTGGAGAAGGCCTCGGGATCGGTGGCCGCGGCCACCGCCTCGGCATGACCGGTCACCAGCCAGCTGCCGTCGGCCTGCCGTTGCACGGGGCATCCGGAATTCAGCTGGTGGTCGTACTCGGTTCGGGGATCGGCATGAGTGCTCATGTCCCCACGCTAGCGGCGGGTCGTGGGGCGGGCCAGAGGGCCGGGTGGTCGTCGACCCTGCGTCGCACCGGCTGCGCCTAGGATGGGGCGGTGACCCAGATGCCAGACGCCAACGCGCTGCCGGCCGCAGCACACCAGGTGGACC
Organism: Luteococcus struthionis; assembly: GCF_048595755.1. Taxonomy (GTDB): domain Bacteria; phylum Actinomycetota; class Actinomycetes; order Propionibacteriales; family Propionibacteriaceae; genus Luteococcus. The sequence continues at coordinate 1,591,724 of NZ_CP184360.1, forward strand.
AGGAACGGATTGCCGCGGCAGTGCGAGAGATCCTGTACGCCATCGGGGAGGATCCAGACCGCGAAGGGCTGCAGGAGACGCCGGGCAGGGTGGCCCGCAGCTATGCCGAGCTCTTCGCCGGCCTGGGCCAGGACCCGGCCGAGCTGCTCGCCACCACCTTCGACGTCAGCCACGACGAGATGGTGCTGGTGCGTGACATCGAGTTGTGGAGCATGTGCGAACACCATCTGGTGCCCTTCACCGGTGTGGCCCACGTGGGTTACATCCCGGCTCGCAATGGCCGCGTGACGGGCCTGAGCAAGCTGGCCCGGTTGGTGGACCTGTACGCCAAGCGCCCGCAGGTGCAGGAGCGGCTCACCACCCAGATCGCCGACGCACTGGTCGACCACCTGGGGGCGCGCGGTGTGATCGTGGTCATCGAGTGTGAACACCTGTGCATGACCATGCGCGGCGTTCGCAAGCCCGGGGCCAAGACCGTCACCAGCGCGGTGCGTGGCTACCTGCGTGAACCCGCCACCCGGGCCGAGGCGATGAGCCTGATCATGGGGGGTGCCCGATGAGCCGGCCGCGCACCCTGGTGATGGGCGTGGTCAACGTGACGCCCGACTCCTTCAGCGACGGCGGGAAGTGGGCCACGCCGCAGCAGGCCATCGAGCATGCCCGGCAGCTGCTGGCCCAAGGAGCCGACATCCTGGACGTCGGCGGCGAGTCCACCCGGCCCGGGGCAGTACGGCCCAGCCCCCAGGAGGAACTGGCCCGCGTCGTGCCCGTCGTGGAGACCCTGGCGGCCGACGGCGCCGTGGTCAGCGTCGACACCATGCGTGCCGAGGTGGCGCTGGCCAGCGCCAGGGCGGGTGCCAAGATCATCAACGACGTCTCGGGTGGCCTGGCCGACGAGGCCATGATCCCCACCGTCGCGGGCCTGGACGTCGACTACGTCTGCATGCACTGGCGCGGTTACCTGGGCACCGGCGACACCAATGCCCACTACGACGACGTGGTCACCGAGGTGCTGGCCGAGCTCGTCGAACGGCTCGAGGCCTGTCTCGCCGGGGGCATCGAACCCCAGCGGCTGATCAGTGACATCGGCCTGGGATTCTCCAAGACCGTGGAGCAGAACTGGGAGCTGCTGCGCCACCTGGACCGGGTGGAGGAACTCGGTTACCGGCAGTTGGTGGGGGTCAGTCGCAAGCGATTCCTGGGCGATCTGCTGCCGGGACGCGAGCCCGTCGGCCGAGATTCCGCCACCCAGGCGATCACCGCTTTGTGTGCCCAGCAAGGGATCTGGGCGGTGCGGACCCATGAGGTGGCCGACAATGCAGACATCACCCGGGTCTTCGCCAAATTGGCGGAGGGCTGATCAGGGGCGCCCCGGCGCTCCGGTACTGTCTGTCTGTAACTGTTGGAAATCCCACCCCAAGGAGGCACCGTGCAGGATCTGGACTGGATCGCCGTCCGCGGTCTTGCCGCCACTGGATTCCATGGGGTCTACGACCAGGAGCGACGCGACGGGCAGCAGTTCGTCGTCGACCTCAGGCTCGGTCTGCAGATCGAGACGCAGACCGATGACCTGGCCGACACCGTCGACTACTCGGTGATCTCCACCGACGTCGTCGCGATCATCACCGGCGAGCCGGTCGACCTGATCGAGACGCTCGCCGGACGGATCGCCGATCGCTGCCTCGCCGAACCTCGCGTTCGAGTCGCCGAGGTCTGCGTTCACAAACCCCATGCCCCGATGGGCCTCACCTTCACCGATGTCTCGGTGACGATCACCAGGAGCAGAGCATGAGCAATCCCTTCGTCCCCGACGTGGACACCCTGGGCAACCTGAAGCCGATCTCCAAGGTCGTCTTCAGCCTGGGCTCCAACCAGGGCAACAGCGCCGAGCTGCTGCAGAGCGCCATCAACGCCCTGGCCGACACCCCCGACCTGATTCCCGTCGAGCTGTCGAGCGTGTACGTCACCAAGCCGGTGGGCAGCGTGCAGGACCAGCCCGACTTCCTGAACCTGGTGCTGGTGGCCGAGACCGTGATCGAGCCGTCGATCCTGCTCGACCGGGCCCACGCCATCGAGGCCGGCCTGGGGCGCACCCGCGACGTCCCCGGCGGCCCGCGCACCATCGACATCGACCTGATCACCTTCGGCCGACGCACCAGCGACAAGCCCGAGCTGGTCCTGCCGCACCCGCGCGCCCACGAGCGCGCCTTCGTGCTGGTGCCGTGGCTCGAGATCGATCCCGACGGCGAGCTGACCGGCGTCGGACGCATCGACGAACTGGTCAAGCAGGTGGACGTCTCGGGCGTCGTCAAGAGTGACGAGGTCGTCGAGCTTCCGTGAGCACCCCCAGCCCGTCCGGGTCTCCCGAACTGGATCCGGGAGACCTCCGGCCCACCACCGGCCGCCAGACAGCCACCTCGGTGCTGGCGGGCATGGTGGTGGGCTGGTTCATCATCGGCACGATGCAGGCGCTCGGCTCTGCGGTGCCGGTGCTGCCGTGGAGCCTGCCGCTGGTGCTCGGCGCGCTGGGCATCGCCGCGCTGGTCTACTCCGTGGTGCTGCGCCGCCAGGTGGAGCTGGCCCGCGGCAGCCTGAGCCCCGAAGCGGGGGTCCGGGCCCTGGTGCTGGGCAAGACCATGCTGATGACCGGCGCGATCATGGCGGGCGGCCACGTCGTCTACGTGCTGGCCAATGTCGGATCGTGGGACGTGCCGGCACCGCGGATGCGGGTGCTGCGCGGCCTGTGGACGATCCTGGCCGGTGCGGTCTTCGGCTGGGCCGGGCATCGGCTCGAGCGGGCCTGCATCGTCGACGACGGTCCGGACGAGACGCAGGACGAGGACGACCAGCCGACGGCGTGAGGATTTCGTCGGCCGTCGCGCGCCGTGCCCGCTCGATGGGGCAGTCGGCATAGACTCTGCGCGTGGCTGCCATCGCAACTTCCCGGAAGACCCCCAATCCCCGATCCAAGACCCTCACCATCCTGTGCGTGGGGACCGTGGCGGCGCTCGCCTGCAGCATCGGCCCGGTGTGGCTGGTGCGGGTGGGGCTCGTCGTCGCACTGCTGACGGCCTTCGCCTCGGTGCTGCTCACCTGGCGCCAGATGGACCAGATGGTCGCCGAGCACCTGGCCGAGGTCCGCGCGCTGCGGGAGCAGTCGCGTGCCGCCGCCGCCGCGCACCACACCGAGATGATGAAGGCCATCGAGCGTTTCAGTGAGCGCCAGGACGCCTACCGCCGCGAGATCGCCGGTCACAAGGCCGAGCTGGAGCGGCTGCGAAGCGAGGTGGCTGCGGTGAGCCTGGACGCCGAGGCCAAGCAGACGCGCATCTCGGCGCTGAACAAGATCGTCAGCGACCTCGAGAAGGAGCTGGCCGCAGCCGCGGACGAGGCGGAGCAGGTGATGAACCTGCCGCGTCGCGGCAAGGCCACCCGAGGTGCCGCCATCGACCTGTCCGGTCTGCCGCTGGTCTACCCCGTGGGCAAGCAGCGCCGCCGCGCCTGAGACGGCCCGGGCAGCCTGCCCCACCGAACCGACGAACCGCCGCCCCCTGGGGAGCGGCGGTTCGTCGTTGTCGGCTGCTTGTCGAGTCCCGCTCTTCGACGAGCCCTGCTACTTGTCGAGGTCTCCGGAGGTCCAGCCCAATGAGGCGAAGGCCACCGCCAGGTCGGTGAGGGCACAGCCCTGCAGTGCCACCTGCAGCGCCTGCACGTTCGCGAAGCTGGGGGTGCGCAACTTCAATCGCCACGGGGTCCGATCGGCACGCGAGACGAGCCAGAAGCCGGCCATGCCCCACGGGGCCTCCAGCGCCAGATAGGCCTCGGCCTCGGGCAGCTTGATGATCTTGGACAACTTGGTGTCGATCGGGCCGTCGATGCTGGGCAATTGTCCGGCGATGGCGTCGATGAGTCGGAAACTGGTGGCGATTTCGCCAGTCAGCGCCAGGAAACGGCTGAAGGCGTCCCCATCGTGAAATTCGGCGGCATTGCCTTGCGCCAATATCTCCTGCAGGTCTGCATAGGCCAGATGCGGGTTGCGGCGACGCAGGTCCCAATCCAGTCCACAGGCGCGCGCCACCGGGCCTGACAGGCCATGATCTTCACACAATGAGCGATTCGTGGTGGCCATCGCCCTGCCCAATTCGTGATCGGTCACGCAGCGGGCAATGTCGTCCGCGCAGTCGGTGCTGGCCGCCGCCCATTCCCGAATTCCCTCCACAAGGGTGTTGTCAAGGTCGGTTGCCAGCCCTCCAAGACGGTTGAGCATGGGATGGACCCGATTGCCGCTGGCCTCCAGGACCAGTTCCCGGCCCCGCTCACGCAAGCTCCTGATGCGCTGGGCCAAGGGCTCGTCATTGGTGTGGTGGGCGACGAAGGACAGGTGTGACAGGTGGCTTGCGATGCGGGCCTGTTCGGCCAGCAGGGTGCGCAGCCAGACGGCCCGCCGCGGGGGAACCAGGCCCATCAGCTGTTCGCAGACCATGGCGGCGCCCAGTTCACCGGTGAAGGGGGAGTGCCAGTCGTGGCGGTCGGCCAGCATCAGCACCTGGCGGTAGTCGCGCACCTCGAAGAGTTTCTCGGCGCTGCGGTGGTTGAAGCCGGGCTGGATGCGGGCCTGGGTCACCACGCCGTCGTCGGCCTCGAGCCGTGCCAGCAGCAGGCCGGTGCGGGAGGGGTGGTCGGGTCCCAGATCAAGATGCATCCGTTCGGCGGAACCGTCGGATGATTGCCAGTCACGGCCGAGCGAGCCAATGCTGAGTTCCAGGATCTGTGTCACCACTCGATCCTAGCGAACTCGGTCCGCTGCTATTCCGGGTCATTTTGTTTCATTCTTTGCGGCTCGGTGAAAGGCGGCTATATTTCCTGTGTAACCGCTACGAAAGGAATACCGATGGCCCAGCGTGTGCACATCGTTCTTGAGGACGACGTCGATGGCTCGGAGGCCGTCGAGACGATTTCCTTTGCCCTGGATGGCGTCTCCTACGAGATCGACCTGAGCGAGGAGAATGCCTCCAAGCTGCGCAACCAGATGGCTGAATGGACCGGACACGCCCGTCGCGTGGGTGGACGTCGCTCCACCGGCAAGAAGGCCAAGGGCTCGGCCGCCAATGACATTCGTGCCTGGGCCATCGCGCAGGGAATGCAGGTGAGTTCCCGCGGTCGTGTCCCGGCCGAGATTCGCGAGGCCTACGAGAAGGCGAACGCCTGACGATTCGCCGCGTCGGGATCCGACGCGTGATGTTCCAGGCGTGCTGGGCATCGATGACGGCAGGGGCCGGGTGATTGCCCGGCCCCTGCCGCCATGCCGGGGCCGATCCACGCGCACCGGCGGGCTGTCTGGGTGTTGAGCCGCGAGCGAACTGGTCCCGGCTCGCGGGAACACTTGGCGCCCCGTGGGAGTTACTAGACTTGACGCATCTGCAACGCAGCCGGACCCACCGGCGTGGGCGTTGCGCAATCCGGACCCTCCCGGGGTCCGTAGTGAGGAGTCCAATGTTTGAGCGGTTCACGGACCGAGCGCGGCGCGTCGTCGTGCTCGCCCAGGACGAAGCCAAGATGCTTAACCACAACTACATCGGCACCGAGCACATCCTGCTGGGCCTGATCCACGAGGGTGAGGGTGTCGCGGCGAAGGCCCTGGAGCAGATGGGCATCTCCCTTGAGGCCGTGCGCTCCGAGGTCGAGGAGATCATCGGCCACGGCCAGACCGTGCCGACGGGCCACATCCCCTTCACCCCGCGTGCCAAGAAGGTGCTGGAGCTCAGCCTGCGCGAGGCGCTCCAGATGAACCATTCCTACATCGGCACCGAGCACATCCTGCTCGGGCTGGTGCGCGAGGGCGAGGGCGTCGCCGCCCAGGTGCTCATCAAGCTGGGTGCCGACCTCAATCGGGTCCGCAACACCGTGCTGCAGCTGCTCTCGGGCGGTCAGGGGAAGGAGGCGGCCACCGCGGGCGCCCCCGACGTCGGCCCCGCCCCCAGCTCGGCCACGGTGCTCGACCAGTTCGGCCGCAATCTCACCCAGGCGGCTCGTGACGCCAAGCTCGACCCGGTCATCGGGCGCGAGAAGGAGATCGAGCGCGTCATGGTGGTGCTCAGCCGTCGCACCAAGAACAACCCGGTGCTGATCGGTGAGCCGGGCGTCGGCAAGACCGCCGTGGTGGAGGGCCTGGCCCAGTCCATCGTGCGCGGCGACGTGCCCGAGACCCTGCGCGACAAGCAGATCTACACCCTCGATCTGGGTGCGCTGGTGGCCGGATCGCGCTACCGCGGCGACTTCGAGGAGCGCCTGAAGAAGGTGCTCAAGGAGATCAAGAACCGCGGCGACATCATGCTGTTCATCGACGAGATCCACACTCTGGTGGGTGCGGGTGCCGCGGAGGGCGCCATCGATGCCGCGAGCATCCTCAAGCCGATGCTGGCCCGTGGCGAGCTGCAGACGATCGGTGCCACCACGCTCGACGAGTACCGCAAGCACATCGAGAAGGATGCCGCGCTGGAGCGTCGTTTCCAGCCGATCCAGGTGGCCGAGCCCAGCATCGGCCTGGCCATCGACATCCTCAAGGGGCTGCGTGACCGCTACGAGGCGCACCACCGCATCACCATCACCGACGAGGCCCTCTCGGCCGCCGCCAACCTGGCTTCGCGCTACATCCAGGATCGCTTCCTGCCCGACAAGGCCATCGACCTGATCGACGAGGCCGGTGCCCGGATGCGCATCCAGCGGATGACTGCGCCGCCGGACCTGCGCGAGTTCGACGAGAAGATCGCCGCCGTGCGCCTGGAGAAGGAGGCCGCGATCGACGGCCAGGACTTCGAGCGTGCCGCCTCGCTGCGCGACGACGAGAAGAAGCTGCTCGCCGAGCGTGCCGAGAAGGAGGAGGAGTGGAAGAACGGTGACTCCGAGGCGCCCGCCATCGTGGGCGAGGAGGAGATCGCCGAGGTGCTGTCCAGCTCCACCGGCATCCCGGTCTTCAAGCTGACCGAGGAGGAGTCCAGCCGTCTGCTGCAGATGGAGGCCGAGCTCGGCAAGCGCTACATCGGCCAGGAGGACGCGGTCAAGGCGCTCTCGCGTTCGATCCGTCGTACCCGTGCCGGCCTGAAGGATCCCAAGCGTCCCTCGGGTTCGTTCATCTTCGCCGGCCCCTCGGGCGTCGGCAAGACCGAGCTGACCAAGGCACTGACCGAATTCCTGTTCGGCGACGAGGATGCCCTGATCACGCTCGACATGAGTGAGTACTCGGAGAAGCACACCGCCAGCCGCATGTTCGGTTCGCCTCCCGGCTACGTCGGTTACGAGGAGGGTGGCCAGCTCACCGAGAAGGTGCGCCGCAAGCCCTTCAGCGTGATCCTGTTCGACGAGATCGAGAAGGCCCACCCGGACATCTTCAACTCGCTGCTGCAGATCCTGGACGAGGGTCGACTGACCGACGCCCAGGGCCGCGTGGTGGACTTCAAGAACACCGTCATCGTGATGACCACCAACCTTGGTTCGCGTGACATCTCGAAGGCCGTCAGCCTGGGCTTCAACCGCCAGGGTGACGAGGCCTCCAGCTACGAGAAGATGAAGGCGAAGGTCTCCGACGAGCTCAAGCAGCACTTCCGTCCGGAATTCCTGAACCGCGTCGACGAGGTGGTGGTCTTCCACCAGCTGACGCAGAGCGACATCGAGCGCATCGTCGACCTGATGGTGGCCCAGATCGAGGGCCGTCTGAAGGACAAGGACATGGGCATCGAGCTGACCCCTGCCGCCAAGACGCTGATCGCCAAGCGCGGCTTCGATCCGCTGCTGGGCGCGCGACCGCTGCGTCGCGCCCTGCAGCGCGACATCGAGGACGTGCTGGCCGAGAAGATCCTGTACGGCGAGCTGTCCGCCGGCGACATCGTCCTGGTGGACGTGGCACCGGAGGGCTCCGAGCTGCCCTTCTCCTTCGAGGGGACGCAGCGCGCCGCACTGCCCGACGCCCCGCCCGCCGACCTGACCGCCGGCACCGCCAGCGGTGAGGGCGAGCAGGGCGAGCAGCAGGCCGACTGAACCAGTCGCTGGACTGGCACGAGGGCGGGAACCGAAAGGTCTCCCGCCCTCGTGCCTTTTCCTGCAGGGACGGGCATTTGCGGCTCCTTGCCCGGGGGTCGCTGCGGCGACCAGAGGTGCGGGTGGTGCAGACTGGGGCATGCTCGGGGGAGCATCACGATGAAGGAGCTCGCCATGTCTCGTGGCACCGTTCGCCGCGCGGCCCTGGCCGCAGTCATGTCCATCGGCCTGGTGGCCGGTCCCTGCCTGCCTGCTGGCGCCCAACCGACCGAGGACGTCGATCCCCGGCAGAGCCCTGCGCGCAGCGAGCGACTCTCGGTCGGGATGAAGCGCACCGGCATGGTGCAGGCCCAGGCCACCACGGACATCACCCCGGCGGCGGCCTTGGCCCGGATCAACGCCGAGCGCGCCCGCTATGGCGTCGCGGCGCTCACCCTGGACACCGCCGCCAGCTCGGCGCTGGACAACCACGCCCGCTACGTCTCGCTCAATCCGGGGGTTGCCGACTACTACAGCGAGGACGAGTCGCTGCCGGGCTGGACCGCCAGCGGCGCCGAGATCGCCCCCTATGCCGAGGTGATCGGGGTGACCACGCTGCGCGCGGCCGTGGACGGCATGCTCAGCGATCCCTACCTGCGCGACGCGATGGTGCTGGAGGAGACGGCCACCACCATCGGTTTTGGTGGGCATGCCGACGTGCGCACCTTCGTGATGCGTTACACCGGCGAGAACCCGAAGGGTTATCCGCGCAGCTACCCCACCGGCAACAACTTCGCCACGCTGCGCAACCAGGCTCCGTGGGTCTCGGGCTATGGCTGCGCCGGCACGGGAACCCCGATCAGCGCCTCCTTCGACTACGGCACCTACGGCGCGGTGACCTCCGCCACCGGCACCCTCAAGGCGGACGGGGCCACGGTGGAGGTCTGCACCCTGCCGGCAGCCGGTTATCGCGAGGCGGGTGCCGCGATGGTGCCGCGCGATGCGCTGCGTCCGGGGACCCACTACAGCGGCAACTTCGCCGTCACCATGAACCTGCTGGCCGGTGGCAGCAAGACGGTCAACCAGCCGGTCGAGTTCACCACCGCCGCTCCCGCCACCGGGGTGGCCGGGGACCAGACCGGTGACCGGGTGGCCGACATCCTGGCGGTCAACGACCAGGGCGAGCTGTACCTCTACAAGATGCGCTCCAACGGCACGATCGGGCATGGCTGGAAGATCGGGCGCGGTTGGGGTGCCTTCGACTGGATCTCGCTGGCCGGGGACGTGAACAAGGACGGCCGCAGCGACCTGATGGGTCGTCGCTCCGACGGCACCATGTGGCTCTACCACTCCCAGGGGGTGGGGGCCTTCCGGGCCGGGATCCGCGTCGGGCACGGCTGGTCTGGGCTCGACCTGATGACCATGGTCGGTGACATGAATGCCGACGGCACACGTGACCTGGTGGCCCGCGCCAAGGACGGCGACCTGCTGCGCTACAACCTGGGCGTCAGCTCGATGAGCGCCGCCGGACGCATCGGAACCGGCTGGGGGAGCATGAAGCACCTGGTGGGCGTCGGGTCGCTCAACGGCGACAAGTACGACGACATCGTCGCGGTGCGCAATGACGGCACGCTGTGGGCCTACTACTCGGGTGCGGATGCCCGCATCAAGTCCTCCCGACGCATCGGCCAGGGCTGGCAGGGGTGGACGCAGCTCTTCGTCGTGGGCGACGTGAATGGCGACGGCCGGCTCGACATGGTGGGCCGCAACCCCGACAACGAGCTGTACACCTACCTGAACCAGGGCACCGGCTGGTCGGCCGGGATCAAGGCCGGGATGCGCTTCGGCGCCTTCCGCCTGTTCGCCTGAGCAGGCTCAACCCAGCTCGCGGAGCCGCTCGATGGCGGCCGCGAGCTGCTGGCGGGCATGGTGGTCGCCCGCCGCGTCGCTGGTGCCCCGGCTGGCCGGGATGATGGCGCGCACCAGGAACAGGAACAGGTCGTAGAGCAGACGACGGGCCCGCTCGGACTCGTCGAGCGGTCCGCGCCCGTAGCCGCGCAACAGTTCCCCGGGGTCACCCAGCCCCGGCACGGTGCAACCGGCGAAGATCGCCTCCATCAGGGGATCGCCCCAGAAGGCCCGTTCGTGGTCGATCAGCCCGGTCACCTGGCCGTCGGCGACCACCACGTCACTGGGCCACAGGTCCCATTCGCAGAAGACCGGTTCCTGCACCGCATCGAGCACGGCCGAGTGCTCCAGGAAGACGTGGTGCACGAACTCGTACGAGACACCCAGATCCACCCCGAGGCGCTGTCCGTCGGCCAGGGCATCCTCGAAGATGCCGCTGAAGGCGTCGTGCCAGGACGCCATGGTGGGCTGCAGGAAGCGCCCGAAGCCGTCGCCGGTGATGGTGTTGAGTTCGCGGTTGCAGGCCCCGACGCTGCGTTGCAGCTGGCTGAACTGCTGGGCCGTCAACCGAGGTGCGGCGTCCTCCAGGGTGGTCTCGCCCAGCCAGGACATCGCGAACCATTCGGCATCGAGCACCTCGTGGGTGTCGTCGTGGTGGTGCATGCTCGGCACGGGCACATTGGTGTGCTCGGCGATCATCAGCAGCGCCTCCACCTCTGCCCGCATCATGTCGCGCTCATGGGTGAGCGTCGGCCGCTCGGGCGGGGGAGCGATCTTGAGCACCACGTCCTGCCCATTGGACAGCCGCGCCCGGTAGAGCGTGTTGCCCCAACCGTGCACCAAGGGGCTCGCGAAGGCGTCACCGGTGGGTGCCAGCTCCGCCCCGTAGGCGTGCTGCAGCATGCGACGCAGGGTCGCCTCGTCGATGCTGCGCCCGCCGTCCTGACGGGCCTGTGGTGGCTTGGGCACGATCCTCCTGGCTGATGGTGTTCGGCCCACCCTAGCGGCGCGGCGGCCCCGGGGTGATTCCACAGCAAACTCTTGGGATGGCCTACCTAGGGTGAGGGGATGAACGAGCAGTGGCCCTCTGCCTCCCCCCAGCAGCAGCGTCCCCGGCGCCCCCAGCTGGCGGTGATCACCTACAGCATCATCGCGCTCTGCGTGGCGGTCTGGCTGGCGGAATGGACCCTGCCCGGCTTCTACGAGCAGGTGGCTCTCAGCCCCGCCCTGGGCCGCGAGCAGCCCTGGCGCTTGATCACCTCGGCCTTCGCCCACGCCCTCACCCCGATGCACATCGCCTTCAACATGTTCGCGCTGTGGTCGGTCGGTCGCTGGATGGAATTGGCGCTGGGACGGGCACGTTTCTCGGCCCTGTACCTGCTCAGCGCGCTGGGCGGCAGCGTCGGATACGTGCTGCTGGCCATGCCCCCGTCGCTGGCCAACCCGATGGGCACCAGCTGGTTCAACGGTGTGGTGGGTGCCTCCGGGGCGGTCTTCGGCCTGTTCGGAGCGCTGCTGCCGATGTATCGCCACGTCGGGGCCTCGTCGCGCTCCATGTGGGGTGTGCTGTTGATCAACGCGGTGATCTCCTTCACCCTGCCGAACATTGCCTGGCAGGCGCACCTGGGTGGCTTCCTGACCGGGCTGGTCACTGCCCAGCTGATGATGATCGCGGTGCGGCAGACGCGCCGTGGCCTGCCCAACCGGACCTGGCCCTGGGTTGCGATCGTCCTTGCGGTGCTGGTGCTGGCGCTGTTGGCCAAGTACCTGCTGGTCTGAGCCTGCGGCCTGGCCCTCGGCCCGGGCCCTTGCTGGGCCCCTCGGTTCAGGACATCGGTTCAGGAGATCGGTTCAGGGCATCGGCTCAGGAGGTCGTCCGCGGCCTGCTCATGCCATTGCCGTTGAGCTGGCGGTCACGCATCGCGACGAGGGCGGCCACGGTGAGGATCACGCTGATCATCGCATTGGCGGCCATGAAACCGGCGATGGGGCTCATCGCGGCACTCACCCCGAAGTAGACCGCGGTGATCATGGCATTGCCGATGGCCGTCGCGGTGCGTTCGGAAGCCGACTTGACGCCACCCGCAGTGCCACCGGCGTGCACCGGGACGTCCTGCATGGTCAGGGTCTGGTTGGCCGAGCCGATGGCTCCCAGCCCCAGACCCACGCCAGCCAAGGGGATCGCCAACCACCAGAAGCTGATGCCCAGGTGCTCGACGGCCCAGACCACGCCCATGCTGGCCAACAGACTGGCCACGATCAGCGACAGTGCCCCGATCACGATGGGGCGCCCGATGCGCAAGGCGTGGCGGCCCGACCACAGGGACGTGCCCGCCGAGGCAATGGCATTGGGAAGGCCGATCAGTCCGGCGGCGAAGGCAGAGGTGTGCAGGCCGTTCTGCAGGAACATCGCCACCGTGACGAAGATCGACGTGGAGCCCAGGAACTGGAAGGTGGAGGTGAGGGTGCCCATGGTGAAGGAGCTGTAGCGAAACAGCGCCAGATCGACCATCGGTTCGCCCCCGCGATGCTTGTAGCGGTTCTCCCACCGGATCCACAGCCACAGGAGCACCAGGGCTGCGGGCAGCAGCAGCCAGACGACGGGCACCGACTTCACGGTGAAGGGCAGCATGATGCCCAGGATCACCAGGGTGAGCAGCACCGCTCCCACCGGGTCCAGGTCCAGTCGCTTGCGGGGTGGGGCGTCGACGTCGGGATTGCGCTGGGCCAGGCGTCGGGCACGTTCGGTTTCGAAGGGCAGCCACAGCAGCGCGAGCACGATGCCGACCACGCCCATCGGGACGATCGCCAGGAAGGACCAGCGCCAACCGGTGGTCGGCCCCAGGAGCTTGATGATGGCGCCGGAGAAGACCGGACCGATGGCCACCGAGGCCGAGACCACCATGCCGAACAGGCTGAAGGCACGCGCCCGTCCCTGGCCGCTGAAGTACTGCTGGATCATGCCGAGGGTCTGCGGATTGAACAGTCCGGCCCCGATTCCCTGGGCCAACCGCGCCAGGTTGAGCATGACCGGGTTGGTGGCCAGGCCGCAGGCCAGCGAGGCCAGTGTGAACAGCGTCAGGCCGATGACGTGCAGGGTGCTGCGGCCGGCCACGTCGCCCAGTCGGCCGGCCGGGACCAGACAGACGCCGAAGGCCAGCGCGTAGCCGGAGAGCACCCACTGCAGATCGCTGGAGGAGGCGCCCAGCCCGACACCGATGCTGGACAGCGCCACGTTGATCGAGCTGATGGCGATCAGGCTCATCGAGACGGGGACCAACAGCACGACCAGGATCTTGTAGCGATGGAAGGTGCGGCTGGTGCCCGGCACCTGGATCACGTTGCGGTTGGTCACTGTGCAGTTCTACGCGGCCCGCTGCGTGGTGGCAAGCTTTCGCCGACAGTTGCTCTGCCGACGAGACGGCGCCCCAAGAGCGCCGGGCTGGATGCCGTGCTCAACCCCGGACCCGCAGAGTGGCGCGGTGGCGGGTGGCCAGCACCAGGGCGGCATTGCGGCCGTCGGTTCCGGTCAGCGCCCGTTCCCGGGCCGCCTGCGGTGAGCGTCCGTGACGCACATGGCGGGCGGTCAGTTGCGACAGGCGCACCTGTTCGTCGGGGTCGACGAACCAGACCTCACGGCACAGTTGCGGCACCCGGCGCCAGGGATCCTCGTCGAGCAAGAGGTAGTTGCCCTCGGTGACCACCAACTGCGCGTCGTGCGGCACCGCGACGGCCCCCGCGATCGCGTCCTCCACCTCACGCCTGAACTCCGGTGCCCAGATGGTCTGCTCCCCGCCCCGCTGCAGCCGCTCCAGCAGCGCCACGTAACCGTGCGCGTCGAAGGTGTGCGGGGCTCCCTTGTCCTCGACCTCGCCACGCTGGGTCAGCACGCTGTGGGCCAGGTGGAAGCCGTCCATCCCCACCACGACGCAGCCGGGAACCTGGTTGGCGATCATGGCGGCCAGGTGTGACTTGCCGGCGCCGGGGGCCCCGGCGATGCCCAGCAGCACCCGGTGCCGGTGGCCGCGCAGCAGGCTGCGGGCCCGCTCGACTGCTTGGCGGGAGGTGATGGTGGGCATGCCCAAAGACTAGGCCTGCACCTTGCCGTGGATGGTCAGGGGGCGCGAAGCACAGGTCGCTCAGGGGAGCGCGAAGCACACGTCGTTCAAGGGGTGCGAAGCACCACGTCGGCAAGCTCCCACGGTTGGTTCACCCGCCAGTGCTCGGCTTCCTGGGCTGCCCACATGTCCCACCACGGGGCATAACCGTCGCCGTCGCGACGCAGGGCGCGCCGCTTGCGCTCGTCCGTGGGCAGTTCCAACCAGAGCCGAAGATCGGCCAGCGGAGCCGACTGACGGCTCAGTGCCCCGCAGCCCTCCACCAACAGTGGTCGGTCCGGATCCAGAGCCACCCATTCACCGGCCCGGACGGCCGTCCAGTCCCACCGGCGGTAGCCCGGCCGGGTGGGGTCCAGAATCGTCTGGTGGACCGCCCGCGAGCCGGCGGCGAGCCCACCCCAGCCCGGGTAGCAGTCGTCCAGGCTGACCAGCTGCACCGCCTCGCCAGACCACTGGCTCCACTGCTCCTGCAGGCGCATGGCCAGGCTGGTCTTCCCGGCGCCGGAGCCGCCGTCCAGCAGCACCCGTCGTAGCCTCGAGCTGGTCATTGCCACACGGTCCACAGGGTGCCGAAGTGCACTGCGGCCCACACGGAGACCACTCCGATCAGCACGGCCACTAGCAGGGCCAACGCGTCGTGCCACCCCATGCTGGAGGGACGCGCCCAGGTGCGCGGCACCGGGCCACCGAACCCCTTGGCCTCCATGGCGGTGGCCAGCCGTGAACCGCGACGGATCGCCAGCACCAACAGCGAGAAGCTCATCAGGGCCCAGCGTCGCAACCGGCCATGGTCACCCAGGCCACGGGCGCGACGCGCCTGCCCCAGGGTGCGCCAGTCGTTGGTGAACAGGGCCAGCATGCGGAAGGCGGCAAGGCTGCCCAGCACGAAGCGCGACGGCAGGCGCAAGACCTGGGAGAGTCCGTCGGCCATCCGGGTGGCGTCGAGCCCCGCGAACAACATCACGCCGGGCAGGGCGAGCGCGAAGATGCGGATGAACAGGCCCAGCGCCAGCACGGCGGAGTTGTCGCTGACCACGATCGGCCCCCAACTCCACCAGATGCGTCCGCCGGCCTGGCCATAGAGCAGCATGCTGATCGCACTCAGCGGTGCCACCAGGAACAGCGGCAACAGGCGACGCAGCATCGCCAGCGGTCGGAAACCGCAGGCGGTCAGCGCCGCGAGTTCCAGGGTGAGCGCCACCGAGGCGCTCAGCCAGTCCAGCGTGATGATCAGCGGGATGCTCAGCACCACCGCCAGCAGCAGGCGGGTGGCAGGGTTGAGGCGGTCCAGGGCAGTGTGCACCCGGACCGGTGGCGGGCCTGCGAGGCTGTGGCGCTGGGTTCGTTCGGCGGTCAGTTCAGCCATGCTGCACCTCCAGCTGCACCCGGTGCTGACCCAGGGTTCGGATGAAATCGGCGTCGTGGGTGATGCTCACCACCGTCCGCTCCCGCTCGAGCATGGAGCGCACCAGTTGCACCATGTCCAGCCAGGTGTTGCGGTCCTGCCCAAAGGTCGGCTCGTCCAGGAAGATCACCTGCGGCCCGGTGGCCAGCACGGTGCCGACGCTCAACCGTCGCTTCTCGCCACCGGAGAGGGTGAAGGGATTGGCCTGGGCCACGCGGTTCAGGTGCAACAGGGCCAGCAGCTCGTCCACCCGGTGGGCGATCCGTTCGGGGGTCCACGAACCATCCCGCTCGGCCAGACAGTGCAAGCCCACGGCCAGCTCGTCGCGAACCCGGCTGGTGACGAACTGGTGCTCGGGTTCCTGGAAGACGGTGCCGATGCGGGTGAGCAGGTCACGCGAGGCCCAGTTGCCGGGATCGGCCGGATCGAGGCTGCGGCGCCGCCAGCGCCCCCGCACGATCTGCGTGGATGGCCACAACTGGCGCTCGGCCACCACCCGGCCGTCGAGCTGGGGGAGCAGCCCCGCCATGGTCATCGCCAGGGTGGACTTGCCCGCGCCATTGGCCCCGGTGACCATGGTCGAACGGCCAGCGGGAATGGCCACCTCCAGGCCCTGCTGCACGACGTGTTGGGCAGAGTGGCCGATGTCCAGCGCTTCGGTGTGGAGGATGCTGCGGCCCGCGTCGGGGCTGCCGGCTGTGGCCGCCGTCTCCAGGGAGGGTGGCAGGGGCTCGCCCGGCACCCAGACCCCGGCATCGAGCAGCGCCTGCCGGTGCTCGACGAAGACGCGCTGCGGGTTGCCGTCGGCGAGCAGGCCGCCGTCGGGGCCCAGCACCAGGACACGGTCCACCAGATCGGCCCACAGGTCCACGCGATGCTCCACCACCACCAGGGTGGTGCCCTGCTCCCGGGTGAGCCGGGCCACCACATTGCGCACCTCGGTGGCGCCCTGCGGATCGAGGTTGGCGGTCGGTTCGTCCATCAGCAGTACCCGCGACTGCATCGCCAGCACCCCGGCGATCGCGAGCCGCTGCTTCTGGCCGCCCGAGAGCGCCGAGGTGGGACGTTCCAGGCTCACGTCCAGTCCGACGGCCTCCAGGGCCGCCCCCACACGAGGCCAGATCTGCTCGCGGGGCACGGCCAGGTTCTCCAGCCCGAAGGCGACGTCGTCGCCCACCTGGGCGAGCACCACCTGAGAGTCGGGGTCCTGCAGCACCAGGCCCACCTGGCCTCGGGCGCGGGTGGGGTGGCGGCCGTCCACCAGCAGGCGGCCCTGCTCGGTGCCCTCCTCGTCGCCACCCAGCACACCGGCCAGCGCATGCAGCAGCGTCGACTTGCCGGCACCCGAGGCGCCCAGCAGGAGGACCCGTTCACCCTCCTCGATGTGGAAGCTGACGTCACGCACCGCCCACTCGGAACGGCCCGCGTGCCGCCAACCCCAGCCCTGTGCGGTCAGCCCCCGTTCGGTCAAACCCTGCGCGGACAAACCCTGCGCTGTCGACATTGATCAGCGGTCAGCGCTTGTCGTGGCCCGCGGCGAAGCGATCCAGCGCCCCCGCGCCGGCCAGGGCGCGCATCAGCAGCCAGGCCAGGCCACCTGCCAGCACGGCGCCGGAGATCATCACGCAGGCCAGGTAGATCACGTTGAAGGTCATGCCCATGGCGTGGTTGCCCAGGATGTACTCGTTGACCCAGGCACCCAGGCCCGCGCCGATGCCCGCGGCCACGGCGATGGCGGGATTCCACTTGCGATACAGCACCAGCGCGAAGACCAGCTCCGCGCCCAAGCCTTGTGCGAAGCCCGAGTAGAGCGTGGTGACGCCCCACTTGTTGCCGGGCAGGACGGAGACGGTTGCCGCGATCAGCTCCACCAGCAGGGCCGCCCCGGGCTTGCGGATGATGATGCCGCCCAGCGGTCCGCCCAGGAACCACACGCCGGCGATCAGGCCGGCCAGGCCGGGCAGCACGGCGTCGAGGGGACCCCAGACGGTGGCGATGGTGTTGTTGTAGGCCCAGAAGATGAGGCCGACTGCGATGCCCAGCACGGCGGCGACGACGATGTCTACCACGCGCCAGCCGCGGCGGGTCGCGGGCCGGGTGAGGTCTTCGGTGATGGTGCTCATTGGTGAGTGCCCCTTGTTCAGTGTGGGCACGGGTGACAGCCGGCCATCGGCTGCCTTTAGAGGCCTTCCTGCGCTGGCATGATCCAGGTCAGGTTCGACGGTCGAAGGTTCTGAACCTTCCTCTCAGCCCGGTGCTCCGGACTCCCGTGTGCTGCTGCCCAACCCTAGCAGCCCGCCCCGCGGCTCACAGCCGCAGCAGCTCCCCGTCGCGCTGCACCAACTGGTCGTCCAGCAGGCCCTGCAGACTGCGCTCGGCCTGCACACGATCCGCCCAGGCCTCCAGCGCCACCTCCACCGCGAGCCCGTCGGGGTTCTGCCGCACCAGGTCCAGCAGCACCCCGCGGCACTGGCGGTCGGTGCCGTGCCAGGCCTGGCCCCGTCGGGGAGGCCCGTCATGCCGGGGGTAGTCAGCGGCGCGCCAGGCGCACAACTCGCGCACCGGGCAGTCCTCGCAGCGTGGGCTGCGGGCCGTGCACACCAGGGCGCCCAGCTCCATCGAGGCTGCGGCCCATTTGGCCGCGGCCGGGGCTTGGTCGGGAAGCCACTTCTCCGCCTCGCGCCACTCGGCCACGGTCGGCGACTGGGGTGGGAACTCGCGTCCTTGTTCCACCCGGCACAGCACCCGGCGGATGTTGGTGTCGAGGACCACGGCCCGGCCTTGGTAGGCGAAGGACAGGATGGCCGCGGCGGTGTACTGGCCCACGCCGGGCAGGGCACGCAATTCCTCCAGCGTGCGCGGCACCTGGCCGTCGTGCTCCTCGGCGATTGCGGTGGCCGCGCGGTGCAAGCGCTGGGCCCTGCGCGGGTAGCCCAACCGGCCCCAGGCCGCGACGGCTGCGCCGGGGGGCTCCTGGGCCAGGTCGTCGGGGGTGGGCCAGCGTTGCATCCACTCCTGCCAAGGACCCAGCACTCGCTGCACGGGCGTCTGTTGCAGCATGAATTCGCTGACCATCACGCCCCACGGGGTGCTGCGCCGCCACGGCAGGTCTCGTCGGTGTTCGTCGAACCAGTCGCACACCAGGTCAACCACCTGCTGGCGATCCACCGGCTGGTTTTCCATTGCGCCAGCATAAGGGGAGTGCGCCAGCATGGGGGGAGCGCGCTGGCGCAGGGGGGTGCGCCGGCATGGGGACGGCTCGACTTCCTTGTGGGAGGACGAATCCAGTGTCCGGCGTGGTGGTGGTCCTTTGGCGGCCGCGCCTCCTACCATCTAGGCATGAACTCGGTGATCCGCCCCACTGGCCCGGAATCGGAGAACACCTACTGGATCAGGCGCGGAATCGTCCTGGCGGCCGCCCTGGTCTCGCTGGCGCTGATCTGGTGGGTGCTGGCGGGTCTGTTCGGCGGCGGCGACGAGGGGCCCGTCAGTGCCACGCCCAAGAACCCAGCCTCCTTGGCCGGCCCCGGGGCCACACCGTCGCAGAGCGACACGCCCTCGGCCAGCGCCTCGTCGACGCCCAGTGCTTCCGCCACCCCCAGCGCGTCCGCGACACCCAGCGTCACCCCAACGCCCACACCGAGTCGTCCCACGACCTGTTCGGCCTCCGACCTGAAGCTTTCGGTGCAGGGCGAGCAGCAGCAGAAGGTTGGCGGTGCCGCGAAGCTGTCGATCGGCATCACCAACACCGGCCAGTCCGACTGCCAGCTCGACCTGGCGCGGACCCCGATCAGCGTGGAGGTCACCTCGGGTGCCGATCGCATCTGGACCACCGCGCACTGCCCGGCCTGGGCGCCCAAGGGGAAGACCACCCTTGGGGCGGGCAAGCAGTGGGGTGCCTCGGCCACCTGGCCGGTCAAACGTTCTGCCAAGGACTGCACGCTGCGTGACGACGTACTGCGGCCCGGCACCTACCGGGCCACCGCCGGCCTGGACGGTAGCGCCAGTGACACCTTGGTGATCAACCTGCGCGGCTGACCCTCGTCGGTGTCTGGTTCAGAAGGAACCTGTTCAGAAGGAACCTGTTCAGAAGGAACCAAGCGTCAGCGCGATCGGGATCAGGGCGATCACGGTGAGCACCGGGATCACCAGGGTCACCACGAAGACGTCCCGGTAGGACTCGCGGTGGGTGAGACCACACACCAGCAGCAGGGTGATGACGGCCCCGTTGTGGGGCATGGAGTCCAGACCACCGGAGGCCATGGCCGTGATGCGGTGCATCGCCTCGAGGCCGATGCCCTGCTCCAGGGCCATTCGCTTGAAGTCCTCACCCAGGGCATTCATCGCGATCGTCATGCCACCCGATGCCGATCCGGTGATTCCCGAGATCACCGACGTGGCCACGGCGGAGGCCACCAGCGCATTCCCGCTCACCTCGATGATGCCGTCACGGATCAGTGCGAAGGCCGCCACGCCCGCGATCACGGCGCCGTAGCCCACCTCGGAGGCGGTGGACAGGATGGGAACGAAGGCATTCTTGACGCTGTCGCCCATCACCTGGGCCATCAGTGCCAGGTTGCCGATGTTCAACAGCAACACCGACAGCACCGAGGCCAGCATGGCCACCAGGGCTGCCCAGATGGCGATGCGGTTGCCCAGCGTCGCGCCCTTGTACGGCTCCTCGGCCAGGAAGTCCCAGTTCATGCTGGGCAGCACCCACATGGTGAAGACCAGGTTGACCAGGAACATCACCGCCAGGGGGATGAAGGCCAGCCCGGGATGTGCGGGGGTGAGCAGGGCCTTGGCCGATTCCCCGCCCGGTGCAGCCCCGCCGGCGGTGGCGCCGCCTCGGGCGTCGGCCTGCGTCGGGGTCTGGAAGTGCTCACCGGCGCTGGCCAGCTGGCGACGACGAAAGCCCAGGTAGGCGAGGGAACCGAAGAGCATGACGGCGCCACCCAGCAGGCCCAGGCCGGGGGCGGCGAAGGCACTGGTCTCGAAGGCATTGCCCGGAATGATGTTCTGGATCTGGGGGCTTCCCGGCAGCGCGGTCATGGTGAAGGTCAGGCTGCCCACCGCGATGGTGGAGGGCATCAGCCGTCGCGGAATGTCGGCGGCCCGGAAGAGCTCGAGCCCCAGCGGGAACATCACGAAGACCACCACGAAGGTGGAGATCCCGCCGTAGGTGAGCAGCCCGGAGGTGAGGGCGGTGGCTGCCAGCGCGTGCTTGGCGCCAAAGGCCCGCGCCAGCACCTCGGCAATGGCGCGTGAATAGCCCGCGGCCGTCATCAGGCCACCAAAGATGGCCCCGGTGGCGAACAGGGGAAAATAGTTGCGCACGAAGTTGCCCAGTGCCGGCATGAAGATCTCGGTGTAGCCGGGCAGTAGGGGTGCGCCCGACATGGACATGGCGAAGAAGGCGCAGATGGGCGCCGCCAGCACCACCGAGACGCCGCGGTAGGCCAGTGCGATGAGCACCAGCAGGGAAACGATGATGCCGACGAGACCGAGGATCACGACTGGCCCATTCCTTCTCGGCCGTCGGTCTGAGCCGTCGGGAGGGTCTGGTCGATGGTGCGCACCAGCACGGAGCAGTCGAGCTGGCCGTGACCGGCCTGGCTGAGGGCCTCCATCGAGGCCGCCACCGACTCCGCGTGCGGCAGGGGAGTGTTGGTGGATCGGCCGGCATTGAGTGCCAATCCCAGGTCCTTCTTGATCAGGTCCACTGAGAAGCCCCCGGCGAAGTCGCGGTTCACCGCGGCGGTCTCGACCACTCCGGCAACCGGGTACCAGGTACGTAGAGCCCAGCTGTCGCCCGAGGAGACGCTTGCCAGCTGCTGGAACTGGCTGCTGTCCAGGCCCAGCCGCTCGGCCAGCACCGCCCCTTCGCAGGTGCCCGCCAAGCTGATCCCCAGCATCATGTTGTTGACGATCTTGGCGGCCTGCCCCAAGCCGGGACGGCCCAGGTGGAAGATGCGCCCGGCCAAGACCTCGATGACCTCGACGAAATCGGCCGACTCGTCCTCGGTGCAGCCAAGCATGAAGGTCAGCGTGCCCGCGGCGGCCCCGGAGATCCCGCCGGAGACCGGAGCGTCGACGAAGCGGCGTCCGGTGCCCGTCACCAGCGTGTGGTTGGTCACCGCGTCCTCGATGTCGGTGGTGGAGCTGTCGACGAAGATCGCATCGGCGGGGGAGGCGTCCAGCACCCCGTCCTCGAGCACCTGGCGCACCAAGGTCCCATTCGGCAGCATCAGGAAGACCAGTTCGGCCTGCTCGACGGCCTCAGCAGCCGATGCCGTCGTCCTCACCCCGGCCTGCTCCGCAGCCTCCCGTGCCGCGGGGGACAGGTCGAAGCCGGTGACCTCGTGACCGGCTTCGACGAGACGTCCTGACATGGGTGCGCCCATGTTTCCGAGTCCGATCCATGCAATGCGCATTGCTGCAGCCCTCCGTTGGGTGTTGGCAGACGATTGCGAGCCATGCTGCGCCGTGGCGGAGGGTGCTGGCAATGGACAAAGTCGCCACCCCGTTGTGCACGAATGCACAGTTGGAGAGAATCCGGGGCATGAGGGCCGACGATCTGGTGATCCTGCTGGAGGTGGCGCGGGCGGGAACGCTGAGCGGCGCCGCCAAGGTGCTTGGCCTCAACCACACCACGGTTGCGCGCCGCCTGCACCAGCTGGAACGCGACGTGGGGGCGGCCGTGCTCAGCAGCGGAGCCAACGGCACCTACCTCACCGAGCGGGGCAGGGCCCTGCTCAAGTCGGCCGAACAGATCGAGCGGTCACTGGCCGAGGCGAGCTCCAGCGGCGACCCGGAAGACCTGACTGGCCTGGTGCGGATCAGTGGTCCGGAGGCCTTCTGCGCCTGCATCGTCGCCCCTGCCATCGCCCGTGTGCAGCGCCGGCACCCGCGGCTGGCCATCGAGGTGACCACGGCCACGCGCCCCCTGTTGCAGGGCAGCTCGGCCGACATCGAGATCGGACTGGCACGCTCGGCCGCACGCCGCACCGGCGTGCTCGAGCTCAGCGACTACACGCTGGGCCTCTATGGCAGCCGCGACTACCTGCAGCGTCGCGGTACCCCCAGCTCGACGGCGGACCTGCGCCACCACGGGTTGATCTACTACATCGAGGGGTTGATGCAGGTCGAGGACCTGAGCCTGCCGCTGCCCCATCCGATCACCACCGGTTCCCCGAGCGTCCACTTCCAGCTGGCGGCCACCCGCAACGGCGCAGGGTTGGGGCTGCTGCCGGACTTCCTGGCCCGCCAGCAGCCGGAGCTGGCCCAAGTCTTGGCCGGCCAGGTGCGCCTGACCAGGACCTTCGTCGCTGCCCTGGCGCCGGCACCGCTGCGGCGCTCGGGCACCAGGGCCGTCCTGCGGGCCATCCGTTCGGAGATCGCCAGCAGGCAAGACCAACTCCTGCCATCGGCGGACGGGGCGGTGCCCGGGCCGACCTCCTGACCCTCTGGGGCGGGGTGGTTCAGTCCAGTCGGTCGCTGTAGGCGGACTCGGCCAGGCGTGCCAGTCCCTCGCGGAGCAAGCGCGCGCGGTCGGCGCCGATCCCCTCCACCTCCAGCAGCTCGGCGGTGCGGGCCCCGAAGAGCGCCTGCAGGCTGCCGAAGTGTTCCACCACGCGTCGGCCCAGGCCCTGCGGAA
The DNA here is from genome assembly GCF_048595755.1 of Luteococcus struthionis. Taxonomy (GTDB): domain Bacteria; phylum Actinomycetota; class Actinomycetes; order Propionibacteriales; family Propionibacteriaceae; genus Luteococcus. The sequence goes on from NZ_CP184360.1 coordinate 1,614,825, forward strand.
CGCGTGCCAGCTGCGCCACCTGACGGTGTCCACGCGGGCACACCCGGGTCTCCAGGTGGTCGTCGCCGAAGCCCATGGTGCGGGCCACCGTGGAGAGCTCCATCAGCTCGGCCGAGGTCAGCCCCTCCAGGGCACCGACCCGGAAGTGGTGCTCCTGTTCACCCTCCGGGCTGTAGTCCAACTCGATCAAGGTGGCCAGCTCGTCGACGCGATGGGTCAGCTCGTAGAGCTGCATGTCGAGCAGTCGCCCGTCGACGCCGAGCGAGGCGACGTAGACGCGCATCTCGCGATCGAGTCGGCGGATCATCTCGACGCGCTGGGCGACCAGCGCCACGTCCTTGATGGTGACCTGGTCGTGCACCTCCAGCGTGGAGAGGATGCGCGTGGTCTCGGCCAGGCGCTCCCGGTATCGGCTCAGGGTGGCGATCACCTGGTTGGCGCGGGAGAGGATCTGTTCGGAGCTCTCGATGGCGTGTCGCTCCCTGTCCAGGAAGAGGGCAATGGTGCTCATCGACGCGGAGACCGTGACCACGGGCATGCCGGTCTGGCGTGCCGTGCGGTCCGCGGTGCGGTGGCGCGTGCCGGTCTCCGAGGTGGGGATGCTGCCGTCGGGGACGAAGTGGACGCCCGCGGCGAGGATGCGCTCGAAGTCGGAGGAGACGATGATGCCGCCGTCCATCTTGGCGAGCTCGCGCAGCGCGGTGGGGGTGAACTGGACGTCGAGGGCGAAGCCGCCGGTGGAGATGCTCTCCACCTTGGGATTGCTGCCCAGCACGACCAGCGCCCCGGTGCGGCCCTTCTGGATCCGTTCAAGGCCCTCGCGCAGCGGAGTGCCGGGGGCCAGCAGGGCCATGTAACGCCGCGGGCGGGCCTGGATGTCGGTCGGGGAGGTGGCCATGCGCTCGATCGTAGTGCCGCTTGGGGTTGAGGCTTGCCTTGTTTGACGCACTCAGGAGGCCACGGGTAATTTCGCTGGTGTAAGCCGTGTCAATCGGTGTCGTCTACCAAGTGAGCGAGAACCCATGTTCTGTTACCAGTGCGAACAGACCGACCGCAGCGACAACCTGCTGCTCGGCTGTCACTCGATCAAGGGCAACTGCGGAAAGGATGACCGCACCGCAACCCTCCAGGACATCCTGATCACGCTGTGCGAGGGCATCGGCCAGTACGCCGTACGGCTGCGCGAGCTGGGCCAGGCCGACCAGAGCTGGGCCCATCGCGCCTCCTACTGGGTCTTCACCACCCTCACCAACGTGAACTTCAACGCCACCACCTTCCAGAAGATGATCGGCGAGGCCGCCCAGCTGCGCGACGAGCTCAAGCAGCGCTACGAGCAGGCCTGCCTCGACGCGGGCCAGCAGCCCGTCGAGCTGAAGGGTGCTGCCCAGTTCATGCCCGCCACCGGAATGGCGGCCCTGCTGCGCCAGGCACCCGAGGTGCGCGTCGACGCCAACATCGACGTGCTGGGTGCCGACGTCACCGGCGTGCGCAATCTGAACCTCTACGGCCTCAAGGGCGTGTGCGCCTACGCCCACCACGCCCACGTGCTCGGCTACCGCAGCGACGAGACGGATGCCGGCATCGAACAGGCGCTGGCCTTCCTGGGCGATCCCGCCACCGACCTGGACACGCTGCTGGCCCATGCCCTGGAGATCGGGCAGCTGAACTTCAAGGTGATGGCGATGCTGGATGCCGCCAACACCGGCGTCTTCGGCAATCCCGTCCCCACCCAGGTGCGCGTCACACCCGTCGAGGGCAAGGCCGTCCTGGTGAGCGGACACGACCTGGGAGACCTGGTCGCGATCCTGGAGGCCACCAAGGACACCGGGATCAACGTCTACACCCATGGCGAGATGCTTCCGGCACACGGCTACCCGGGTCTGAACAAGTACCCGCACCTGGCCGGCAACTACGGCAGCGCCTGGCAGAACCAGCACGACGAGTTCGCCGCCTTCCCCGGCCCGATCGTGATGACCTCCAACTGCCTGATCGAGCCGCAGCCCTCCTACCGAAGCCGCATCTTCACCATGGGCCCGGTCGGTTGGCCCGGCGTGCGCCACCTGGAGCACAAGGACCTGGGCATGGTTGTCAAGGCCGCCAAGGCGCTGCCCGGTTTCACCGTCACCGATCCCGAACGCACCATCACCGTCGGGTTCGGCCACGATTCGGTGCTCTCGCATGCCGACGCCATCGTCGAGGCCGTCAAGGCCGGCGACATCAGCCGCTTCCTGGTGATCGGTGGTTGCGACGGCGCCAAGCCCGGCCGCAACTACTACACCGAGATCGCGGAGAAGTCGGGCGACGACACCATCCTGCTGACCATGGGCTGCAACAAGTTCCGGGTCAACGGCAAGGACTACGGCACCGTTGCGGGACTGCCGCGCCTGCTGGACGTCGGCCAGTGCAATGACTCCTTCACCGCGGTCAAGGTGGCCCTCGCCCTGGCGGAGGCCTTCGACTGCGGCGTGAACGACCTGCCGTTGAGCCTGTTCATCAGCTGGTTCGAGCAGAAGGCCGCGGCCGTGCTGCTCACCCTGCTGGCGCTGGACATCAAGCACATCCGGCTGGGGCCGACCCTTCCGGTCTTCCTCACCCCTGCGGTGGTCGAGGTGCTGTCGGAGAAGTTCGCCCTCAAGCCGCTGGGCGATCCCACCGAGGACCTCCAGCTCGCGATGGCGGGCGCATGAGTTGCCAGGTGCGGATGGTCACCACCGACGGTGACGAACGTGTGGTCAATGCCGAGCCGGGTCAGTCGGTGGTGGAGGCCGCCAAGCAGGCCGACATCATCCTGCCCTCACTGTGTGGCAAGGGAACCTGTGGCACCTGCGTGGCGCAGGTCACCAGCGGCGAGTACCACTTGAGGCCTTTCGAGGACGACGCCCTGGGCGCCAGTGCTCCGGAGGGGTCGGCGCTGATGTGCTGCGCCGAGCCCACCAGCGATCTGGACGTGGCGCTGCCCTTCGACTCGTCGCGGCTGATCGAGCAGGCCCCCGCGCAGCGGGAGGCGGAGATCACCTCCATCGAACGACTGACCCCGCACATCGTGAAGTTGACGATGACCTTGGCCGAGGACGAGCTGACCGGTTCGGCGGCCGAGTTCGAGGCCGGGCAGTACATGCAGGTGCGGGTGCCTGGGCGCAGTGAGTTGCGCGCCTACTCGATGAGCAATGTCTCCAACTGGGATGGCACGCTGGAATTCCTCATCCACATCCGGGAGGGAGGCCTGTTCTCCACCTACCTGGACACGCAGGCCCGCGAGGGCGACGTGCTGGAGCTGGAAGGCCCCCAGGGCACCTTCGGTCTGGAGGAGAACGGCATGCGTCCGCGTTGGTTCGTTGGCGGAGGCTGCGGTCTGGCGCCGCTGTTGAGCATGCTGCGCAGGATGGCCGAGTGGGGAGACCCGCAGGAAGCACGCCTGGTGCTGGGGGTGAACACCGCCGAGGACCTGTTCGGCGCCGAGGAGATCGGCGAACTGCTCGACCAGTTGCCGGAGCTGTCGGTGACGGTGGCGGTCTGGCATCCCGAGGGCGACGTGACGGCCCAGGACGAGAGGTTCAACTACGTCGAGGGGTCTGCCGTCGACGTGCTGCGCGCCGGTCTGGGCGAGATCGACGACGAGGAAGAGATTCCCGACATCTACGTGTGTGGACCGCCCGGGATGGTGACGGCGCTCGAGGAGGCCACCACGGCCGCCGGGGTGCCCGCCGAACGCGTCCACACCGAGAGGATCAGCGCCAACTGATTCGCCTCCCGGCCCTCGAACCCGTCCACCCGGTCCCCGAGCTTGTCGAGGGGACGCCCTAATCTCCTGCCTTGTCAGCAGGGACTCACCGATCGGCCCGCCATGCAGCCACCATGGCGGGCCGATTGGTTCTCGGGGCAGGGTCATCCGCGGGGTTGGCGCTTGAGTCCCAGGACCCCCAGGGCCTCGGCGACGCTGGCCACCTCCACCACCTTCAGCGCTCCCAGGTTGGGCACCTTCTGCGTCGTGTCCCTGGAACGTGCCGGAACGATGGCCAGCTCGAAGCCCAACCGCCCCGCTTCCTGCAGCCGTCGTTCCAAGCCGGGAGTGCGGCGCAGGTCGCCGGCCAGGCCGACCTCGCCGACCGCCAGCACCCGCTTGGGGAAGTTGACGCCCAGCTGCCCCGAGGCCACCGCGACGGCGATCGCGAGGTCGGCGCACGGGTCGGCCACCTTGGCGCCGCCGACCGTGGCCACGTAGACGTCCTTGGAGCTCAGTCCGATGCGGGCCTTGGTCTCCAGCACCGCGAGGATCATGGCCACTCGGGAACTCTCCACACCGTTGGTGGTGCGTCGTGGATTCTTCTCATTGGGGGAGGGCGCCACCAGGGCCTGCACCTCGGCCAGCAGCGGCCGGCGTCCCTCCATGGTGACGGTGACACAGGTTCCCGGCACCGGCTCCTCGTGGTGGGTGGTGAACAGCCCCGACGGATCGGGCACCTCGACGATGCCCTTCTCGCTCATCTCGAAACAGCCCACCTCGTCGGCCGGGCCGAAGCGGTTCTTGGTGGCGCGCACCATGCGGAAACCCGAATGACGATCGCCCTCGAAGTTGAGCACCACGTCCACCAGGTGCTCCATGGTTCGTGGCCCGGCGATGTTGCCGTCCTTGGTGACGTGGCCGACGATCATCACCGCCATGCCCCGGCGTTTGGCCACCCGGACCAAGGCTGCGGTCACCTCGCGCACCTGGGTCACGCCGCCGGGGGCACCATCGGCCTGGGCGGTGCCCACGGTCTGCACCGAGTCGAGCACCAGCAGGCTGGGTTCCACCTCTTCGATGTGCCCCAGCACCGTCCCCAGGTCATTCTCTGCGGCCAGGTAGAGCTGCTCGTCCAGCGCACCGGTGCGATCGGCGCGCAGCCGAACCTGGGCGGCCGACTCCTCGCCGGTGACGTACAGCGTGCGGCGTCCCTTGCCGGCCCACTTGGCGGCCACCTCCAACAGCAGGGTGGACTTGCCGACCCCCGGCTCTCCCGCCAGCAGGGCGACCACGCCGGGCACCAGTCCGCCACCCAGCACCCGGTCGAGTTCACCGATGCCGGTCAGGTGTCGCTGCGTCGTGTTGGTGGGCACCTGGCCGATCGGGACTGCCTTGGCCACCGGCACATTGGAGGCCACCTCGGCCAGTTTCGGGGCGCCACGTTCGGCGACGCTGCCCCAGGCCTGACACTCGCCGCACTTGCCGACCCACCGCACCGAGGTCCAGCCACACTCGGTGCAGACCCACGCATCTTCCTTCGTCTTCGCCACGTTGCAGAGACTAGGGGAGCGCTCTGACAAAAATCGGTGCAGCCCTTGCGGGATGCACCGATCAGTGTGGTCCAGGCGTGGGGGTCAGATCCGCACGACGCCCTTGTTGGGGGTGTCGAAGGTGACCACGTCGATGCCCGGCTGGCCGTTGGGGGCCGTGAAGTTGAGCTTCACGCCGTCGAACTCCTCGCCCAGCTCGAGGCCCATCCAGTCCTCGATGCGGGGCAGCGAACCGGCGATGTCCATGCCGATGACGTCGATCTCGCCGTCCAGGGCGGACGGCAGCAGCGAATGGTCGGACTCCCACTTCAGGAAGTACGGCAGCTGCGGGTCGGCCATCAGGCCCTTGATGCCGATCTGCCTCCACTCGAGCAGTCGTCCGTCGGGGAAGTGGCGGGAACCCTCGACGGCCTTGCGGTCCAGACGTTCCTCATAGGGGGCCAGGTCATCGACCGTGACCACCCAGCCGAGCCAGCCGCCGCCCATCTCGGTGCGACGACGCACGGCCTGACCGAACAAGGCCTTCTCCGCGGCGGGGTGCTCCAGCACCTCCACCACCTCCAGGTAGCGATCATCTGCCAGCGGCAGGATGTGGTTGCGGGTGCCGAAGCGCGGGTGGAAACCGCCGTCCTTGAACTCTGCGCCCAGCATGTCGCCGAGACGCTCGACCTCGGCTTTGAGGCCATTGGGTCCGGCTGCGAACACTAGATGGTCGAGATGCATGACCACATTCTGTCGGGCGCGGTGGGCGATCACGAAACCGGGGCGACCAAACACGCTCCGGCAAGGGATGATGTTGTGCCGCGAGGTCTCGCTCAGCCCTCGGTGGGGCTGGCCGGGTGGCGTGCCGGGCCGTGTGCCAGGTGCTCTTCGGCCAGCCGGCACAGCTCCTGGTAGGCGGGCTGGCCCATCAGCTCGACCAGCTCGTCACGGCTGGTCAGGTAGAGCGGTTGGGCCGCGGTGTGGGCCTCGGGATTGGAGGTGCAGTACCAGTCCAGGTCGGCCCCGCCGGCGCCCCAGCCGTCGCGGGTGTACTCACCGATGGTGATCTCGAGCCACGGGGTGCCGTCGGCATGCTCCATGTGGCGGTAGGTGCGACGGATGGGCAGCTGCCAGCACACGTCGGGCTTGGTGGTGATGGGGCTGATTCCCTCACGCAGGGCCAGTGCGTGCAGGGCGCAGCCCTGTCCTCCCGGGAAGCCGGGGCGGTTGGCGAAGATGCACACCCCGTCGAGCACCCGGGTCTTGCGGCCCGGCAAGGCGTCCTCGTCGTCCTCGTCGGGTTCGTGGTCGGGGTCGTCGACGGCCCAGTCATCCTTGCCCAGGGCATGGTTCTGCCAGGTCTGCGGCGTCAGGCGCGCGACGTGCTCGGCGACCCGCTGCTCATCGGCCGGTTCGCTGAAGTGGGCGCCCAACACGCAGCAGCCGTCGTCGGGCTGATCGGCGTCGATGCCCCGGCAGCCGCGGCCGAAGGTGCACTGGTAGTTGGAGGTGAGCCAGGTCAGGTCACAGCGCAGCACCTGCTGCTCGGCGGCCGGGTCGACGAATTCGACCCAGGTGCGGGGGAAGGGGCGCTTGATCTCGACATCCACGGGGCTCACGGCGGCACCCTACCCGCCACGTGCGGCATCCCCCACCGGGACGGACGGCACGACGCGGGCGGTGTGCGCACAACTGTCACAGGCAGCGGCTAGTTTGGATCTCGTGGAACCGACCAGCGCAGACCCTGAAGTCGTCGAGGCCGACGTGACGCCGCCCTTGGAAGCGCCCACGGGAACCAGCCCGGCCAAGGTGGGCCTGTCCACCAGTTCGGTCTACCCGGAGTCGACCGCCTCGGGTTTCGAGGTCGCGGCCGCCCTCGGTTGGGATGGCGTGGAGGTGATGGTGGGCATCGACCCCATCGCGGCCGACATCGATCGGGTGGAGGCCTTGCGTGACTACCACCAGGTTCCGGTGCTGTCGATCCATGCCCCCACCCTGTTGGTCACCCAGGCGACCTGGGGCTCCGACCCGTGGGAGAAGCTCGAGCGTTCCGCCGAGGCCGCCGTGCGTCTCGGCGCCGACGTCGTGGTGGTCCACCCACCCTTCCGGTGGCAGGCCAACTACGCCCGCACCTTCGTCGAGGGGATCCGCCGGTTGAACCAGGAGACGGGCATCACCTTCGCGGTGGAGAACATGTACCCGTGGCGCACGCCCGGCACTCCCTTCCAGGCCTATGTGCCCAGCTGGGACCCCACCGAGATGGGTTACGAACATCTGACGCTGGACCTGTCGCATGCCTCGACGGCCAAGCAGCAGTCGCTTGACTACCTGGAGCAGTGGGGGCCCCGGCTGCGCCACGTCCACATCACAGACGGGGCAGGCTCCCTCAAGGACGAACACCTGCTGCCGGGTGAGGGCGACCAGCGGGCCTTCGAGGTGCTCCAGAAGCTGGCCGAACGTGCCTACCAGGGCCACGTGGTCCTGGAGGTGAACACTCGCAAGGCTGATTCACGGGCCGAGCGCGAGGAGATCCTGGCCGGCTGCCTGGCCGACCTGCGCTTCCACCTGGGGCAGGTGAGGGATGACTGAGCGCGAGTTCACCCGGCCGTTCGGGGCCTTCAGCCAGGTCTTGCAGCGTGCCAGCGAATCGGAGCGAACCCGCAGACTGGTCACCGGCACCCCCGCTGCACGAGAGGTGGCCCGTCGCTTCATTGCCGCCGAGGACACCGGCGAAGCCATCGACCTGATTCGCGACAACCACCAGAAGGGGATGCTGGCCACCCTGGAACTGCTCCTGCCGCGAGCCCAGGACCGCGAGCAGGCCCGTGCCGCCGCCCAGGCCCAGATGGAACTGCTGCGCGCGGTCGGTGAGGCCGGGGTGGGACGGCAGGCCGACCTCACGCTGAAGCTCTCCACGCTG